>NZ_JBMDWV010000242.1:0-31503 GCF_048594605.1 Spirosoma sp.
AACCCGAAGATCCTGTCATTTTCCTGAAACCCGAAACGGCTATCCCGCTTAAAAATGAGCCGTTTTTTTATCCGGATTTTTCGCAGGATGTACATTATGAAGTTGAAATTCTGGTGAAGATCAATCGGGTTGGAAAAAACATCGACGAAAAGTTTGCCCATAAATATTACGACGAGATTGGCATCGGTATTGATTTTACAGCCCGCGACTTGCAGAGCAAATTAAAGGCGAAGGGATTACCCTGGGAGTTGGCAAAAGGCTTTAATGGCTCTGCGCCCATCTCATCGTTCGTGCAGAAAACCGATTATCCGGATTTGCAGAACCTTAATTTCCGTCTGGAGCTTAACGGCGAAAATCGTCAACTGGGCAATACGAGTTTAATGTTGTTTAAAATCGATTACCTGGTCTCGTTTGTTTCCCGGTATTTTCTGTTACAGCAAGGCGATATTTTATTCACCGGAACTCCAAAAGGTGTTGGCGCTGTGCAAATCGGCGATAAGCTGACGGCCTACATTGAGGATAAAAAAATGCTGGAAATCGACGTAAAATAACGTTCCTGTCATGCCGTTCTGCACTACGTATCTGGAACGTATGTCAACTTATCTTCTTTGCTTTTGAGACAATTCATTGGTTACCTTTTTTTTGCAATCTTAGTTGGCTTCAGCCAGTCGTTTGGACAGGTCGGTGTTACGCAGCCTCAATCGACATCAAGCCCCTCCGCCCCAACGAGTTCTGCGCTTGCGGGTCTTATCCAGCCAGGTTATTTTCTATTCCCGATCCAGCCCGGAATGGCAAATTCGCTGGCGGGTGGTTTAGGGGATTTGCGCCCAAATCACTTTCATGCCGGAATCGATATTCGGACGGGCGGCCGTGAAGGGTTGCCGGTTCATGCGGCAGCCGATGGGTACGTATCACGGATTGCGGTTTTTACGGGCGGCTATGGCAATGTCATTTTCATCAAGCATCCCAACGGACTGACAACCGTTTATGGGCACCTCAAAACCCTCAATGACACACTCGGCACGTATCTTCGTACGAGCCAGTACCAAAAGAAAACCTTCGAGATTGATCTTCGTCCGGCGCCGGGCCAGTTTCCGGTAACGAAAGGCGAAGTCATTGCTGCGTCTGGTAATACAGGCGGATCGGGCGGGCCACACCTGCATTTTGAAATTCGCGATGCCAATGATAATCTGATTAATCCGTTGCTCTACGGCTTCTCCGAAATTCGCGATGAAGTTCCACCTTACTTCGAACGCGTTGCCCTGAAAACGATGACGGCCACTTCGCGGATTAACGGCGAATACCAGCGCATTAGCTACGTACCCGTTCGACAAACGGACGGTACGTATCGAATTACACAACCCATTACGGCATCGGGCCTGATTGGGATGGAAGTTCTGGGCTACGACAAAACAACCGGATCACCTTACCGAAACGGAATCAGTTGTCTGGAAATCCGACTCGATGGCCGGGAGGTGTTTGCTTACAACATGAATAGTTTTCCGAACGAGCAAACGCGATTCATGAATGTCCACGAAAATTATGAAGTGGAGCAAACAAGCGGTCAACGCTATCATCGGGGCTACATTGCCGACGGCAACATTCTAAATCTCTATAAATTACAGAGTAACGTAGCGTACCGGGGCCGTTTACCGCTGCTGGATGGCAAACCCCATGAGGTAACTTTGACTCTGTACGATGCGTATGACAATTCGGCTCAGCTAACGTTTACGGTTTTACCCGAAATTTCCAGCGAATCCACTTCGTCTGAGTTCGATTCGCTGGAAGGAGAACCAATTGCTGCAATTCCTCAACCAGCTCTTATAGGCGAGCCGACCGTAACGATTACCACGGATGAAAACGTATTGAAGCTAACCGCTAAAAATATCTCCATCAGTAATCCACCCGTGGCCAAACTGATTACGGGTCGTACTGTAGTTGAGCAACCCGTTAGTTATATACGTAACAACCAAGCCGTTTATCTTATAGATTTGCGGCAGACATTGCCCGATTCCGTTCAGTTTGGCCGGGGCGTGGTACGAACCAATTTCAGAAAACGTATCATACCAGGTCGGAATGATGCCTTTACGCATGAAAACACCCGATTGGAATTTGGAGCGAGGACCTTATTTGATACGTTGCATCTGACCATGCGATCGTTACCGGGAGGTATTTTGGAGATTAATCAGCCAACGATTCCGTTGAACGACTACTTAAAAGTTCAGTATACACCGAATTATCCAATTGCTATCGACACGATGCGAACTAAGGCGTATTGGGTAAGCGGTGGCCGCGAAAGTTTTCTTGGGGGTACATGGAAAAAAGGACGTATCGAATTCAAAACTCGTTCATTGGGACGATTTCAACTGCTAACGGATGCAACGCCCCCCAGAGTTGACATTCTATCGGCTACGCCCCAGGGCATCTCGGCCAAAATCCGGGATGATCTTTCAGGCATTGCTGAGTTTCGGGCACTGGTCAACGGCGAATGGGTACTAATGCAGTATGATTATAAACGAGCTTTGCTATGGTCAGACAAACTAAATCCGGATGAACTTTTCGAAACAGGCGCTGAAGTGCTTGTTCAGGTAAAGGATAATTCCGGCAATATTGGGTCAGACAGTACAACCGTTCAGGAATTTCGGCCCGTTGTTAAGCGAAAAGCCAAAACGACAAAACAAAAAGCAGCGCCAAAACGGAGTCGAAGAAGACGATAAACAGAGTACGTTCCTGGTTAATTCGCAGTCATAAAAATATAGGATAAACAAGATGAGCCTAAACGTCGGCGACCCCGCCCCCGATTTTACGAGCACCGACCAAAACGGAAATCAGGTTAAACTTTCCGATTATCGTGGCAAAAAAGTGGTGCTCTATTTTTACCCGAAAGACGATACGCCCGGCTGCACAGCCCAAGCCTGTAGTCTGCGCGACAATTACGATAAGCTACTGGCTGCGGGCTACGTAGTGCTGGGCGTTAGCGTAGACGACGAAAAATCGCATCAGAAATTCAGTAAGAAATTTGACCTGCCTTTCCCGCTTGTTGCCGACACCAGTCATCAGATTGTTGAAGCTTACGACGTATGGAAAGAAAAGTCGATGTATGGCCGCAACTTCATGGGAATTGTCCGCACTACATTCCTGATTGACGAAAACGGCACCATCGCAGAGATTATTACCAAAATAGATACTCAAAACCACGCAGAACAAATCTTAACGTAACGCGGGTAAAACTGTTTTTTTTAGCAACAATTGCGGGTTTCTGCCCGCGTCTCACATGGAAATCGAACAACTCGAACACATTGCTACCGCCGTTCGGCGCGACATCGTCCGCATGGTTGCGGCCGTTAATTCTGGGCACCCTGGCGGCTCACTCGGCTGCACGGATTTGATGGTCGCCCTTTATTTTGACATCATGCGGCTAAAACGGGATGCTGATGGCAAGCCTATTTTCGACATGAATGGTCGTGATGAAGATCTTTTCTTTCTTTCAAACGGTCACATCTCTCCTGTTTTTTATTCCGTACTGGCACGGGCAGGCTATTTCCCTGTTTCTGAGCTTGCTACGTTCCGCAAGCTGGATAGCCGTCTTCAGGGCCATCCCACTACGGCCGAGCATCTTCCCGGTGTACGTATTGCCTCCGGCTCTTTAGGACAGGGTCTGTCAGTAGCAGCCGGAGCCGCCTACGCTAAAAAACTGAATGGCGACGACAAGCATGTTTACGTATTAATGGGCGACGGTGAGCAGCAGGAAGGCCAGATTTGGGAAGCGGCTCAATTTGCGCCCAACAAAAAACTCGGTAATCTGACAGCTATCATCGACCTGAACTATGCTCAGATTGACGGTTCGACCAACAACGTAAATGACAACCGCGACCTGGGTGCTAAGTATCGGGCGTTCGGCTGGCACGTTGATGAGATGCAGGGAAATGACATCGCTGACGTAGTGAAAACGTTACGCAAAGCTCAGGAAAACCCTGACGTACCCACGTTGATTCTGATGAATACCCAGATGGGTTTTGGCGTCGATTATATGATGGTTGGCCACAAATGGCACGGCATTGCCCCCAACGCCGAACAGTTGGAACAAGCCCTCAACCAGTTGCCCCTAACCGTCGGCTACTCGGATTATTAATTCCCAGAACGGAACATTCTTCCCATTGCTATTAGAATCAGACGATGAAAAAATACGAATACACAGACAAAAAAGATACGCGTTCAGGCTTCGGCGCGGGTATTGCCGAACTGGGAAAAACGCACCCAAACGTAGTGGCCCTGACTGCCGATTTGGCTGGTTCACTGAAACTCGAAACGTTTATTAAAGAAAATCCTGATCGCTATATCCAATGCGGAATTGCCGAAGCAAATATGATTGGCGTATCGGCAGGATTGACCATTGGCGGGAAAATTCCATTTGCCACTACGTTCGCTAACTTCGCTACGGGGCGTGTGTACGATCAGATTCGTCAGTCGGTTGCTTACTCAAACAAAAACGTCAAAATCTGCGCTTCACACGCAGGCGTTACGTTAGGCGAAGATGGCGCCACCCACCAGATTCTGGAAGATTTGGGGATGATGAAAATGCTGCCAAATATGACGGTTATCAACCCCTGCGATTATAACCAGACGAAAGCAGCTACTATTGCTATTGCTGATCACGAAGGACCAGTTTATTTACGCTTCGGCCGTCCGGTCATTCCAGTGTTTACGCCTGCCGATCAGAAATTTGAGATTGGTAAAGCCTGGACTGTCAACGAAGGAAAAGACGTATCGATTTTCTGCACTGGTCACCTCGTTTGGGAAGCAATCAAAGCGGGTGAACTATTGGCCGAAGAAGGAATTGAAGCCGACATTATTAATATTCACACAATCAAGCCATTGGACGAAGAGGCTATTCTGGCATCGGTGAAGAAAACCGGTTGCGCTGTATCGGCCGAGGAGCATATGATTAACGGCGGTTTGGGCGACAGCGTCGCCAACGTACTGGCCCGCAACTATCCGGCTCCGCTCGAATACGTCGGCGTACACGATACGTTCGGAGAAAGCGGTACACCTGACCAGTTGATGAAAAAATATGGCCTCACTGCGGATAAGATTATTGAGCAGGTAAAGAAAGTAATGGCACGACGTTCGTAACCTAACAACGTATATGTTCTTGCGAAAGGGGAATAGCTATGCTCGCTGGTTAACGGGTGGTACGTTATTTTACCTGCTTTTCCCTTTTCTGCTGTTTCTGGCAGGCTGGATACGTAGTATACTTGCGATTCCAGCCTGCTTATCAATACTAGTTTCCACGTATTACTTCCTAAAACAGACTTATTCCGATAGGCTGGAATCAGCTCCGTTCAAGTATCAGATCGGCATTTTACTGCTGGCTATTTATTGGTGCTTCATTGCCGGTTTGGGGGAATGGATGCCTCAGTCAACGGACTTCTTCAAGCACAATCTCGTTTTCGCCGACTTAGTCAGATTCGACTGGCCCGTCCGCTATGAACACTCCGGCTTCTTGTGTTATTATCTGGCTTATTACCTACCCGTCGCTCTGGCGGGTAAACTGATTGGAATACAGTTTGTGCCTGCACTGTCTTTTTTATGGAGTTTAGGTGGTTTGTATATCATATTTAACTGGATTTTGGTCATAGGCGGCCACTATAGAGCAGGCGCTTTACTCGGATTTACCTTGTTGAGCGGTTTTCATCTTATTCGGTTTGGAGTCAATAAATTATTTGGCCTGTCTATATCCATGATGTACAAAACCCTTCCACCATTGGTTTACTATCCTTATTCTATAAAACAATGGTTGTACATTCCTCAACAGGTTTTAGGAGCTTTACTGGTGGTAGGCTGGGTTTATGTGGAGATGTTTCAGCGCAAACGATACACCTCAGTATTCTACATTAGCAGCTTAGGTCTTTTCTATTCACCGTTTGCCATTATAGGCTTAACCCCTCTCATAATTGCTGGCTGGCCTACTCACTGGCGCCAGTTTATATCCATCCCGAATCTACTAGGAGCCTCTATTGTCACTTTTTTTCTAGCGGGTTATTATCTTGCTCATTACCCGATTAATGCGAGCGGCTGGAATTTCCCGTCTACTGGAACGGAGTTTTGTTTTTTGATAAATACCTTATTTGCGGACGTAGCACTACCCTTTCTACTTGTCTGGTTAATTCACCAACGCTACAACGTATTGACAAAACAACAGATGGTTTTTATTAGCATCGCTTCGATTATAAAATTGCTTTTAGCGTTTTACTTTGTAGGGTACAACAATGATTTATTGATGAATGCAAGTCTATCCCTATCTTCCATACTCTTTATTTTGATGGGAATAGCTTTGCAACAGTTGAGTGAAAAAGTACCGAATCAGTGGCCCGTTCGATTTATTTCGATATTACTGATTGTCATTTCCTTTTTACCAGCGTACATGCATGTATCTTTGTTCACTGACTATTCCGAAACACGTCGGTATGCCAACGTGGCGCCATCTCTAAATAAAACAGTTGGCTATACGATTAACGACTTAAATCAGTTTATGCATTATCGGTTTAAACCTAACCAGTATTATGATTTTGCACGACAGTATATAGGCAATCCTGACCATTTTTTTAATCGCTATATCCTGAAGTAAAACCAGTAAGGTTGCTCCTAATTAATGACTGACGAAGAACTCCTCGCTAAATATCGCGATCCGTCGAGCCGGAATTACGCCTTTAATCTGCTAGTTCGAAAGTACCAGCAAAAGATTTATTGGCATATCCGAAAGATGGTCATTGACCACGACGATGCCGACGATCTGGTTCAGGAAACATTCATAAAAGTATGGAATAGCCTGGAACAGTTTCGGGGTGATAGTCAGTTATATACGTGGATCTACCGCATTGCCACCAACGAGTGCCTTAACTTTCTGAACAAGAAGCGTCGGCGCTTTTTTCTACCTATTGGCGACGTGGAAGGCGAGTTGATGGAGAAGCTGGAAAGCAAATCTGAATTTGCTACGTCTTGCAACGATCCGAGTGGCGAAGAAGTGCAGATCAAGTTGCAAAAGGCGCTGCTCAAACTTCCCGATAAACAGCGGCTGGTTTTCAATATGAAATACTTCGATGATATGAAATACGAAGATATTTCAGAAATTACGGGTACCTCGGTTGGTGCCTTGAAGGCATCATATCATTTGGCCGTCAAAAAAATTGAGGATT
The DNA here is from genome assembly GCF_048594605.1 of Spirosoma sp. GTDB lineage: Bacteria > Bacteroidota > Bacteroidia > Cytophagales > Spirosomataceae > Spirosoma. The sequence goes on from NZ_JBMDWV010000242.1 coordinate 7,197, forward strand.
ATCTAACAAATACTGACGCAACTGATTAAACCTGAAGCGATAGAAGCTGTCAAATTCATAAAACCAGGAGTTTACAGCCTAGAATTGTGTAACGTATACACACCAGTGATATGAATGATAAGAACGAATTTCGGCTTGATGAATTACCACCTGAGCACCCCATGAGGCAATTGCCTTTTGCGGCTCCTGACGGTTATTTTGATTCCCTGCCTTCACGTATACAGGCTCGTGCTATTCGTGAGCCTAAATCAGCTTTTAGTATTAGCTGGTCATGGCAACGAACAGTCGCTTCACTAGCAGGAGCCAGCCTGATTGCAGTGCTCGTATGGCAAACCTTACCTCAACGTCAGGAATCGTTGGGCAGTGAAGCTTTGGCAGGCGTAAGTAATGAGGTGATCACCGCTTATCTGGATGATCAGGGCATTAACCCTGATGAACTAGCGGAAAGTCAGCAAATTCATGCCTCACTGGGTAACGATACTACGGCAATTCAGTATCTGAACGTGAAACCAACTGATATTCAGCGGCACATAGATGAAGAAAACGCTACTGGAAATCTAACCCTCGACTCCTGATTTTAACTTGGTTAATTTTACCACAATGAGACATATATGGATTGGGTGGCTAATGAGTCTGATGTTAATGACACAAGTGGCCCACGCGCAAAATGAACTCAATGGACGACAAAAAATCGAATCAGCTAAGATCGGGCTGATCACGAATCGTCTGAATTTAACTCCCGAACAGGCTCCACAGTTTTGGGCTGTCTATAATGAATACAATGCCAAGAAACAGGAGTTAAACCGAAGGATTCGGCAGCTTAACAATGAACCGTCACGTAGTAATTTGAATAACAATCAGCTCTTGGACGGTTTGCGCGAGGTGAATGCAACCAAGCAAAAACTAGCTGATCTTGATAACGAATATATGAGCCGCTTCTTAAAGGTTATTAGCCCTCCTCAACTAGCAGAATTATATAAGACGGAACAGATGTTTAATAAAATGTTGCTTAATCAATTAAAGCAAAGCAATTAATCAATAAAAAAACCCAGCTTACATTAAGCTGGGTTTTTTTATTGATTAATTGCTTTGCCAGACAGGCAAATTATAACCTTTACATTGCTTCCAATACGGCTGATGATTTATTGTACTTGTTTCTATAATCAATGGGTGATAAACCTGTTATTTTTTTAAAAATATTCCTGAAAGCTTTCGTATCTGAATAACCAACATCATACATTACTTCATTTATCGTTTTCCGATTTGTTTCGAAGCTTTTTTTAGCAGCTTCTATTTTTACTCTTTGCGTATACTCCATAACCGTGTTTGAAGTAGCCTGCTTAAATCTACGCTCCAGGTTCCTTCGCCCTAACGCTAACTTATCTGCCAGCTGATCAACCGTAATTTTTTCCTGAAAATTTGTTTCGATAAATTCCTGAGCTTTCTTAATTAGTTCATCATTATGTGTTTTCTGACCTTCAAATATAATGAAGGGCGATTGACTGTCCCGATCAATATCAATCATGAAGGCTTTCGCAATTAAAATAGCAATATCACGACCAGCATATTTTTCAATCAGGTATAAAAGTAGGTTTAAATAAGAATAAGCGCCACCGCTTGTGTACAAGCCGTCGTCTTCGGTCATTATTTTATCATCTACAAGATTAACGTCCGGAAACATAGCTCTGAATTCGTTAGCAAACCGCCAGTGAGTAGCACATTGCTTCCCTTTTAACAGACCAGTAGCCGCCAGAAAAAAAGCGCCTATGCAAAAACTTGCCACCTCCGCTCCTTTTTCGTAGTGCCTGATAATCCAGGGCAGGAATTCTTTATTAAGTATGGCGGCTTCTTCTGGGTTACCGAACAGGGCCGGAACTATAATCAGATCTGTCTTTTCTATTTCCTGAATTTGTCGATCTGGATTGATAATAAATAGCCCTTTTTTTTGGCTCGTTTCCTGAGGTAGGCCAATCAGCTGAACATTAAAAAGAGCAGGCCTTCCCATAGCCGACTGCAACCCATTCACCTCAGAAAAAATCTGATACGTACCCTCAATGTTTGTCAGACTTACATGCCCTCGTGGGACAAGAATTGATACGTGCTTCATAGATCAAATATAAACAAAGTTGGTGTCGTAATCAACCCCGTTTTTGACGTATTTATCCCTATAAATTCTTTGGTCTGGAGGTATATTTGCAGAGGTAGTTATAAAAGATTTACGCATAAAATGACGATACCATTCGAAGCAATCTTCGCCGTTGATAATTAGTAGTTCAGCAAAAGGTACATGGTATTTATCGTCGAATATAGCAATCATAATAAATCCGTGAAACCAATGGTGGAAGTTTTCAGAACAGACGTCCAAAAAATTAGCGAATCTAAAACGTTAATTAAAAAATTATTTGATCATTTTCAGGTAGATACAATCAGTTTTGATTTGGAAGATTGCGATAAAGTTCTTCGGGTAGAGGGCAACTATGTTCCAGCGAATAAAATAGTTGAGTTCGTCACTTCCTTAGGCTACCAGTGCGAGGTCCTCATTTAATTATAAGCTTATATACGTAACGCCAAATACCTATCAAAAAAGTCGCCTTTTAACAGGTGTTAAGCGCGACTTTCGTTCATTAAAGTTTTAAATATTTTAGGCTCATACCTTCGCCAGGATTTCCTCTACAGTTATCGTTTCCAGCGAAGGCGCAACTAAATCAGCTTGCGTCAGCACATCGGGCGAGCCAAGCCCTACGACGAACATACCTCCCCGCTTACCAGCTTCAACTCCGGCGACAGCATCCTCAAACACCACGCATTCAGCGGGCCGTACGCCTAGTTCAGCAGCACCTTTTGTAAATACTTCCGGATCGGGTTTGCCTCTGCTGATTTTCGTACCATCAATCACCGCATCGAAGGCATTGGTCATGCCGATACGTTCCAGAATTAGCGAGGCATTCTTACTGACCGAGCCAAGTGCCGTCAATAATCCAGCCTCACGTACCTGAGCGAAGAAGTTAGCTACTCCCGGCAAAATATCGTCGGAGGTCATCCGACTAACCAGATCAAGGTACCATTGATTTTTCTTAGCTGCTAACGCTTCTTTTTCTTCGTCCGGTAAGATTAAGCCACCCGATTCCAGAATCAGATCCAGTGATTCCATGCGGCTGACACCTTTAAGTCGCTCATTAAATTCTTCCGAAATATCGAAGCCTAATTCATTGGCTAATCGTCGCCAGGCTTGATAATGATAAATAGCCGTATCAACAATAACACCGTCAAGATCGAATAGAAACGCTTTAATAGGCATATGAGTAGATTGATGAAAGGCAAAAGTAGCCGATTCAGCCGTAGGTTGTTCCAGAAAAAAACTTACCCCAAAAATTGTATTATCCATTTTGCTTTCGTTTACTTTGCAAAACAAAGTACTTTCAGAAATACATGGAATCACAACTTAACGACGAGCAATCTGATTCGGCCATCGATCGTATGAACCGATGGATTCGTACCTCAACCATGCTGAAATTAGCCGTTATCGGCATATTGGTACTTGTCTTGCTGATTCCAGCCAACATGCTACAATCGCTGATTCAGGAACGGGAAAGCACCCGCAACGCAGCCACTACCGAAGTAAGTTCTAAATGGGGAGGCCAGCAAATTATTGGCGGTCCTGTGCTTTCGATACCTTATGAGGTCACTACCAAAGACGAGAAAGGAGTGGAACAAACTCAGACGAATTACGCTCACTTTTTGCCCGACGACTTACAGTTCGATGGCAACGTAACGCCCGAGCGACGGAACAGAGGCATTTTTGTGGTAATGCTATACAATTCTAAATTGACGATAAAAGGTAGTTTTCGGAAACCCGATGCCGCAACGCTGGGCTTATCGGAAGCTGATGTGAAGTGGCATAAAGCGTTTTTATCACTGGGCATTAGCGACATGAAAGGCATTCGGAATGCCATTACGTTTCGGGTTAATAATCAGACTATAAAAGCTGAGCCAGGAATTCCGAGCGAAGATATTTTGGCGTCGGGTGTTAGCGTACCGATTCAGTTGAACGCCGATACGTATCGGTTTGAGTCGCTTGTCGACCTGAACGGTAGTACACAGTTGAGTTTTCTACCGTTCGGTAAAGAAACGCGTGTAACGCTACGTTCGCCCTGGCATACACCCAGTTTTGTTGGCTCGTTTCTACCCGACCAACGTAGTGTTACGTCGTCTGGCTTTCAGGCGTCGTGGAAAGTTCTTCAGTTCAACCGAAACTATCCGCAACAGGGCATTGGCGATTTTCTTACCAGAGCAAACGAAGCCCAGCCTTCTTTCGGTGTAAATCTGCTGCTTCCGGTTGATGAGTATCAGAAAACGATGCGTTCGGCCAAATATGGGATTCTGTTTGTGATTCTGACGTTTGTAGCGTTTTTCTTCGTCGAAATTCTGGACCGCCGACGTATTCACCCTATCCAGTACCTGCTCGTAGGGTTTGCCATTTGCCTGTTTTATTTGCTGCTGCTTTCTATTTCTGAGCATGTCTCATTCGACGGCGCTTATCTGATTGGCAGCATTATTATTCTGGCACTCATCACGTTCTACGTACGCTACGTATTTCAAAATACACGCCTTACCATTTTATTCAGCCTTATTCTGGCCTTGCTCTACGGTTTCTTCTATTCGCTGCTTCAGTTGGAAGATTATTCGCTATTGCTCGGCAGTTTCGGCCTGCTACTCATATTAGGCTTTATTATGTATTTAACACGCCATGTTGACTGGTATCGGGGATACGATCAGAAAGTTCTTAATACGTAGTGACACCTTATTTAATACTACGTCCACCTACAACAGGTTCAATCCTGATTGAGCTGAATTGAATAGGCAGTAAGCAGACGTAGTGTGTAGCAAGTCATCGATCCATAATATTTAACGTCGTGTATGGTTCTATTTAGCAGGCTTGAACAACTGTACGAAGAAGCAAAAAGCAACCGATGGTTTAGGTACTTTACGGTTTTTTGCCGCATAGTCTTAGCGCTGGGATTTCTTCCATCGGGCACCGTAAAAATCATGGGCGAACGGTTTACGGCTTTGTCCGGGAATCATCCCTTAGGCCATTATTTCGATGCGTTGCACCTTACAGGCTATTATTACACGTTCATCGGGATTGCCCAGGTAACGGCAGCTCTTTTGTTGCTGATTCCAAGAACAGCTCTTCTGGGCGCACTCATCTACTTCCCTATTATTCTGAACATCTGCATTTTAGCCTATGCTACCCGATTTGAAGGCACTCGCATCACAACCCTCATGGTACTGGCAAGCCTATATTTGTTATGCTGGGATTATGACCGATTAAAGCACATTTTGCCCGTTAAACAATCGAACAGCGACGGCTACGCAGCACAAAAGAAACCGTTGAGCAACAGGTTTCCTTTTCTGTTTTTTGGGTGTGTTTTTACGGCTGTAGCGTCTGTCATCGTCATAAACCAATTTTTATATGAGATTCGCCCCGGCAATTCTTTGGAAGAATGCCAAAATGGATGTCCGGGCAGTAAGTACCCAAAAGCGTGCGAAGTGTTCTGCGATTGTATTCACAATCGGGGCAAACCTCTTGCTACTTGCCTGACGGAGTTCGAAAGAGCGAAAAACAGTAGGAGAAATTAGCCTTTCGATCCTGCTGGAAACGTTCATGCTTAGCGTGATCAAAACGCCCATACACGCCCAATTTATTTACGTAGCTCCAATACCAAAGCTGTTTTAGCGGGTAACTTTATTAATTTCAGATCAGTCAGAGTTCCGTCGGTCAGTACGTTCATGGCCGACGTAAAACCACTCATGCGCTCGGCAAACCGAGCGGTATCCAGCGAAATTTCTTTTTCGTTGGTATTGGTCGCCACCATTACGGTTTTCGTACCATCATAACGGAAATACACATACGTACCGTCCTGAGGCAAAAACTGCATCAATTTTCCGGTATGCATTACTGGATTATCGCGCCGGTACGTTGCCAGTTTCCGTACAAAAAGAAACGCGTTGTTTTCCCGGTCGTTACGTCCGGCGGTCTCGAATTTGTTTTCCTTATCGCCCGGAAAACCGCCCGGAAAATCACGACGTACTTCGGCGTCCGACGGGTCTTTGAAATTTTTCATCAGAATTTCGGTACCGTAATACATCGACGGAATTCCCCGCGTAGTAAGCAGCCACGTCATTCCGATTTTGTATTTGTCATAATCTTCGCCAATCACCGATAAATAGCGGTCGGTGTCGTGATTGTCCAGAAATGTAACCAATTTGTTAGGATCAACATAAACGGCGTCCTGTGCCAGTGCCTGATAAAACCGATTGACGCCATCATCCCAGCTAAATTTCTGTTTCAACGATTCGTTTATGGCCGTAAACAGCACAAAATCCAGGCCGCCGGGCTGGTTCGATTTGAATGGAAAATCAATTTTGTTACGTGTGTAATAGGCCTGATCCACTACGTTATTGACCCACGACTCGCCAAAAATATGAATCTTCGGGTACTGATCCATAAGGGCCTGATTGCAGCGATTCATGAACGGCATATCGTTATACATATACGTATCGATCCGCCAGGCATCAACCCCAAACGTCTCGACGCTCCAGATGGCGTGCTGAATCAGGAAATTCGCTACGTAAGGATTGTTCTGATTCAGGTCGGGCAGGAACGGCACAAACCAGCCATTTACCGTTACGTTGCGATCGCTCTGCGCGCCGTGCGGGTCGGTGATGGGCTGGTATTTGTACGACGTATTGGTGTAGCTGGGCCATTGGTGCACCCAATCTTTGCTGGGCATATCTTTCAAAAACCAATGATTGATGCCAACATGATTGTAAACGGCGTCCTGCACCACTTTCATGCCCGCTGCATGGGCTTGTCTGACAAAGGTTTTGTACGCTTCATTACCACCTAACCGCCGGTCGACCGCGTAGTGATCCGTAAATCCATAGCCATGATACGCCGATCGCATCGATCCACCTTCGTTCGTAAGCGGCTGATTATTTTCAAGTACAGGTGTAAACCAGATGGCCGTAACACCCAAGTCTTTGAGGTAATTGATACGTTGAGCAGCACCCGCCAGATCTCCCCCATGGCGATAGAACGGGTTGGCCCGGTCTGAGTTCGGATCAGCCATATCCGCAAACTTATCATTGCCAGGATCGCCGTTTGCAAATCGGTCAGGCATGGCTAGATAAATGAAATCAGCCGACGTAACGCCCTGCCCTTTTGGCGACGTATCGCGGGCTTTCAGTTCAAACGGTTGCGTGAGCGTCTGGCTACCTCGTTTACCGATTATCCTGATCGTGCCGGGCTTCGCGGAGGACGTAACGACCAGATCCAGAAAAGCATAATTCGGATTTTCGACAGTATGTGTTTTAGCCAGCTTCACGCCGGGGTACTGGATGGTATATGTGAGCGTACCGGCACTGGGGCCGTAGATGAGCAGTTGCACGTTTGGGTTCTTCATACCCACCCACCAGTTAGTAGGGTTGACGCGCTGAATCTGTGCCTGCTGCGCCTGAGCGAACTGGCAGGTTATCAACAGGCTAACCAAGACGATATATATAGTTGTTCTCATGTATAGGTTGATAGTAATTAAGGCTAATCAGCCCAGAAACTGAAAATAATGCAACAATAACGCGAAAATAACCCAGGATTTTCGCAAAAAAAGGGCATAGTTTTGCAGCATAGCAACTTGTCAATTCGACTAATCTGAATTCATTCGAACGTATGTTTACTGCCTCTGGTGTCCCGGTAATGGACAAACTGATTATTTACCAGATTTTCACCCGCTTATTTGGCAATCAGAACACCACGAATCGACCATACGGTACTCGCGACGAAAACGGTGTCGGTAAGTTCAATGACATCAATGATTTGGCGCTGCAATCCATCCGGCAATTTGGCGCTACGCACGTCTGGTATACAGGTATTCTCGAACACGCTACCCAAACTGATTATTCGCATTACGGAATCCGGCCCGACGATCCGATTGTTGTGAAAGGGAAAGCAGGATCGCCCTATGCCGTTAAGGATTATTACGACGTTGACCCTGATCTGGCCGTTCATGTGCCCGACCGGATGGCTGAGTTCGAAGCGCTTGTACAGCGCTCCCATGCCTACGGCTTAAAGGTGATCATTGACTTTATTCCAAACCACGTAGCACGCGAATATTACTCCGATGTGAAGCCAGCCGGTGTTGTCGACCTGGGTCAGAATGACGACGTAACGGTAAATTTTTCTGCCACAAATAACTTTTATTATTTACCGGGCCAGGCCTTCGTATCACCCGAACGTAACGAACAGGAATGCAGCCCAAGTCAGCACCGCCTGCACGAGTTTCCGGCCAAGGTAACGGGCAGCGGCTCCATCACGGCCTCACCCGATGCCAATGACTGGTACGAGACCATCAAACTAAATTACGGCCTCAATATTTTTGACGGAAGCCGCCATTTCGACCCTATCCCAAATACTTGGCACCAGATGCTCGATATTCTGCTTTACTGGGCCAGTAAAGGTGTCGACGGATTCCGATGCGACATGGCGCACTACGTTCCGGTGGAGTTCTGGCAGTGGGCTACCCGGCGGGTTAAGCAGCGATACCCCGACCTGATTTTCATTGCCGAAATCTATGATCCCAGCCTCTATCGACCGTTCATTTTTGAGGGTGGTTTTGACTACCTCTACGACAAAGTTGGGCTGTACGACTCCGTTCGGGAGCTAATGGAAGGGCGCGGTTCCTGTTATAATCTTACGCGGGTCTGGCAGCAGGAGTCCGGCGACTTTTCGCAGCATATGCTTCGGTTTCTGGAGAACCACGATGAACAGCGTATCGCTTCCCGCTTTTTTGCGAATAACCCCTGGGCGGCCATTCCCGGCATGACCTTATCAGCCACGATGCACACAGGCCCCGTGCTGATTTATTTCGGACAGGAAGTGGGCGTGCGGGCAGAGGGGGCAGAAGGTTTCAGTGGTGATGACGGACGCACTACCATCTTCGACTATTGGGGATTGCCCCGCTGGCAGGGCTGGCTGAATGGAGGCAACTTCGATGGAGCAAGGCTATCTGATGAACAGCGCGATTTACGGGCATTTTATCAACAGTTAAACTATCTGGTAAAGGGCTCCGATGCCATTCAGAACGGCTATTTCTACGACTTACAATACGTGAACGATAATGGCCAGAGTCCCGGCTACGACGCTCATCAAATCTATAGTTATCTCCGCTACACAGACCGGCAGAAACTGCTTATCGTCTGTAATTTTTCCAGCCAACATACCTATGAGACAAGTGTTCGGATACCTGACACTGCGTTTGTAGCAATGAATTTAGAGCCTGCCCGAACGTATCAATTTACCGATATATTTATGGCAAATCTGACCATTGAAATCGTGGGATCAACAGGCCTACCATTATTACTGCCTCCCTGGAGCGTACGAGTCCTGGAAATTAAGTCGTAGCTTTATGCTACTTTTTGAGCTACCCTTCGTCTATAGACTATGCTCAAAAGTACCGCCATTCTATGACAAAATTATTTACTGGATTTTTTCTGCTTCTGCTAACACCTTTCATCGGGCAGGCGCAGAAAACCACCTATCTGCAATCATTAACGGTTATCGAAGGCAAAACCACTGCCGAGACAGCCGTTAATATTGGTCGACAGTTTCTGGGCAGACCCTACCTGCCCCACACACTCGATGTCAATCCAGATGAGCAGCTGGTTGTTAATACGCGTGAGTTTGACTGCACTACCTACATTGAAACGGTACTGGCTCTTTCGCTGGCTTCGCACGACGTAGCGGATAAGCAAAATCTCCTGCTTTTTGAACAAACTTTCCAGAAATACCTGACAAAACTTCGCTACCGCAATGGGCGGATTGACGGTTATGCAAGTCGTTTGCATTATTTCTCAGACTGGCTGCGCGACAACGAACGCAAAGGGCTCGTTGCTGATGTAACTCACGAACTGGCTGGTAAGATGTCGGTTGCCAAACCTGTTTCGTACATGACAACGGCTACGTACAAGTATCCTCGTTTAAGCGACTCAACCGTTTATAAACAGATCGCTCAAACCGAAGCATCACTTAGTCAGCAGTCGTTTTCATTTGTTCCCAAGAAAAATATTGCGCAGGCCGAAGCCCAACTGCGCGAAGGTGATATTATTATGCTTACAGCCGCCCGGCCCGGTTTAGACATGAAGCATGTTGGCATAGCAGTACGTTACCCTAACGGTCGGATTCACCTCATGCATGCGTCCTCTGATCTGGGTGCGGTTGTGATTACTTCTGAGCCATTAAGCGATTATGTTTTGTGGCATAAGAATATGTCCGGAATACGTGTCGCCCGGCTCCGTTCCAATAGAATACTGGAAGCCTCTATTGTGCAGGGCAACTAAGAAACGATAACGAGTCGGTTCGTCAATGGCGCTGGGTAGGGGTTGGGCCTCACCCGATTTAGTGCCGTTGGCGAACCGACTCGTTATCGTTTCTTATAAGCTGATGGGTTGTCTTTCCGGCAGAACGAAATCAACAGTGCTTTGACCTGTATTTTGAATCGAATTAGCTGATTTCACTTCCTGTCAAGGCAGAGTTTTAGCCCCGACGATCGCTTTATTTTTTGAATATTCGGTACAGCCGCCCCTGATCAGTGATCGCGTACAAAGCGCCGTCCTTACCCTGGGTGATATCCCGAAAACGCTGATATTCACCAGACAGCAACCGCTCTTCGCCAGTCACCCGGTTATTTTCAATGACCAGCCGTACAATGTGCATCCCACTGAGCGTACCAATGAAAAGGTTGTTTTTCCATTCCGGTATTTGATCTCCGCTGTAAAAGGTCATTCCGCTCGGCGACACGGATGGGTCCCAGTAATAAATCGGCTGTTCGAGCCCTTCTTTCTGTTGAATTGCGTCGCCGACCTTTGCGCCACTGTACTCAATCCCATACGTAATGGTAGGCCATCCGTAATTTTTACCGGGCTGGATACGGTTAACTTCGTCCCCTCCTCGGGGGCCAAATTCGTTTTCCCAAAGATCACCTGTAACGGGATGAAAGGCCAGGCCCTGCACGTTACGGTGCCCATAGGAATACAATTCGGGTCTGGCACCAGCCTGACCCGCGAATGGATTACCAGCCGCAGGTTTGCCATCGGTCGTGATTCGAATCACTTTCCCTAAACCAGAGTTGATCGACTGTGCCTGTGGCCGGGTAACCTTATCCGAACGTTCGCCAGTACTGATGATCAGATTGCCCTGCTTATCAAACAGAATACGTCCGCCATAATGCAGATTGCCTTTATAAGCAGGCGTAGCACGGTAGATAACCGTAGCCCCCTCAATCTTTTTCTCGTCTGGCGACAGTTTTCCTTTAGCTACCGCCGTCAGGTTTCCGTCAGGCAACGGTTCGGAAAATACCCAGTACACCATTCTGTTTTTCTCAAACGCCGGATCGAGCCGAACCCCAAGTAGACCACCCTGGCCGGATGAGTTAACTTTCGGAATTCCGGAGATAGGATCGCTTAATTTTCCATCCTGCGAAGCAATCCGCAGAGTGCCTTCTTTTTCCGTAATCAGCAGCCGGCCATCAGGAAAACTGGTAATTCCCCATGGCGATTTTAATCCTTCGGTTAGCACCTTACCTTCATAACTGGTTGTCGATTTGGCGCTGGCGACACGCGTCTGACCCGTAAAAGCAGGTTTGTAGCTGGAGTTTGGCTCCTTGGTTTCTACCTGAGAAAACGTAGTAGTATGAGCGGTAAAGACCAGTGTTGCGGCCGCCGTCAATACCACAAGTTGATTTGTCATAATGATCGATAGTTTGAGCTAGTATTTCTGAAACCGATGAATTGGCTTAGTTGGTTTCCTCAGCAACAGAGAAACCAACACTCAAAAATAGTACGTAACATCCAGACTGAAGTGTACTGATTTCAAAGCCGTCGGATGACTGGACCAAACGTCTTAAAAATCAGGCTCGGAAAGAAACAAACAGCACAAATAAGTCCTTACTCCCTTCACAATTTATCGCTCAGTATTTTGATCATTATCCGATCGGGAAGGTGCTCAGGATAAGTGGGAGCGTATCGGAATAGTTAATTTTCAGTACGTCCTGTTCCTTTGCTTTGGGGCATCGGTTCGGATAATCAGTTGTTTGAACCGAGTTTGTAGGTCTTGCAAATCTCCTTAATCGATACGTACCAAAGTTCTACCCTGCATTTGCCCCTTCAGAATCATTTGAACGGCATCGGGTAGATCTTCCAGACCGATTTCGTGAGTCAATGATTCCAGTGAAGCGGGTTTCCAGTCGTTGGCGAGCTGTTGCCAGATAGCGTCGCGTTTTTCAATGGGAAATTCCACCGAGTCAATCCCGGCCAGTTGTACACCCCGAAGAATAAATGGAAAAACGGTGAGCGGCAGATTACCACTATTGACCATGCCGCAGCAGGTTACAGTGCCGCCATATTGTATACTTTTGACAACCGTTGCCAAAATGGAACCACCTACCGTATCGACGGCGCCCGCAAACCGAGGTTTCAATAGTGCTTTCCCGGATGAATCTTCCATTTCTGCACGCGGAATAACGCTAGTTGCCCCGAACGATAGAAGAAGATCATGCGATTCGGGCTTTCCACTCAACGCAGTAACAACATAACCCAATCGGTGTAGGATACCAACGGCTACCGATCCGACACCGCCCGTAGCACCGGTTACAAGTACGCTTCCCTGATTGGGCATTACTCCATTTTTCAGTAATGCCGCTATGCTGAGCCCGGCCGTAAAACCAGCTGTGCCGTAGATCATGCTTTCACGTAGCGTCAGATTGTCGGGCCGCTTTACGATCCATTTTGCGGGCACCCGAATGTATTCTGCAAAACCACCACTGGTGTTCATCCCCAGATCAAAACCCGTCACGATCACTTCGTCGCCAGGTTTCCAGCCGGCGCTAGCCGACCTTTCAACTACGCCCGCAGCATCAATACCGGGTGTATGCGGAAAGCTTCGGGTAACGGCTTTATTGCCCGAGGCCGACAAGGCGTCCTTATAATTCAGTGAGGAATACCGCACCTGAATCAATACGTCGCCGGGCGGTAAATCACTGATGCGTTTTGTTGTGACGACGGCATCATAGCCACCTGCTACGTTAGCCGAAACGAGCAGACATTTGAATAGCTTATCCATAATGAACTAAGTTAGTTCGTGAAGATGATACGTTCGCTTTTCCGTCAGTCAAGCGTAACAACGAGTTTCCCCCTTGTCTTACCGGTTTCCTGCTGCCGATGAGCTTCCGTCATATTCGCGAACGGAAACGTTTGTGATACGTATGATTTTAGCACGCCATTCTCCAGCAAAGTCGCAACCTGATGCATATCTTCTCCATTAGAGTTTACCAGAAAGGCCGTAGCTGTAACATCTTTTGCCCTTGCCTGCGCGGCCAGTTCCTCCGACATACCCAGAATACTGACGAGCTTACCACCTGGTTTTACAACTGCCAGCGATCGTTCCTTGATATCTCCCCCTACCAAATCTAACGCTACGTCGACATCGGACACTACGTCTTCAAATGGCTGTGCTACGTAATCGACGTGTTGATCAGCGCCCAGACTCAGGACAAAATCTTTATTAATCGCTGAAGAGGTTCCAATTACGTAAGCACCCAGATGTCTGGCCAGTTGTACGGCAAAATGACCAACGCCCCCAGCCGCAGCATGGATCAACACCTTTTGGCCAGATTGCAGAGAAGCCTCTTTTACCAGAGCATGGTAGGCCGTGAGCGCAGCTAACGTAGCGGCTGCAGCCTCTTCAAAAGAAACGTTATCAGGTTTTTTGGCGAGCTGGTTAGCGGGAGCCGCTACGTACTCGGCATACGCTTTTCCATGACCTGGAAAATTAACCATACCAAATACGTCGTCACCGACTTTGAAATCCGTTACCTGCGCGCCAACTTCGGTGATTGTCCCTGAAATATCCCAGCCTAAGATGATAGGCAATTCGTTTTTGATTCGGCCAGCTACACCTTTACCCGCCCTCGTTTTCACATCGACCGGATTGATACTGAGCGCTTTTACCCGGACCATTACTTCATCTGCTTTAAGAACCGGTTTCGGCAAGTCGGTGAGAACGAGTTGATTCACATCCCCAAAATCGTTTATTACAATTGCTTTCATTACGTTCTTTTTAATTGACAATACAAAATTATACTGGCTTAAGTGAATATTTCCGGTATAAATTTTCTCAAATTCGGTACATTTGTGCTGTGAAACGGGAAAGTCTGCACGAACCTTTTGACGTTATTTTCAAGACATTGGACGAATGTCCCAAATCGGAACATCGGCATTTGTTTTTCGAGCTGGTTTACATTCTTTCGGGAACGGGCGTTCAATGCATTAACCAGAATAAGCTCGCTTACCGAGCCGGTCATATGTTTCTGATTACTCCGGAAGATTGCCACTCGTTTACGATTGAGACCACGACCGAGTTCTTCTTTCTGCGGTTTACCGACATTTATATCAAGTCGAACAGCTTTCGAACGGCTGATATTCAACGGCTGGAATACATTCTTCAGAATGCTAACCATCAGCCCGGCTGTATTTTGAAAAATCAGCCTGACAAACTATTGATAAAAGCCATTGTGGAGGCAATGGGACGCGAATATGCGAACCATGATCTTTACAATAAAGAACTGGTTTCTCAATTGGTGAATACGCTGATTGTGGTTGTTGCCCGGAACATTGCGCGCTATATGCCCGAACAGGTAAATGCGCACACCGACGAACGAGCGCTGGAGATTCTGAACTACATTCAGAATCATATTTACGAACCGGAAAAAATACGCGTAGAAACCGTCAGTCAGCACTTTGGTATTTCCGAAACGTATCTCGGCCGTTATTTTAAGAAGCACACGGACGAGACCCTGCAACAGTACATCACCAATTACCGGACCAAGCTGATTGAGGCTCGTTTACTACATAGTGATATGCGTATCAATGAGATAGCTGCCGAAATGGGCTTTACGGATGAAAGCCATCTGAATAAATTTTTTCGCAAACAGAAGGGACTCAGCCCAACTATATTCCGTAAACAGATGAAGCAAAAATCCACTGCTCTTGCATAAGCTAAGCGATTTTACGGTAGGTTATCCTGCCCAGCTTTCCCGATCCAGACTCCGATATTGTATGGCTTCGGCCAGATGCTCAATCTTAATCTCCTCGCTGGCAGCTAAATCGGCAATGGTACGTGCCACCTTCAGGATGCGATCATAGGCGCGCGCCGAAAGGCCCAGGCGATCCATAGCGGTACGTAGTAAAGCGCGTCCGGCATCGTTGATTTCACACACTTCTTTAACCATTTGCGATGGCATCATGGCATTGCAGTAAACACCGGGCTTGTCAGTAAAACGTAGTGTCTGAATGTCGCGCGCCCGAATCACCCGCTCTCGAATGGCTTCGCTGGTTTCGGCAGGTCGGTTAGCCGTCATCTGGTCGAAGGATACGGGGGTAACTTCTACGTGTAAATCAATCCGGTCGAGCAACGGACCACTTACTTTAGCCAGGTATTTCTGTACGACACCCGGTCCACAAACACATTCTTTTTCAGGATGATTGTAGTAGCCACAAGGACACGGATTCATGCTGGCAATGAGCATAAAACTGGCCGGAAACTCGACTGCCCATTTTGCACGCGAAATACTCACTTTACGATCTTCGAGCGGCTGACGCATCACCTCCAGTGCCGATCGTTTGAACTCCGGCAGTTCGTCCAGAAACAAGACCCCGTTGTGCGCTAATGAAATTTCACCAGGCTGTGGAAAACTGCCTCCGCCAACCAAAGCCGCATCTGAAATGGTATGATGAGGACTACGATACGGTCTTGTCGCCATCAGATTAGCTCGCGAACCAAGCTTACCCGCAACGGAATGAATCTTTGTCGTCTCCAGGGCTTCCTGTAACGTAAGCGGTGGACGTATACTTGGCAAACGCTTGGCGAGCATGGTTTTGCCTGCACCGGGAGGCCCAATCATGATAACGTTATGACCGCCCGCTGCCGCAATTTCCATCGCCCGTTTGATATTTTCCTGGCCCTGAACATGCGAGAAATCGGCGTCGTAGGCATTAATCTGGCTCAGGAACAAATCACGCGTATCGCTTACTATTGGTGCTATGTCTTTCTTACCTTCGAAAAACTCCACAGCTTCCTGCATAGTCTTTACCCCAATAACGTCCAGTTGATTGACAATAGCCGCTTCCTGCGCATTTTCGACGGGTAGCACGAATCCTTTATAGCCTTTTTTTCGGGCTTCAATAGCAATGGGCAAAACCCCTTTTATAGGACGTAGCGTACCGTCGAGGGCCAGTTCGCCCATAATAACGTAGTCGTCCAGATTCCGCTGGGTTGTCACTTGCTCGGATGCCTGTAACACACAAAGCGCGATGGGCAGATCGTATGCCGAGCCTTCCTTCCGAACATCAGCCGGGGCCAGATTGACAACAACTTTCTGGCGGGGCATTCGGTAGCCAAAAAATTTCAGTGAGGCTTCAACACGTTGTTCACTTTCTTTAACGGCACTATCGGGTAAGCCAACCAGATGGAAATGCAGGCCCTGCGCAACAGCAACTTCAATAGTAATGATACTGGCATTAACGCCATAAACGGCCGCACCGAAGGTTTTGGCAAGCATAGGAATAAGTAAACTTTTTTATAAAATACGTATCAAAACTACGTAGCATAGAATCAATACAAAAACGTCGGCCTAAATCTTCTCCGCAATACGAAGCTTTGCACTGCGGGCACGTGAATTGCGGGAAATCTCATCAGGAGTAGCTTCAATAGGCTTACGCGTAATGGAACGTAACGGTTTCAGCTCATTGCCAAACAGGTCTTTCTCAACCTCGCCCTGAAACTTGCCTTTGTTGATAAAGTTTTTTACCAGCCGATCCTCAAGCGAATGATACGACATAACAACCAACCGTCCACCCGGTTTTAAAATGTCAGGCACTTGCGCTAAGAATTCTTCCAAAGCCTGTAATTCTTCGTTCACTTCGATACGTAATGCCTGAAAAACCTGCGCGAAATACTTGTTTTCTTTCCCGCGCGGGGCGAAACGCTGCAAAGCATTTTTAAGGTCATTTATGGTCTTCAGCGGTCGATTCGATCGGGCCGAAACAAGAGCGCTGGCGGCTGTTCGGGCGTTGGTTATCTCACCATACATACCAAGAATGCGGTGCAGATCAGCCTCCGAGTATTCGTTCACTACGTCCCGCGCAGTACGGTCGGCCTGCTGATTCATACGCATGTCCAGATCAGCATCGAAACGGGTTGAGAAACCACGTTCGGGCGTATCAATCTGGTGCGACGAAATGCCCAAATCAGCCAGAATACCGTCTACCTGATCGGCTTTATAAAGACGCAGGTACCGCTTGATATTCCGGAAATTAGAGGCTACAAACGTAAGGCGAGGGTCGCCAATAGCTTGGGCGTTCTCTTTTGCATCCGCATCCTGATCAAAGCCAAACAAACGCCCTCCGTCGAGCTGACGTAGTATTTCGCGACTATGTCCTCCCCCACCGAACGTAATGTCGACATACGTACCGCCGGGTTGCAGATTCAGCCCGTCGATGCAGGCTTGTAACAAAACAGGTTCGTGGTAATTACTCATTCAGAAACTAACCGACGTGAGCGGTCGTTAATTTGGACATTGAAGCTTAGCTGTTCTATACAACCTGCACTTTGAATTTATCGAAACAATGAAAAATCTCCTCCCCATCACTGCCATTGCGCTGCTGTTTTTACCAACAGCTTCTTCCTGCCAGTCAACTCCTGCTACGGTGAAACCTGGTCAGTATCGCGCCGTTCTGAAAACGCGTGGTGGCGACCTGCCCTTTGGTCTGGATATTCAGCCGTCGGCCGGTACTCAAAAGACGTATACCGTTTTTGCTCTGAACGGTAATGAGCGGCTGCCGATGGACCCAGCTACCCTGGAAGGCGATTCGCTTCGGATTCCGATGGCTTTGTTTGAGTCAGAATTAGTTGCAAAGATAGAGGGTAATACGCTACGGGGTGTTTATCGTCGGCGGAGATTGAATCAAACCCCACAAACATTGCCTTTTGAAGCGCAATACGGCCAGACGTACCGATTTACGAAAGACGAAAAACCTACGTCTACCAACGTAACAGGTAAATGGGCCACCGATTTCGGCAGCAAAACCGGCAAGGTCGATACGGTAAATGCAGTCGGGGTTTTCGAACAGCAAGGCAGTAAATTATCGGGTACGTTTCTGACGCCAACCGGCGATTATCGGTTTCTGGACGGTAACGTAGTGGGCGATAGCCTGTTTCTTTCCTGTTTCGATGGCTCGCACGTGTACCTGTTCAAAGCCAGACATGATCCGGCCACCAAAACCCTAACGGGCGGACTCTGGGCGGGGATATCGGGTTACGAACCCTGGGCAGCGCATTTTGATCCGAAAGCTGAACTTCCTGACCCGGCTAAACTAACCTATCTAAAACCCGGCGCTAAAACGCTGAACTTCTCGTTTCCTGAGCCAAACGGCAACAAAGTTTCACTAGCTGATCCTCGTTTTAAAAACAAAGTAACCATTGTTCAAATCATGGGTTCGTGGTGCCCAAATTGCATGGACGAAACCAACTTCATGAGCCCGTGGTACAAAAAAAATAAGCAGCGGGGTGTTGAAGTTGTTGGGCTATCCTTTGAGCGGTCGCCCGATATGGCGGTATCCGGCCCCAAACTTGAGCGAATGAAACAACGCTTCCAGATCGATTATCCGATTGTTCTCGCCGGTACAAACGATAAGGCAGAGGCCTCAAAAGCACTACCCGACCTCAACGCGGTTGTCGCGTTTCCAACGACGATTTTTATCGATAAAAAAGGAAAGGTTCGGCATATTCACACGGGCTTTTCCGGCCCCGGTACCGGCAAATATTACGATCAATACGTAGAAGAGTTTAACCGGTTGGTGGACAAACTACTGTCGGAATAATCGGTTTATCGAAGCACTCGTTCGTCTTTGTTTACTTTCAGACATACTCGACAAAACCTATCTGGCCGTAGTTAGATCCTTGTCAGTAATACGTCAGGCGATGTCAAACTTAATCGCCATATTACCAATTAGTATACTATAGAAATAAAAAATTAATACAAATCTCAACCGTTTAATAAATTTAAAAAGTATATATTCCGCATTATATGTTATATTATCATATATATTTAATTTAAACTTTCGTATCGTTAATACGTTAATGGAATGAATTAACAAGCATCCTAATCAGATCATCAATAAGTTAAATCGTCTGGCTAGTTTGTAATTTGTTCTTGATGTTAGCACTGTCTAACACGATCCTCAGCTCCTCCAATTTAACTAAATCCTGACTGACAGAACGTCATTTTAGTCAGCCTCTTTTGCACTGCCTACCAGGCAGACCGACCTTTTTTATCGACTAGCTACTCGCTGAAAGTTGCTGAGCATGTATCGTTCACTTGCTCAGCAAGTGTGAATTGTATTTAACTAATCCGCATATATCAATGAAAAAAATTTCTCTTACCAATTCGAGTACGTATTCTCCAGCAGCAGTCTCACGCTATGTCACATTCAACGTTCAACCGAACAAGCCCAGCAAGCAGATTCGTTATTTCTTCATCAGTTTCCTTTTTGCATTTATAAGCTTAGTTTCAGACGATGCCATTGCTCAATTAACCACCTGCACTGGATGTTCGTCAAGCGATATAAAAGTAAAGCGCGTTTACCTAGCCGATGCCAATGGAAATCCGCTTTCCAGCTCGTGCACGCCCGGCACTCCAGTTTCTGCTCAAATTTGTGTAGATTTTGACGTAACAGCGCAAACACGCTACGGCTTTTATTTCGGATTTGAGTATAAAATAGGATCAACAACCTACAGTCAGAGCCAATGCTACGCACAGGCCTTCAGCCAGGGGCCATTTACCCTTTGCTACCCGATTACGTATAACTGTGGACAATCCGTTAGTTTATTGTCGACTTTGCTTGGGTGGGGTAATCAGGTACAGGATTTGAACACGTTTTGTAATCCTTCCAATCTTACCTGTCAGAGTCTAAACCCCAAATGCTACACAAGCACCAATCTTCCCGCCGTCGAAGCGCCACTTATTTCTGATTTTACGTCTACTACAGCCTGTCAGACGGGTCAGTCTGTTCAAACCGTTACGTTCAATGGTACAGCAACTGGTGGTACACCTGCTTACACGTATTCCTGGGATCTGGATGGAAATGGTACGTTCGAAACAACTGGACAGAACCCGACCTTCACCTACCAGGCTGCAGGTATATATGCTGTTTCGCTAAAAGTCACCGATAGTAATTCAGCTGGCGCAGTCAGTGATGTACAGACCTACTCAGTCACCGTATCAACCTGTACTATACCTGCTTTGCCCGTTTTATACACCTATTTTCGTGCTCAATCAGTCGGAGAAGGTATTCAGTTGGAGTGGGAAACATCGCTCGAAGTAAATCATGATCACTTTGAAGTAGAGCTTTCTACAAATGCGATTGATTTCAAGCGCCTTAGCGATCCAATAAGTACCCCACTCATTACGGCCGGAAACAAAAAAGCATACCGCTATACTGATACAAAGGCCCATACAGGACCTGTTTATTATCGGATTAAACAAGTCGATGTAAGTGGCCAGGCTAACTTTTCCAAAATCCTTTCGATTGTATTTAGCGATACAACATCTTTACTTGAGTTATCGCCCAATCCGGTTCGGGATCAGTTGAACCTCCGTATCCAGTCAACTCAGAACGGAGAAGCAGACATTGAAATCATTGATCTGATGGGTAAACGATGGAGCAAGTCAAGCATTCTAAAAATAGAGCAGACGCATCAGCACACGATTAATACACAATCCCTTCCAGTCGGTCAGTACGTAGTAAGTATTCGAATAGGCGATCAGTATTTTGTCAGGAGAATAGTGAAGTAGCTCGTATTTTCTTCAATCAGGACAAAAGACTGATCAGCGTCCGTTGCTCCTTAGTTTATAACGCCATATATCCCGTTGATTCTGAACTTTTCAGGATCGACGGGATATTCTTTATTCATAAAACAGAAAGTATTTCTTATCTGCTACCTATGCCTTGTGGGTAAAACACGGGATAATTTCAGCATCTGCGTATTAAACAGTATGCAAGCATACTAATTTCTAAAAAAATAGTAGCTTTACACTCTAAAACTGAGGGGGCGACATCAGCAATGAAAAAGGAGAAAACCGTTGATTTTCACATAAAATGGGCCTGGCATTCGATCTCGCGCATGTACAACGCCTATGCAGGCCGCTTCGACATTACGATGGCCATTGGCTACGTACTGCTTAACATTGACCTTGATGAAGGCACACCCGCGACGAAAATTGGTCCACTGTTAGGCATGGAGCCACGGTCACTGGTTCGAATGCTGAAAAGCCTGGAAGAGCGCGGATTGATACGTCGGGAAGTAGATGGAAACGATAAACGATTTGTTCGAATCTACCTGACCGACGAAGGAAAAGCCAAACGGGAGATGGCCCGCGATGGCGTAATTCTGTTCAATAACATGATTCGCGAGAAAATTCCACTCGATAAACTAGTCGTTTTCTTCGACGTCATTAAAGAAATCAATCGAATGGTAGAAGAAGAAAACGCACGTATCAAAGCCACCGAAACCGAAGAATTATCGTTGGATTAACCTAGCTTACAGAACGTATGTCTGCTACTGTTCAAAACCTGTCAGAAAACCACCTGAAAGCCTTTACACGGCTGATGAACGTAGCATCGAAACTGTATCATGCCAATCCTAAGAACCCGCCTAAAAATATGAACATAGCCGACCAAGACGTACAGCGTTTGCTGGAAAGCCTGAATCGATATACGGTTCAGTTTTTGCTGGTAGGTGGTATGGCAGGCGTCGTTCACGGACACATCCGAACGACACAGGACATAGATTTATGGTTAAAATCCAATGAACAGAATAAGGCAAATCTGATTCTGGCGTTGGAAGAGAATGATGTGGCGGGAGCTGCTCACCTAAAAAATGTCCCTTTAATTTTCGGCTGGACGTCTGTAGCCGTCGGGAAATACGGATTTACGCTCGACTTAGGTTACCAATTGAAAGCGTTTCGCGATGTTGATTTCGACGCCTGCTACGCCCGGGCGCTTGACGTAATGTTCGATGGCATATCATTTAAAGTTATTCAACTGAATGATTTGATTACCGAAAAGCGGGCAACGGGCCGCCCGAAAGACCAGAGCGATGTCGATGAACTCTTAAAAATACAAGCAAGAAATAAGGAGTAACCCAAAACCATGGAAGCGACTTTAGACAAACCCAAAACATCCCAAACTAAAAATCGTACCATCCGACGCGTAGCGGTCTTAGGCTCAGGCATTATGGGCTCACGTATTGCCGCTCATTTTGCCAATATCGGCGTCGATGTATTGCTGCTGGATATCGTTCCCAAAGAACCCAACGAGGCTGAAACTGCCAAAGGGTTGACCCTCGAAAGTCCGGCAGTGCGCAACCGAATCGTAACCGATGCGTTCCAGTCAATGCTTAAAGCCAGCCCGGCATCGCTCTACAGCGCCACCCTTTCGCAACGTATCAAGCTCGGCAATTTTGATGATAACCTCAAAGACATTGCTACGTACGATTGGGTGATTGAAGTGGTTGTGGAACGGCTGGACATCAAACGCTCGGTTTATGAGCGCGTTGAGCAATTTCGCAAACCTGGTACGCTCATTACGTCGAATACGTCGGGGATTCCGATGCATCTGCTGACGGAAGGACGTAGCGAGGATTTTCGCCGGAATTTCTGCGGTACCCACTTCTTCAACCCACCACGCTATTTACGGCTGCTTGAAATCATTCCCGGCCCCGATACCGATCCGGCAGTGGTTGATTTTCTGATGCAATACGGCGATTTGTTTCTGGGCAAAACGACCGTTCTGTGCAAAGATACGCCCGGTTTTATTGCCAACCGGCTCGGTATTCAGTCGCTGATTCAGACGATTCGCGTAGCGGAAGAACTAGGCTTGACCGTTGAAGAAGTTGACAAACTGACTGGCCCCGTAGTTGGTCGCCCGAAATCCGGTACGTTTCGGCTATCGGACGTAGTGGGACTGGACACAACCGTCAACGTAGCAAACAACCTCGTAAAAATGGAGCACGACGAGTCGCGGGCGTCGTTCGAGTTACCGGAGTCGGTAAAGAAGTTGATAGAAAACAAATGGCTCGGCGACAAAACGGGGCAGGGTTATTACAAAAAAACGAAAGACGAAAAAGGGCAAACGCTGATTCTGGCGCTCGACCTGAAGACGTTTGAGTATAAGCCATCGCAGAAGGTTAAATTCGCTACATTGGAGAGCACGAAAGCGATTGATAACCTTAAAAAACGCTTTCCGGTTTTACTCGCTGGCCAGGATAAAGCCGGTGAATTTTACCGCAAAACCTTTGCCGACGGCTTCCGCTACGCTACGCATCGGATTCCAGAAATTTCGGATGAACTCTACCGGATCGATGCCGCTATTTCGGCAGGTTTCGGCTGGCAAATGGGCCTGTTTGAAACCTGGGATGCGATTGGTGTAAAAAAAGGAGTTGAACTTATTGAGTCGCTTGGCCAGAAGCCCGCACAATGGGTATATGAAATGCTCGACGCTGGCATTGAGAGTTTTTACAAAGTTGAAAACGGTAAGCGGTTTTATTACGACATTCCAACGAAGACGTACAAGCCCATTCCAGGAACCGATACGTTTATTATTCTGGAAAACTTGCGTGGCGACGGACCGAGCAACAACATTGTCTGGAAAAATTCGGATGCGGCCATTTACGATCTTGGTGATGGCATTCTGAACGTCGAGTTTCGCAGCAAAATGAACACCTTCGGTCAGGGTGTATCCGAAGCACTGTTGAAAGGCATTACGTTAGCAGAGAAAGATTTCCGGGGTTTAGTTGTCGGCAACGATTCGACGGAAGCGTTTTCGGCGGGCGCTAATCTTGCTACGTTGTTTATGTTTGCCGTTGAGCAGGAGTTCGACGAAGTAAACCTGATGATTGCGCAATTTCAGAAGCTCATTACGCGGTTGCGGTATTCGTCGATTCCGGTTATTGTGGCTCCGCATACGCTCACGCTGGGCGGTGGTTGTGAAGCCGTTCTGCACGCCGACCGCGTAGTGGCTCATGCCGAAAGCTATATTGGATTGGTAGAAGTAGGCGTTGGGCTGATTCCGGCGGGTGGTGGCACCAAAGAAATGGCCGCTCGCGCGTCTGATCTTTACCAGACCGGCGATCCAGAAC
>NZ_JBMDWV010000243.1:0-4000 GCF_048594605.1 Spirosoma sp.
TTCCCAGTAAGTCGGGCGCTTACATGGGCATCAAACAGGCTGATTTGAACGGACTCACCGAACTTCGCGTGATGGCAACGGCGCCCAAACCCCAGCTCAACGCCAAAGGAGGTAAGGTTGAATTGCGCCTGGATAGCCCGACCGGAAAATTAATTGGCGAATCGGCTCTGCTGGAGGCTACGGATAAAATGGATTTCCGACCCAATCAATTAACCATTCCAATTAAACTGCCTACGCCGTTCGACAACAAGCCGCACGATGTGTATCTGGTGTTCGTCAATCCTAAGGAACCATCGGGCAGTCTCATGGTCGTCATGGGGGTCGAAGCCGTTCTGAATTCTGTTGGGCAGTGAGGTAACTCTATGAAAGAGAATCCATTCCCTCGAATTAGACTTGCTATAGGATATATGATGTAGCTGACGCGAAAGCAATCCATCACGTATCATACATCCTATATCTTCTCAACCCCAACCCTTACCTTTTATGAAAAAAATAACACTGCTGGCCTGGATGCTCCCAGCCCTGGCGTTTGCGCAGTCGCCAGCGCTTCAGAAGGGCTTTCAGGCGGTGCCCGATGCGGCCAAACCTCGTGTATGGTGGCACTGGATGAACGGTAACATCACCAAAGAAGGAATTACCAAAGACCTCGAATGGATGAAGCGTGTCGGTATTGGCGGGTTTCAAAATTTCGACGCCAGCCTGTTTACGCCCAACGTAACGCCTAAAAAGCTGGTGTTCATGACGCCTGAGTGGAAAGACGCGTTTAAACACACTACCGACTTAGCTCAAAAACTTGGTCTCGAAATGGCCATTGCCGGATCGCCCGGCTGGAGCGTAACGGGTGGGCCGTGGGTGAAGCCACAGGATGCCATGAAGAAATACGTTTGGACCGAAACGCGGGTAACCGGCGGACAGCCCTTTTCGGATAAACTGCCTCAGCCTTCAGCCACAACGGGCAAGTTTCAGAACGTAGCACTGGCCCCGGATATGTTGAGCAACCCAACCGCCGAGAAGTCGCAAAACTATTATGCCGATGCCGCTGTGGTTGCCTATCGCCTGCCAGCCGCTGAAAAACCAATTTCCTCGCTAAACCCAAAAATTACGTCGAGTGGCGGTACGTTCAGCCTGGCCGAATTGACAGACGGTGATCTGGCCAATGCCAAAATGCTGCCGCCGATGGAAGTAGGGCAGGACATGTGGATACAATACGAATTCGACAGTCCGCAGACCATCAAGGCGTTTACCATCGTAGGAGCGGCAGCAGCAGGCGAACTGGCTGAGTTCAGAGGCATGCCGGACAACCGGATGCTGAAAGTAAGCGACGATGGGACGAACTTCCGGGACGTAGTGATTATTCGGGGCAGCACCGTTCCTCAGAGTACGATGGCTATTCTGCCCACTACGGCGAAATACTTCCGGTTTACGTTCAAAACCGAGAAGCCCGAAGGCAATCCGTTTGCGGCTATGATGGGCGGTCGGGCCGAACCCGGCAAACCGCAGGGCGTACCCGTTGCCGAGTTGGTGCTGCACAATACCGACCGTGTCGATCTGTTCGAGCAGAAAGCCGGTTTCAGTGCCTGGAAAGAAAGTACGCATTCGCTGGTGAAAGCCGGTGCCGATGCCATTCCCACGCAGGACGTAGTGGATCTGACCGCCAAAATGAGCCCGGACGGTACGTTGAACTGGACAGCTCCGTCCGGGAATTGGGTAGTCATGCGGCTGGGCTACTCCATGACGGGTCGTAAAAATCACCCGGCCTCCCCTGAAGCGACAGGGCTGGAGGTGGATAAGCTCGACAACGTAGCGGTTAAAAACTATATCAATACGTATCTGGACATGTACAAGGATGCCACAGGCGGTCAGATGGGCGCTCAGGGGCTGCAATACATGGTGCTGGATAGCTACGAAGCGGGCCATATGACCTGGACCAAAACCATGCTGGAGGAGTTCCAGAAACGGCGCGGCTACGACATAAAGCCCTGGCTGCCCGTACTGGCAGGACGGGTTGTGAAAAGCGCTGAAGACAGCGAAAAGTTTCTGTGGGATTTTCGGAGAACCATCGGTGAGCTGATCGTCGATAGTCATTACGAAGTCATCGGCGATCAGCTTCATGCCCGGGGCATGAAGCGGTACACGGAATCGCACGAAAATGGCCGGATTTACCTGGCTGATGGTATGGACGTGAAGCGAAAGGCCGATATTCCAATGTCGGCTATGTGGACGCCGGGTAGCCTGGCGGGCGGTGCCGAGGAAGAAGTACGTAGCGAAGCCGATATTCGGGAAGCCGCTTCGGTAGCGCACATTTACGGACAGAACCTTGTAGCGGCCGAGTCGATGACATCTATCCAGAATGCGTTTAGCTGGCATCCGGAAAAACTCAAGCGTACGGCCGATCTGGAAATGGCGTCGGGGCTGAACCGGTTTGTGATTCATACGTCTGTCCACCAGCCACTCGATGACAGGAAACCCGGCTTTTCGCTTGGGCCATTCGGCCAGTACTTTACCCGCCAGGAAACCTGGGCTGAACAGGCTAAATCCTGGATGGACTATCTGGGCCGGAGCTGCTTTCTGTTGCAACAGGGCAAACCCGTTGTAGATGTTCTGTATTACTACGGTCAGAACAACAACATTACGCAGGCATTTGCCGATAAACTGCCCGCCATACCAGATGGCTACGCTTTTGACTTTGCCAACGCTACCGTTCTGACGAATGCGCTACGTATCGACGGCGGGAAGATTGTAACCTCAAGTGGGCAAACGTACCGTTTGTTAGTTCTGGATTCTACCGCGCGGACGATGACGTTGCCCGTCCTGAAAAAACTGGGTGAACTGGTCAAATCGGGCATGTACGTAGCAGGTGCCAAACCCGAACGTACGCCCAGCCTAAGCGATAATGCAGCCGAGTTCACTACGTTGGTTAATCAGATCTGGAACAATCCGAACGTATCGACAAAACCAATCGCGAACGTCCTGAAGGAAATGAATATTCCGAAAGATGTCGACATTTCCGGTGCTAAAGCGAAAGTATTGTACGTTCACCGCCAAACCGATAACCGCGACGGCGGTGATGCGGCATCCCGACCGACCGACCTCTACTGGCTCGACAACCGGAGCGAGAATCCTAATGAAGCTACCATCAGCTTTCGGGTAACGGGCAAAGTGCCGGAGTTGTGGCACCCGCAGACCGGCAAAACCGAAAAAGTGTCGTATCAGATCAAGGACGGACAAACCGTAGTGCCGCTTACCTTCGATCCGTGGGATGCTTACTTTATTGTCTTCCGCGACAAGGCGACGGTTGCTTCCTACACCAAACCTGCTGTTACGGAATCGACTGCGGCCAGTGTGGCAAGTGCATGGACGGTACGTTTTCAGGAAGGACGGGGCGCTCCTCAACAAGCGACGTTCAATACGCTGGCGTCACTAACCGACAATGCTGACCCCGGCATCAAGTATTTCTCGGGCACAGCTACGTACGACAATACGTTCGAATTATCCTCTGTACCTAAAAATGCATCCTACGTTCTTGATCTGGGCGAGGTGAAGAATATGGCTGAAGTGATTGTCAACGGCAAAACCGTAGGAACAGTCTGGAAGAAACCGTTCCGTATCGACATTACCGAGGCTGTAAAATCCGGCCGTAATGCGGTACAGGTGAAAGTCACAAATCTGTGGGTCAATCGCCTGATCGGCGACGCCCAGCCCGGCGTGACCAGCAAAATTACCTACACCACGATGCCATTCTACCGGGCTGATTCGCCCCTGCTTCCGTCGGGGCTGATGGGACCAGTGCGCGTACTATCCGCTACGTCTGCTTCGACTACTGCGGAGGTAAAACGATGAACCTGTTTAAACTTTTAGAAAAGGTTGCTGATGAAATTGTTTTTTGTCATTTCGACCGTAGGGAGAAAACTAAAAGTTCTACCAACGCCTGCTTGAGATTACTCCCTACGTTCGAAATGACAAAAAACGACTCTAGTTTAATCTAATAAGACAAGTTTAA
>NZ_JBMDWV010000244.1:0-4487 GCF_048594605.1 Spirosoma sp.
CGCCTATAATTACTACGCTCCCGATCTGTATGATCCGCGCTGTGGCGTAATTCAGGCAGTGGCTTCGTCGGGAAAACCTATCATTACGTTGGTCAATTACGCCATTCATCCTGAAGTAATTGGTTCAGAACGCGGGATTCTTAGTCCGGACTTGTGCGGACCGCTGTGTCAACGCATTGAACGTCAGGCGGGTGGTATAGCAATGTTCATGAATAGCGCTCAGGGCGGCATGGTCACGGCCGACAACCGACGGGCCAACGGCAAAGAAAATAATACGTGGGAGGAATGCATCCGAATCGGGGAACTCCTGGCCGACGAAGCCCTACGTATCGTAGGCACGGCCGAATCCCAAACCAACCCATCACTTTTCTGTTCAGCCCGAAACGTTACGTTTCCCATTGAGTCGGACATAATGAAATACATCGTCAAAAAATCACCACTAAAGTATGAGCTAACTGCTGGTGATAAGGTGGTAGCGCAGGTTAACCTGCTCAATATTGGTACGACGCAGATTCTAACTACTCCGGGCGAAGCCCTGCCCAACGTGGGGTACTACATGAAACGACACATGCGCACGAACGTACCGATGCTATTCGGTTTGACCAATGACGCGTTTGGGTACATGCTGACGAAAGTAGATTTCAACAGCTTTGCCCGTTACGAATACATCAGCCGAACCAGCCTGGGTGAGCATACAGCCGAAATTTATATGGACGAAGCCTTGAAATTAATTGCTGATTCGCCAAAAGCGGATGCATATAATAGGAAGTAATAAACTTTGTCCTCCTGACGTAGGGAGGACAAAAAAGAAAAGCCACGTATTGAATTTAACACGTACGATTCCATGAAAAAATACTTCTTCAAAACGTTTATTCTTACCGGACTTATCGGCGCTTTATTTGCCTTCTCATTGCCCGAACCTGCCGATGAAATTACTCCGTCGACTGCTTTGGAAAGCTATCTGCACAATGACGATAAAACGTTCAAGTGGGAAGTGAAAGACACCTACAATTACGGCGACATTACGGCTTATGAAGTTCTTCTCACCTCTCAGAAATGGCGGGAACATACCTGGAAACACCAGCTTTCGGTGCTGGTACCGAACGAAGTTAAAACCGACGGAGCGCTGCTGTTCATTACGGGCGGTTCGGTAAAAGACGGCGAACCCAATTGGAACAAACGCGAAGATGCGTTCAACCAGGCCATCAGTACGTTAGCCAGCAAAAACAAATCCGTTGTGGCCGTACTCCGCCAAACTCCCAATCAGCCGCTTTATGACAACCTGAAAGAAGATGCGCTGATTTCCTATACGTTACATCAGTTTAAAAAAGACGGTGATTATACATGGCCATTGCTTTTTCCAATGGTGAAAAGCGCCGTTCGGGCGATGGATGCCGTACAGGAATTTGGTAAACAAACGCTCCATAAAGACATTAATCGGTTTGTCGTTTCGGGAGCTTCCAAACGGGGCTGGACAACCTGGCTGACCGGCGCCAGCGACAAGCGGGCTGTAGCCATTGCGCCGATGGTAATCGACATACTAAATATGCCCGTCAATCTGGATTATCAGATGAAGCTCTGGAACAAGTACAGTGTTGAAATTGACGACTACGTAAAGCTGGGCATTCCGCAAACAGTACACAGCAAGGAAGGTAGCGCGATTACGGAAATGATAGACCCATACTCGTACCGGAAAAAGCTGACTATGCCCAAAATGCTTTTCATGGGCACCAACGACCCCTACTGGACCGTCGATGCGGTGAAGCATTACATTGGCCAGATTCCGGGCGAAAATTACATTCACTACGTTCCCAATGTAGGACACGACCTTGGCGATAAGCGGCAGGCACTGGAAGCCCTGAATGCTTTTTTCGCCACTACGTTGACCAAACAGCCTTACCCGGCCTGCCAATGGAACGTATCGACCACCAAAAAAGGCGTTGACCTGACAATAAAAGCCACTTCCGACAAGCTGGAAGACGTAACGATCTGGTCGGCCAATTCGACAGACCCAATTTTTCAGGATGAAAAGTGGGAAGGTAAAAGCTTGGGAATCAAGGATAAATCCAGCTTTTCCGTAAGCGACACGTACCCCAAATCAGGTTATCGGGCGTTCTATGTCGATCTGAAATATAAATCGCCGACGGGCGGTACGTACACAGAAAGCACGCGCATGTTCATGACCGATAACAACGAACTATTTTTGAATTGATGGAGCATTCTGATTACGTGCTAATTGAGAAAATACACACTAACTAAATCCTTTACCGAATAATAATATATCTACCTGTTGCCAGGGAGTTCGTTATAGTTTTAAGAACGTAACAGGATTCTTTTATTCATCCTTCCTAAATCTATAACAACAATGAACGAAGAACACATTATTCTCCGCACCCTTTCCGCAGTTACCCGCGATATATTCCGGGGAGGAGCTACGCCTAATGCTCTCCCGGCGGAAGCAGCGGGTGTCACGGTCGAAGTCGAAAGAATTGATCGACGGGATCTGCCGGAACTGACCCGTAGTTCCGACGTTGTAGCTGTAGCACCGACCATTCCGATGAAACTGGTCGAGCCTTTCAATGTTCAGGACGTATTGCAGCCAGCCGCTCCGTCAGTTGCGTGGGGTATAAAAGCGGTTGGCGCTGATACATCGCCATTTACAGGAAATGGTGTGGTCGTGGCTGTGCTCGACACGGGCATTGATGCAACGCATCCGGCTTTTGCGGGCGTTACGTTGGTTCAGCAGGATTTTACGGGCGAAGGTAACGGCGACCAGCATGGCCACGGTACACACTGCGCAGGTACCATTTTTGGCCGGGACGTCAACAATACACGTATCGGTGTTGCGAAAGGGGTTCAGAAAGCACTGATTGGTAAGGTTTTAGGTGCTAGTGGCGGCTCAAGCGCCAGTATTGTCAATGCTATTCAATGGGCCACTCAGAATGGGGCAAATGTCATTTCCATGTCGCTGGGAATTGATTTTCCAGGTCTGGTGAAACGATTACAGGATAGCGGTATGCCTCCTGAGTTGGCCACGTCGCGCGCGCTGGAAGGCTATCGGGCCAACGTGCAACTCTTCGAAAAAATGGCTCAGTTCATTCGTGCAGGTAGCCCATTCTTCCAAACTACGTTACTGATAGCTGCGGCCGGCAATGAAAGTCGACGCGACCAAAATCCGGACTTTGAAATCGCAGTGAGTCCACCCGCCGTTTCGGACGGCTTTGTTTCCGTAGCGGCTCTGGGGCAAAATGCTGCTACCTTTTCAATTGCCTCTTTCTCCAATACGGGGGCTATCATTGCCGGGCCGGGTGTCAATATCCAGTCGGCTAAACGAGGTGGGGGTCTGGTGAGTATGAGTGGTACCAGTATGGCTACTCCTCACGTAGCGGGTGTAGCGGCCTTGTGGGCCGAAAAATTACGGGGTATGGGTGCGCTAACGACCAATGGCCTAACTGCCCGTCTGGTTGCTTCCGGCGTTACAACAGGTATGATAAATGGTTTTGATCCGTTCGATGTAGGAACCGGTATGGCTCAGGCGCCACAATTCTAAATTAAAGTGAGTCCGGTCGTTACCTGCCATTTTTGCATATCGAATGACATTATGCGCTAAATGACAGGTAGCGGCCAGCACTCACTACTAGCTAACAGCCATTACGTAGCTGGCTGATTGCTCCAGCAGTTCAGCAATATATTTTTCGCACAGCTGGTTCGTATTGTATTGCCGAAACTCGGCCCCTAACTGCTCTGCGTTACGTTTATATTGCTTGTCATTTAGTATGCGCCCGACGCTCTGACGAATCTGAGTAGCCGTGGGGTTTTCTGTTTTTAAGCTTATACCGACCTTAAAGTACCCAATGCGAGCGGCAATCTCGTTTTTCCCTTCGTGTACGCCAGCAGCTACAATCGGCAATCCGTTCTGTAAGGCCAGCATAACGCCCCCATAGCCCGCATTCGTTACGTATACATGCGCATAAGGCATTACCCGATTAAAATCGATAAAGTCTTCAATGACAAGGTTAGCCTGTGGATAACGAGCCTGTAATGCCTGGGTTTGTGAACCACCGGTCGTTGCAATAACCAACGTCTGATCATCGTCTTTAAAGGCTTCGAGGGTAGGCACGATAATTTTTTCGGGATTACGCTCTACCGTTCCCTGTGTCACCAGTACGACATGCTTGTATTGGCGCGTCAGTTTTATCTGCCGAAAAGGATGCTGAACACCCTGACTATACGGCAACATAGGCCCCACAAAACGAATAGTAGGACTTAAATCGGGGCGGTTAAATTCAAAGCCAGGTGTACCACTTTGCAGGACCAAATCAGGTTCCTGGAAAAACGTATCGAAAACGAACTTTTTCGTTGTAGGAAGTCCATAACTGCTTAGAATGGTGTTGTATGTATCTGTGCAAGGCTTGAGCAGATGATTGGCAACCAGATAGCGAAGGCAATCCTGTTTAAGCTTACCCAGGAACGTATCGGATGGTTCC
>NZ_JBMDWV010000245.1:0-16920 GCF_048594605.1 Spirosoma sp.
GACTTTTGCAACAGCCACACAGATTATACAACACTTTTGAACTCACTACAGGTTGGATAGATACTACACATACAGAGTAAGATCTCCATTTGATAAGCCAACCGAACTCTTACTAGAGTTTCAGCTCAATAGCTCAACTCCTGAGTTTATAAAGGATCTGACCAATGCGCTCAAGAGGATAAATCCCCAAATCATTTCTAGTGAGGATGTGTGGGTCAATGATGAACTTCTTGTAATAATTAGTTCTGAGCCAGGAGACTTCCAGTTGTCAATTGATATTTGGGATAACGCATTTATACTTGCCAAGGATAATCCAACTTGTATTGTAGCGATTGACAATGAACTAGCGAAAAATCCTTACTTTGAAAAGGCTAGCTAACATAATGCCACTTATACAACAGAAGAAAATCGTGAAAACTAGCTCTTTATACCTTCTTCTAACTGCTATAATTTTCCTTTTAATGATTAGACAAAAGTCAGCTTACGCTTGTACTTGTGTTGGGAAAGATAGACAAACTACAGAGAATGAGTTAGGGATAGCAGATATGGTTGTTGTTGGCAAAATAATTGGTGTGGCCAACTATGCTGACACAACTGCTGCTTTCAAAAGGCCGGGTTCAGATCAGTTAAGCTATACGATTTGGCCCTACAAAATATATAAGCTTGCCGTTGAGAAAAAGTATAAATCACCCATAGACATGCCGGATACAATATCCATCATCTCCGGTACGGACAGCGGTTCGTGTGGGTACGTATTTGAAATAGGGAAAGAGTATATAGTCTACGGTAATAGCTGGAAGCAAAAAAGCATTATTGTTCGGCAAGGAAAAGGCAAGGTCAAGAAAACTATAACAGAAACAGGTTCGAACAATACATTTTATACAGACATCTGCCAACTAACTCAAGAAGCTAATAGGAAGGAGTTAAGTAAGCTAAAAAGCCTGACTGAATAGACTGTTATATTTGCATTTTTTCGTTTTTATTCGAAACATATATAGAGTGTCTTTACAATGAAATCTCACATAACATAAAATCAGTTATACAACTGCTCTAAGTAGAGTACAACTTATTGATCGAGCAAAAAATGGTACTTTTCTGAAGGCAGTTGTATAACTAACCACTAAAATGTAAGTAAAATACTTAATGTGATTCGTTGCCAGTTATGAGCATCACCAGGATTCTCACCACAACGGCGGGCCATGAATTTTCGTTAAATTCTCGTTGCTTCGGCAACAAGTGTTTTCTATGATTGCCTTAAAGCTGGCGCTACGTTACTGAGCCGATTTGACGCAGCGAAAGCCCAGGTTGTTGCTGGCGCTGGTCGTTTCGCCTTTTCCGCGGCTACCGGCTTTGTAACGGATGCAATATTGATCGCTGCACAGGAAAGAGCCACCACGCTGCACATGTTTTTCCAGACCGGGTTCGTCGGGATCGTAGCTGTCTTTAGGGCCTTTGGGGTTATTGGATGGGCTTTTCTGGTAATAATCCGGACGGTACAAATCGCTGCACCATTCCCACACGTTGCCATCCAGGTCGTACAAACCATTCGGGTTGGCCGGGTAGGTTTTTACGGGGGCCAGCGTCCGAAAACCATCTTCGTTTGTGTTGTTGTTCGGGAAGCGGCCCTGAAAAATATTGGCCACCCATTTACCACCCGGCTTCAGTTCACTTCCCCAGTAATACGTAGCATTTTTCCGACCAGCCCGAGCCGCAAATTCCCACTCGGCTTCGGTTGGCAGCCGTTTACCAGCCCATTTGGCATAGGCCGCAGCATCTTCGTAACAAACCTGCACGACCGGATCATTTCCTTTCCCCGCGATTGT
Source organism: Spirosoma sp. (assembly GCF_048594605.1). Classification (GTDB taxonomy): domain Bacteria; phylum Bacteroidota; class Bacteroidia; order Cytophagales; family Spirosomataceae; genus Spirosoma. The sequence goes on from NZ_JBMDWV010000245.1 coordinate 1,824, forward strand.
ACTTTTTGGTCCCTGCGGATGTCGCCAGTTGGCGCTCGGTACGTATTGCCACCAGGCTAATGGATTCGCCAGCGACACAGCCTGAGTTGGAGGGGTGAAAACGGCCGAGCCGGGCACTAACTTATCCGCCGGTACGCCCGGATAATCAGAAGCTTTCAGGGGGCGCTCGGCTACCGTTACGTAGTGCGTGGCGCGGACGAATTTTTCAAACTGAGCGTTCGTCACTTCGTGCGTGTCCATCCAGAAACTATTCACTGATACGGTATGAACCGGCTTAGCGTCTGGAAAATCGGCCGAACCCATCTGAAACGCCCCTCCTTTGATGAGCACCATATCAGCTGTACCGGCGCTCTGCCCGTCAATTGGTTTCGTTGATGCGCTGGAACGTAACGCAGCCGCACGCGAAGGCACTTTACAAACACCCGTTGTACAGACAGCAATCGGTGAATTTCTATTTCGCTCAGTTGACACTACGTCGACCAGAACCGTTTCGGTCTTGAAAGCCGTAACGATCATAAGCGTAAGCGTAGCTATTGGAACAAAGAGTGATTTCATGGAATCCATTAACATCGGCAGAAAAATTCCGGCTATAACAAAAGTACCGTAAAAGCGCTCAGACTTCGTTCGCAAAGACGGATAACCCGGTTAAGTAAGTTACTAAAGCCGCTTTTTTAACCAGACAAAGACAACAAATTTACACTATGGACGTACCAGGAGGCATCCGTGCTACGTCCATAATTCGTTGGAAGCAGTCAGAATAACTGGCTGGCTATCAGTTATCAGGATAGTATGTTCATGTTGAGCCACAAAACTTCGGTCGCCGGTTATATATGTCCAGCCGTCACCCTTTTCGCGGGCATATGTAGCGCGCGTCGAAATAAACGTTTCAATGGCCACTACGGTGTTTTTCCGAAAGCGGGCGGTGTTGGACCGGTCGTAAAAACAGGGAATTTCCGTGGGTTCTTCGTGAAGGCTCCGGCCAACGCCATGACCTACTAAATTGCGAATCACTTTAAAATTGGCTCGTTTGGCATCTGTTTCAATCAGACGGCCAATATCGGCCATACGCACACCCCCTTTGATCTGACTGATGGCGCGTTGTAATATTCGTTTTGACGTTTCGACCAGACTGGTATGCCGATGGAAGTCGTTGCCCAGCACAAACGATCCGCCATTATCGGCCCAGAATCCATTCAGTTCAGCCGATACGTCGATGTTTACCAGATCGCCTTCTTTCAGGACCGTTGAACTTGACGGAATGCCATGCGCTATCTCATCATTTATACTGATACAGGTCCAGCCCGGAAATCCATAGGTCAATCTGGGCGCTGATTTTGCTCCCAGGTCGTTGAGGATAGCTCCGCCAAAGTCATCCAGTTCTTTGGTTGTCATACCCGGCTGGGCATGTTGGCGCATCAATTTCAGCACGGTTCCGACTATTTCGCTGATTTTCTGAATACCTTCTAATTCAGCCTGGGACGTAACAGACATATACTCTGGGGTTTACTGGCTTACTTTTCACGCCATAGATGGCAAAAATACGGCAAATGGTATAAATAAGGCGGCTGCTCATGGTAATTCCGACCGTACAAGCCTACACAGGCTAATTTAGTTTGTCTTTACTGAGCGAACAACGACCCATTCCCGCTTCATTTATTTCCCCGCACGGTTCACCTTTCTTTTCTTCCGGTTGACGGTTAACAGGCCCGGTTAGCCGAATCGGTCAGGCCAACTTTGGTGCGTTAATTCAATTTTTAACACACTAATCTTTTTAACACAATGACAATCAGTCAATCTTTATCGGGCGTTCAGGCAGGCGCGTTACGTTGGCACCACGGCCATTTAATGCAGTTTCACGTAACAACGGCACAAACGAATGGTACGTTCGCTCTTATCGAAATGACGCTACGTAAAGGCAGTGAACCTCATAAGCACATTCACGAACGCGAAGACGAGTTGTTTTATATTCAGGAGGGTAACATGCGTTTTACAGTTGGGGATCGGGTTATTGATGCCAAAGCGGGCAACACTATTTTTATGCCGCGCCTTGTTCCGCACGCCTTTGAGGTGATTACACCGTCTGCCAAAGCACTCGTATATCTCACACCGGGTTACTTTGAAGGCTTTTTCTATGAACTGAGCGAAGAAGCGCCGGAAGCCGCATTGCCTCCAGCACCCCAGGGACCTCCGCCAACTGATGTAGTCAATGAGATTATGGCTACCTCGGCCCGTTACGGAATCCGTTACGAATAATCAGGACTAAACTACCGATACAGGGCGTAAGACGAAGTGCTACGTAGTAATTCAATCGTTAAACGAACTTACGTTCTGTATCTGATTTTTATACCCTATGGAAAGCGGTAAACAATTCACCATCATCGGTGCCGGGATAGCCGGTTTAACAACAGCCATTGCGCTTCGGCAGCTTGGCCTTCAGGTTACGATCTTTGAAGCGGCACCAGTCATTAAGCCATTGGGCGCTGGGCTTGCGTTGGCGGCAAATGCGGTAAAGGCTTTTCAAAAACTGGGAATTGCCGATTCCATTCTTCAGGCGGGTCGGGTACTCGAAGCGTTTGTCATCTGCGATCAGCAGGGACGTAGCATTACACGGACAGACAGCCGGGCGATCAGTCGCAAATATGGCACCGATAATTTTACCATTCACCGGGCCGCTTTGCATCAGGAATTACTAAAACACTTAAAAAACAAGCCTTTATTTACGGGCAAGCGCGCCATCTCGGTTGAGCAGAACGCAGGGCAGGTGCGGATACTATTTGACGATGAAACCGTTCATCAAACTGATTACCTGATCGTTTCGGACGGTATCCACTCCCCTATCCGGCAACAGCTACTCCCCGATAGCGCACCACGCTACAGCGGCTATACCTGCTGGCGGTCGGTCATCGACAGCCGGGGACTGAACTTATCGGAGGCTACCGAAACCTGGGGCGCTAACGGACGTATCGGTCTGGTTCCGTTGGCCAACAATCAGTTATACTGGTTTGCCTGCCTTAACGCACCAGCCAACGATGTGCGGATGCGACAGTTCACAACGGATGATTTGCTGAAAATTTTTGGCGACTATCATAATCCTATCCCGGACGTACTGGCCCGCACCAGGAATGAGAATTTGCTCTGGAACGATATTATTGATCTTAAGCCCCTATCGAAATACGCGTTTGACAACATTGTCTTAGTAGGTGATGCCGCACACGCAACAACACCAAACATGGGGCAAGGTGCCTGTCAGGCCATTGAGGATGCTGTTGTACTGGCAGATGAACTAAAGGCCGGGGGCTCTGCAGTTGATGCATTTAAACGATTTGAAGGGCGTCGTCTGAAACGAACGCATTACATCATCGACAATTCCCGACGTATTGGTCAGATCGCGCAGGTACAGAATCCAGCCCTTGTATGGCTACGTAACAACGCATTCAGGTTATTGCCGCCGAGTGTCAATGAGCAGCAATTTAAAACACTCTACAACGTCGATTTTTAGTCTACTTTATGAAATGGAAACTTCCTCCGGCTCGGCCATTTAGCTGGAAAATGAAATCGCTCGACAGTGCCCAAACTGCTTTTAATACGCTGCCGTACGGTAGTTTCGAATTACTCATTAACCATAACGTAATTCGGAACGTAACGCCCGACATGTTGCTCTGGTGGTTTCAGCATATTGGGGATTTGATGCCGCATGAAGGTAAAACGTACCCTCGTTATTTAATCTGGCATCCTATCGATCATATCCACTGGGAACTGAAAAAGCCCGCGCCGGACGGTGGCGCAGGCGTTGGGGCTCACTTCCACATTGTTGAAGCCTTTGGCGGAAACATGAAGCACCTGGTCGATAGCATGGAAGAAGTCATTAAACTGGATACAGAAGGCATTACGTTGGTGATACGTATTCTGGGTATGGAAGTTTACCGACTGGCGCATCGCTTTATTCCGGTGGCCGGTGGAACGCTTTACCGCTCACGCATGCAGGTTGGTCACGAAAGTCTGCGGGGTCGGTGGCTGATTAACCCGGTCATGCACCGCTTTATTTTTCCTCGTGCAATGGGTTTAGCCTGGTTAAAACACAACGTAGAAGAAGTTGGCAATTTCGAGTTTTTTCTGCCAGAGCTTTACAACAGCCAGGTAGAGATCACATCGGTAATGTAATTACGAATGACTACCATTTAGTATAAGCGGAATCGTTACGGTGAACGCGGCTGGCTCGTCCAGTATTTCCAGATTTCCGTGCCCGAGCAGTTGGTATTTTGTAGCGATGTTCGCCAATCCTACCCCATTCGACAGAACCCGGCTATTCTTCCGCTGTACGTTATTAGCCACCACCAGGCGCCCGTTTGTATCCGTTTCGATACGTATCGACAAAGGTTGGTCAGGGAGAATTATGTTGTGTTTTACCGCATTTTCGACCAGCATCTGAAGCGTAAGGGGAGGCAATTGAGCTGCCTGAAAGTCGTCACTGATGGCTACGTGTAAATCAATACCATTTCCGTAACGGGTTTTCAGCAGATGAAAATAGGAATTGATAAAGGTGAGTTCCGTTTGCAAACTTGTCAACTCGGCTTCGTTCGTATGCAGCAGATAGCGGTAGACGCTGGCCAGCTCCTCCACAAACTGCTCGGCTTTGTCGGGATCATTATCGATCAGGGAAGAAAGCGTGTTGAGCGAATTGAAAAGAAAATGCGGATTTACCTGTTGTTTGAGACTTTCTAGCCGACTCTGTAGGTTGATTTTTTTCAGCCGTTCCGTTTGCTGAAGCGTCTCGGTCCATTTCTCAAATGTGTACACGCTTTCGTGAATAACATTCGCAATCAAATTCCCGATCATACTCAGCAGCAGCGTCCAGTAATAACGAGTTGCATCAAACGTATAAGCAGGAAAACGAACCCACTTATACCCGTAGAACAAAAAACTGATAATCGCTGACGACATCAGAATATGAATCATAAGCGCCAAGACTAACCGTATCCAGGTTTGCCGGACGGCCGGATATTGATCGCGCAGATAGGCCGCGGGTACAGCGTGTAAAAAATAAACGGGAGTCCAGAGTACGGCCGTGCTAAGTGTAGCTAACAGGAACGTATCGAGCTGCCTGAAATACGTTTCTCCGAACAACATATAGTTCAGAAAAGCAATATAAGCGGGCACCAGACCCACGGCAATCCACGTATCCTGCTTGGTAAATCGGTTTAGTTTCAGGCCCACCTCATTTCAGAAACAATTGGTTAAAACTACGAAGAATCAGCAGAATATCAGCCGTTACGTACCAATCGAACCGACACACGTAGCCCGTATCTCTCTTTCCGGACAGAAATTCGTCTGCACAAGTAAGGCTGTCAATTGATGCCCGCAAAGTGCAGCTTCACCTCACGGTTCCGTAGGTTCACCCGTTACGTAGCTGGTTTGATCCGTTGATTTGTTCAATTTTGATGTGCCACACAACCCACGTAAAAACGATTCACCGCTCACGCATGAAACTTCTAACCATCGAACTGGAAACGGCCAACCTTACAGCCACCCGCGAATTTTATACACGTCGCTTAGATTTACCTATTGTTGATGAATCGGCGGATTCGCTGACACTACAAGTAGGCTGGACTCAGTTAATTTTCCGGTCTGTAGCGTACCCGGTAGCACCGTATCACTTCGCGATTAACGTACCGAGCGGCATGCTGGAGATGTGTATGTACTGGTTTTCGCTGGATTATATGGACACACAAGCGCAGGGGCAGACAATTGCCGAATTTCCGGCCTGGCGAGCCCGATCCGCTTATTTTTTCGACAACAACGGCAACATACTGGAATTCATTGCCCGCCACGATTTACCTTCTGTTGATTCTAACCTGACTGCTGAAGATCTGTTTCAGGGCATTAGTGAGTTGGGAATTGTTACGCCCTGTGTCGTTAAAACAACCTATCAGCTATCAAAGCATTTTGGGGTTAAGCCTTTCAGCAAATCCAAACCCATGCACGACTTTGCTGCTCTCGGCGATGATAACGGACTATTTATCGTTTCGAAAGAAAATCGCAACTGGTTATTTACCAACGTTCCGGCAGCTATAAACAATTACCACGTTACGTTCGAGCCGGAGCCGGGTGGAGCCATCCAGACACTGACACGTAATGAATTGAGCCCGCTGGTAGCGACCACTAACCTGCCCTGTTCCTGTCGGTCGGTTCAGCAGGAGCAGCTTGCCGAGTTCGTGTAAGACATAGCTGGTCATTGATCGTTACGATGGCGAATCGCCTGATTCCCTGCGCAAGCCGGTCGATTTGATCGGCACTCATTTCTTATCGGTAACCTGTTGATTAACAGATATTATCTTTTTCAGCCGTTCGCTAAAATCATTGGCAACTGCCTTCGGGATTCTTCTACATTCACACTAAGCTAAAGCGAATCCGAAAAATCCCGAAGGCACTGGAAGTCACTGGACATGGTTCGCTGCAGCTTACCCTCTTCAGTTATACCTCAATCAAGCGAACCATGTTGTCTTCACTGTCGGGCAAGGGCCTCCTCTTTATTGGACTGACGGTTTTTCTGCAGGCTTGTTCCTACTCCGTGATTGTGTCAAATCAACGAGGAACGGCACAGCCAGATCCGATGAACCACGAATTAGGCTTTTACCAGGGCAAGCAAGTGATGGTTATTGATACGGTTGTTCCACTCTCCCTACTGCAAAATAACGTAATGGCCGTACCAGTCTGTGCTGAGGGCGGCTTTCATTCAGTCGAATACAAAATCACCTTCGGTGCCATGCTACGTAATACGTTCACCTTCGGGAAACGGAAATCCATTAAAGTGAAATACGTCTGCCTGAAAGAATCAAACGACTGAATGCTATGGCGAATGTAACGACCCACCACCTCACCGAATGGAACAACTACCATTTTAACGGCCCATTCCCGACCAAAACCTTATTGGATATCAATACGGACCGGACGATAACCTCGCTCCTGAATCGCTTCAACGATAGTAGCCTGGCCATTCAGGGACTGATTCAGGACAGTATCGATAAGCACGAACGGTTCAGAGCTTACGGTAGTGCCTGGTCGTTATCGAACGTAGCGCATCAGAGCGATCGAATGCTTTTCAATGCCAGATTGACCATCAAGAAAGAAATTACCGATGCACAGCTACACACGTCAACTTCTTACCGAGCAGAGAACCTTTTCCTGTTTCAGTGCGGCAATACGGTCAAAGAAATCTCTGAGTTTTTGTTCAAAAAAGGGAAATCACTAAAAACCTGCGGGGCCAGCAATGGCCAAACCATAGCCGGGGCTATTTCGACAGGCGTTCATGGGTCAGCAATCGACGCAGGATCGATTCAGGATTGTGTGGTAGGTATTCAGCTTATTATTGGCCCTGGCCCCAACGACCTTGTTTATCTGGAACGGGAAACAGCGCCCGCCTTGAATGATGATTTCGCCAGGAGCATTCGGTCAAGACCGATACGTAACGATAATCTGTTCAATGCCGCCTTAATCAGTTTAGGGTCATTCGGCGTAATTCATGGCGTAGTACTTGAAGTCGACGATTTGTTCCTGTTGAAACGCTACGTTAAAAAGATTAATCGAGTCGATGCTTTACAAATCGCAACCAACCTGGATTTCATAAACGCAGCCTTTAAAATTCAGGAGGAAATCCAACCCGATGGAACCGTAATCAGACCGTATCATTACAAACTTTATATTAATCCGTACCGGGCCGATGAAGATTTTGTAACCGAAATTATTTATAAAAAACCGTACCGAACTGATTATCCCAATCCTGTCCCGTTCATACAAAAAGCGATATTCAAAGATATACCAACCTGGGTGTCCAATTTTGCCGCGAAACACAAACGAATTATTCCTAAAATCCTGGACGCGCTACGTAGTGAGGCCTTCCCTACGGTCGATGATACTATAGAAGGCACATTGGGCGAAATTTTTTGGGATACCTCTCAATCGAGCGCTGCCTTTGGCTGCGGTTTTGGCATCAATATAGCCCAGGCGACAAAAGCACTTGATCTTTTTATAAAATTAATGAATGATATGGGCCCCATACCCGGCATTCTGTCCATGCGGTTTGTAAAAGCATCAAAAGCAACCCTGGCATTTACGAAGTTTCCTGCAACCTGTATTTTAGAAGTCGACGGTATTCCCTGGCAGGGAAATCAAAACATGATTTCTCTAAATGATTTTCTGACAGAAGTGATAAAATCGTTTATAGATAATGGAATAAAGTTTACACTACACTGGGGTAAAAATGCGCCATGGTCATTCCCTAATTTGGTCGACATAATGTATGGGCAGGCCGACGACGAATGGAAAGATATGCGAAGTATACTGCTATCAAAACAGATGGCGGATTTATTTTCCAACGACTTTTTAAATACGGTAAAACTGTCCGATTATCGAGTAAACGTAGCGGATAATTTCACTACGTTAAAGGATTTACTGGCAGCAAACAATGGGTAAAATTTATAAGCTAATTCTCTGTCTGGTAAGCTGCTCTTTTACGCTTCATGCCCAATCACCGGAACAGTTGATTTCTGACCTACAGACTATCCACGAAACCATACGGAGTGAGTCTTGCACCAATCAGCAGCTTATTTCCAACCGGGCCATGAACCTTTTTCTATCCGACAAAATCGGTAGCTATCTTACTGATTATAAGAGCCTTTCGCTATACAAAAACTACATCACTCTCAATACTCTTGATGGCATATTTTCCCTCAATCATAATTTATTCCAGCCAACCGGAACCGATGAACCCGTCCGTTCTTTTTATGTAGTAGGCGTAAGAGCTAACGTAGCCAATGCATTTATCTCCGCTTTTACCGAAAAACCGTTTTCTAATGAGCTGGGTGCTACGTTCAAAAAGACCTGGATTAGTAAACCCAAAACTGTTTTACATAATTGCCTTGAGAAGAACGTAATGGATGCCTATCGTGAATCGCTTTTGGTATTGATAGAACAGGAGATAAAAAAAAGAGAAGAGGAGTTTACGAATTCACTATTACAACTCAAACAAGGTAGCCTGACCAACCCAGAATTTACAAAGGTTAAAGACGATATTCGAAGCCGTTTTTACGCAAAGCTAATTGATGAATTTTCGAGAAAATTTGCGGATTCACAATATCAGGAACTAATCGAAACAGTTCGATACAAACGTATTACAACGCACTGGACAAATCTCAGCTTTTATGTCCCTGTTATCTTACAGCGTTTTACGGTTGTTCAGTCAATACGTTCTGCTACGGAAACGAAAAAATCATATCCATTCGAATTATCAATTAATCACACGCGATTCTGGGAAACAAAAAAGTCAGGCAGGTTTTTTTTAACAGTAGAAGCGGGCTTATCCTTGACTAATTCAACGCAGAATTATTCACTGGAGCGTGTTAATTATGAGCAGTATAAAAATGCAGGCGGAGTAGATAGTGTTACGTTACGTCAACAAAAGATAAATACGCTGTTCGTCGGATCGTACCAGACTTTTCTTACGCCGAAAGCCAAAGTAGGATTTGTCTATTATCCACCCGATTCTCACATTGGCATAAGCACTACGCTTGAACAAAATATAGGTATTCATAAACCATTAAATTGGATAGTGGGTATCCCGATTGTATTAATCGATAAAGCGGGAGCACCTTCAGCAAATTTCGAATTCCGATTCAGCTATTTTGATGTAACTCATCAATTGGTTACGCGCCAAACGTTCAGCGATAACATGTCAATAAATTTGAGCGTCGGCGTTCCGTTCAGCAAGATAATTTATTGACTTAGCTTTCAAGTAAAATAGTTCGCTGAAATCATCAGAGGATAAGCCAGTAAACAGTAAAAATCACAGGCCATTATGACCTGCGGTTTTTACTGTTTACTTGAGTAAGAAACTTAAATTCGTTCGGCCAGGAATGCGGCTACTTCAGCCAAACGATTTGAAAAACCCCATTCATTATCGTACCAAGCCGCTACCGACAGCAAGTTTCCTTCTTTAGCCGTTAAAGGCAGATCAATAATGGATGAATGCGGATCGGCCACAATGCGGGAAGAAGCCCATTCTTCCTCCAGTACGTCCATAACCCCTTTCAGCGGGCCATCACTAGCTGCTTTTCGGAATGCATCGTTTACTTCCTGGACCGAGCAATCTTTTTCAGTAACCAGGTTCAGCTCCGCAATGCTACCTGTGCGCGTCGGTACACGATATGCTTTCCCAGTGATTTTGAGATCTTTCCAGATAAACTGCAACGCACGGGCCGCCCCCGACGATGAGGGAATAATATTTTCGGTGGCTGCCCAGGAGTCGCGTCGATCCTTCATGGGCTGATCTGTTAACGATTGTGTATTGGTGTACGAGTGCACGGTTGAGAAAAGACCGTACTGAATACCAAAATTCTCAAGGATCACCTTTACGACGGACGCCAGAGCATTAGTAGTACAGCTACCCATGCTAATAATATGATGATTGGCAGGATCAAACGTTTCCAGATTAATCCCTTTTAGAAGCACCGCATCGCAGTCTGCCAGCGATTTACTGGGAGCGCTAATAAGCACGTATTTTGCACCCCGGTCTAAATGGGCTTGTGCGCCAGCACGTGTCGTGGCTCTACCCGTGCAATCAACCACCAGATCGACACCCAACGCTTTCCAATCGGGTACTTCTTTGGCTGAATTAAAATAAGGGATGTCCCTACCACCAACTGTTAGTTTACCTTCACTGCCCGAAACCGGTTCATGCCAACGGCCGTAGTTGGTATCGACCGCGAACAGAGCTGCTAACGTAGGTTCATCCCTAATATCTGAAATAGAGACGGGAACAAATAAATTATTCTTCAGACCAATCCGCAAAAACTGACGGCCAATCCGTCCAAATCCATGCAAAGCAATCGTTGCCATACGTAGTGAGAATAAATGTGTTTGTTAAAGAACAATACGTATTGGCAGACAAATGTTTGACCAAGTATGGCTTTTCTTCGTTCCATACTTGCCTAAAGCCTGACATCATATGTCAAACTTTCTTTAATTTTGCTATGTCCCATTGGGATAAATAGTTTAGTTAACAAAAATGCCTGGACATATTGAGTCAGGCATTTTTCTATTCAGCACCCCGGCCGTTTTCTTCGGATACATCTAGTGTGTAAGTGATGAAAAACAGAAGGGACAATACAAGGAAACCTTTGCCCTCTTTTACCGGCAAACAACCGTATCAGATTCAATACCCAGCAGGTCGGCGCAGATTATCTGGTTAATCTTGCTTTTCGCCCGTAGCGACTGCGTTTTGTCGAATATGTGCTCCTGAGTAGCCAGCCTAATAAGTGCAATCTCTCTTTCCTGAAAATGTTCAACGTCCTCCTCAGTGAGTTTGATTAAGCATTGACTCGTTAGTTCATCGCCCTTAGAGGTAGACGTAACAACAGCATCTACCCATTCTATGGAAGCTCCATCTTTGAATAAAACGGTAGCTCCATGTTGGGGGATAACAGTGCCGCCTTTTACGGTAAGCTGTAAAAAAAACTGAACCTGCCCTCTTTCTTTACTACGCTTATAACGAACAACTTCATTACATTTTTCGTCCGAATGACTTACCGCAATGGGTCTTTTATCATGAGCTTTACCGATTGCTTTTAGCAGTCCCTTGCTCTGAGCAAAACCAGTAAGGGTAATCAGGTTAATCGTTAATAATAAGTAGAACTGTTTTGCCATGATTAAGTGGGGATTGAGCAGTTTATCTGCCCTGGCATATGTATGTAGATGCGCTAAAGCTAATCTGCACACTATGCTAGACGTCCCACTTTTCGATGAACTGTACGATTTATGCGTTTTTCGGTACGAATTATGAAAAACTACCCTTATAAGAACGGCTGATAATCTATACACTCTCTTTTTCAAACGTAGATAGATTATATCCCTTAGCTGTATAGTATCATAGTCAAAGTATATTTAATAAATAACAACTGGTATACAAATTAATTTATTTATAATCTTAAGTTCTCATATGAATACTATTTTTATTTAAATATTTCGAGTTACTTTGTGTAACTATAATTATTACATGAAAAACAACATGAAACCAGAACAGGTAAAAGAAAACATAGAATCAAAAGATAAGTCGCTTGATAAGTTTCAGCGCTTAGTTACAACGTATATACAGCAGGTCGGTCAATACTATCAGACAAACAAAGAGGTTCAGTTAGCTGTAAAAAGCCTTTATAGAAGTCTGAAACGAGCTTGAGTTCATTATCAATTCCATGCATTATTATAGCCTGGGCAATGTGGTTAAATACAGTTTGGCCTGAGCCTGCTGACTTAGCTCCTTTAACGTACTGGTATGACTCACTAGCCTTTGATAGTTTTTATCGATTATCTGTAGTTTAAGACCTGACAATTGATCCATTTCCTGGATTAATCGCTGTAACTCGCTTTGTATTGTAATGCTTAACGTTATAAGTTGGTGTGCTGGACATTGGCCGATAAAGCGGTTCGCTTCTGGCCTAAGATTTGGTTTTACTATTTCTCTATGTATACAGGCATTGAGCATTTCAAACTGACTGTATAGCTCATAGACAGCAGTAAGCCAATCCGTTAAAATCAATTCAGGACTAGAATTATTTTCATTCGACGCACTATTTTCCAGTAAATTATCTTTCATTTAAATTATTAAAAACTATATACAAGTAACAAAACGAAATATAAAATAAAACTATAATGCGATATAGGATACAATATACTCACCAAAAGCTACAATTATTAATACATTTATACAGATAAGTATTATTCTGATCACTAATGTATCAGGTAAGACATTATCAATTCAGTTGTCATAATCACATTCAGTCTTGACGGTTGTTACAAGCGAAGCAACTTAAATTAATAAATATTCATACCCCTTGTCCTTCCTTTTCTGGAAAGCGCTGGTAGCTGACAAAGAGTAACCTTTGCAGACCCAAATACCATATGGAACGTTTCGCGAGAATCTCCCACAGAATATCAGTAACATTGCCTGATTAAATCCACGAGTTTTTTACACTTGCTTCTGAAAACAAAAGCTGTCACTAACTCTGTACAAAAAAAGCCCATTTCCGGGGCTATAAGTGAGTTTTATACGTAGTATGGTATTGAGTTACTAACTGCCCTTACTTTCCGATACAGAACTTACTGAAAATAGAATCGAGCAAATCGTCAGTGGTAATTTCTCCCGTCAACTCACCTAAATGTTGTAAGGCCACCCGTAAATCCATTGCCAGCCAATCAGCTGTTACGCCTGATTCCAGACCCGATATTGCACGAGCCAGCGCATCATCAGTACCTGTTAAATGCTCGTAGTGACGAACATTTGTTACAACCGCGCTACCCGTTTGAATAGCGGAATCAGTACGTACCCGGTTCGACAAAGCCGCTTTTAACTCATCCAGATGCGTTTGTTGGGAGGCCGAGATCCAGACAATTTTTTCGTCGGCGATGGCTTCTATAACCTGTTTTTTTTCGTCCGTAAGCGCATCCAGTTTATTTCCAACCAATAAATATGGCTTACCCAATGAGCGGACCTCATTAACTGCACTTCGCAATGCTTCGGGAGAGATATTTCGTCCATCGAAAAGATAAACGACCAGAGCGGCATCACGCATTTTCTGCTGCGTTCGTTCAATACCAATCACTTCAATTTGATCAGTGGCTTCCCGTAAGCCTGCCGTATCAATCAGCCGAAAGCGGAGACCGTCGATAAACAATTCATCCTCAATGACATCGCGGGTTGTTCCGGGAATATCGGAAACAATCGCCTTTTCTTCATTGAGCAAGGCGTTCAGCAACGTTGATTTTCCGGCATTTGGTTTACCAACAATAACCGTTGGTATTCCATTCTTTATCGCATTTCCTGCCGAAAAGGACTCAATCAGCGGATGAAGCGCACGTCGAATATCAAGCATCAGCTGTCGAAGTTGCTGACGATGGGCGAACTCTACATCTTCCTCACCAAAATCGAGCTCCAGTTCAACTAACGCAACAAAATCGATAAGTTGCTGACGAAGAATTTTTAATTGTTTCGAGAAACCACCACGCAGCTGTGTGAGAGCGGCTCGGTGGCTGGCATCCGAATCAGAAGCAATCAGGTCGGCAACGGCTTCAGCCTGAACCAAATCAAACTGGCCATTCAGGAAAGCCCGTTGTGTAAACTCACCGGGACGAGCCAGGCGGGCTCCTTCTGCCGTTAGGCGACGTAGTATCTGCTGGATAATAAATTCTGAACCATGACACGAGATTTCAACGACATCCTCTTTTGTAAACGATTTGGGAGCCCGGAAAACAGTTATCAACACTTCGTCAATAATGCTACCATCCGGGTTACGCAGTGTTCCAAAATGAGCCGTATGCGAGGCTTGTTGGGTAAGGTCTTTGCCTCGAAAAATCCGGTTAGTAAGTTCGATAGCACCAGCACCGGATACCCGCAAAACAGCGATGGCACCAATACCTGGGGCGGTAGCAAGGGCGGCAATGGGTTCTAACTGAAACAAATTGGTAGGTGTATTATAGAAACGTAGTGGCCTCTATTTATTCGGAAAAATAGGCAATCGACCAAGCAAGCCTGCCAGTCGCTTTTCAACCGGTACATTTGGAATACCGAGCCAATCGGCGTAGTGATCGCCCAGGAAGGAACGCATTTCACCGGCTGCGAGGTTCCGAACCGTTTCAGGATTAGCCGTACCAAGCTGGCGAGCTATTGCGTCGAGAAGCGAGCGTGTAAGTCCTACGCCTGCCTCCGAAGGGGCAAACTGCCGCCGGGAAATGGCTCGGGTAAGCAGGTAGGCTTCCCGCAGATTCTTTGGTAAAAGGTCATCGGCAACGCCATTTAGCCAGTTCACTACGTTGATATGATGCAGATAATCTTCTTCCTCCTGCTCTCCTACTGCAGTTCCTATTTTACGTAATCCGAGTAATACAATATAGGAAAAAGCCAGGTTGGTACCCGCCATATCTTCCTGATTCACAGGATATCCCCACGCCATATTCCAGCGGCCCGAATGTAGGGTAAACCATCGCGCTCCGGCGTGAATCAGCCGAATTTTTAACGTTCGGTTGATTGCTTTTCCACTCAGCCACTCGCTGG
>NZ_JBMDWV010000246.1:0-2226 GCF_048594605.1 Spirosoma sp.
CTGCAAATCGGTCTTTCTGCCTGTTTTTTCATTGGCCCATTTTTATACTTTTTTGTCCGCTCGGCCGTAAAACTAATCGATACGTTGCCCAAAAGCTGGCTGTGGACGCTTGTTCTGCTGGCTGCTGCTACGCTGGTGGTGGGCGTAAGCCTGCCATACTCGGCTTATCCGGTCATCTGGAACACATATATTGCCCCGGCCATTTACGGGCAATGGGCGATTTTTCTCGCTGCGTCAGGGTTTACAATTCGAAATATAATCCAAAAGTATTTCTCCCGGTCTCAGCCCCTGAAGCCCGCCGAATCCTGGCTTTTCCTGATCGTTGCGGGCAACGTAGTGATCTTTATTTTTTATTTTTCATCGCTTATCAACGCGCCTTTTGCTTCCTACATCAGCGGTTCCATCACATTTTCCCTGATCCTTTACCTGATGGTAACCCTTCTTTTTTATCGCAAAAAAACCGATGAACTGTTTCTGCTTTTGCCCGACAAAACGACGGTCAGGAAGTTTACTGAAAGTGATACGGAACTTTGGCTGATGAAACTAAATAAAGTGATGACAGAGAAATCGGCTTATAAAAACCCAGACCTCAAACTTCACGAGCTATCGCGCGAAATTCAGATTTCCGGCCATCAGCTTTCGGCCCTGCTCAATGAGCATCTGGGCAAGAATTTCACGACCTACGTGAATGAATTCAGGATAGCCGAAGCCTGTAAACTGATGACAACGAACCCGAACTTTACGCTGGAAGCCATCGGGTACGAAGTCGGTTTCAACTCGAAATCAACGTTTTTTGCCGCCTTCAAAAAAATAAAAGGCGTTACGCCGTCCAGCTACCAACAAGCTACAAATCAATCCATTACGTTATAGGTGCTCTGATTGCAAACGGGCGAAAATTATAGCTTTCTCGTTCAGATGTTCTTAATGTATAACCTCTCACTGTATCACATTGATACAGCGCGGCTGCTACGTAGATTAAAGAGATAACAATCGCTCCGGCGACCCGGTTGAGACCTTCTATCGGACTTTAAGTTGAAATGGACAGGGGCTAAATATCCCACAAAATGGGCGTTTAAAAACCAGTAATAACGAAGGGAATGGAGGATATAAATCAAAAAACGCATGCGATAGATTACTATCAATTTCACGCCGAGCCGGGCCGCCCCAGCGACGTTAGAGCGGTCGGCCTTAGCAACTGATAAAAAACAGTAGAAAGCTCCTAAATTAGCTGTTAAACAAAACTCTAGTTTTGTTTAACTATTCTCGTAGGTTAACATGATCGTAATTATACAACAGGACGTATGCCACTTCTGTGTACAGTAAACCAGTAGCATACGATGTAAAGAATCTCTGAAACGAGAGTGTATATTGCATTGACAGGAACCCTAACTTGTTCAAATCGGCTATGCTAAACTTACTGCGTCATACCTTACCGGTCGTTTGCTTGTTTGTGATTAATTTACCAGTATGGGCTCAGTGGGTAAAACCGAAAGTGTATATTGATCCAAAAGGTATTCGCTACAGCCAACAACAGTTCGACAGCATTCGAACGGCTAATACGGGTAAGCCCATTGCTCAGATGGATGTAATCCAGAAGGAGAATGAAACCCAGATTACCTTTGAAGTTTTAGCTGTCAATCCAAACGATCTCTTTAAAGCAAAATGGATTGGCAAACTGCTACCAACCTTCTCTCTGAAGGACATTCAGGGTAACACATATAGCAACAGCTCCTTAAAAGGAAAATTAATCGTTATTAACTTCTGGTCAACAACTTGTGTACCCTGTATCAAGGAGATGCCCCTTTTAAGTGATTTAATGGCCAAGTACAGGGGGAGAAATATAGTTTTTATTGCTCCTGCTCCTGAGTCAGCTCTCCAAATTCAGAAGCTACTGGCTAGACATAGATTCACTTACACCATTTTGCCTCAAGCCCAAACTCTTTTTTCCGCCTTAACCATTGAGGGCTACCCCTATCATTTCATTATTTCCCCAACGGGTATCATTGAGGATATCTACACAGGTTCATCGTTTAATCCCCAAACAAATGAAGCTATACTCGATAATCGACTCGTAGCTGCTATTGACAAAGCCTTAGAAAACCATTGAATCTATTATATAAGTGCGCTTACGTTAAGTTGATCGCTCAGCTTTCTCTACTAACTGTTAAGTTGGTTGATTAATCGCTTCGGAGCCATTAAACACCAAGACTGCTTTAAGAGCTCGTA
>NZ_JBMDWV010000247.1:0-4743 GCF_048594605.1 Spirosoma sp.
TGAAGTAGGTGCTGAATACAATGTTCGCCTGACCAGTAAAGTTGATCTGGGCTTTTCGGTACGTAAGTTTTTCGGACTGGGCAATTCCATTACTACCGATGTAAGCTACGCGGTTAGTCAGGGGGCTACGCAGCAGGCTCAATTGCAGGGAGACGGCACGGGGATGAGTTATGGCACTACGTTACGGTATACCTTTAGTACCCGACGCAAGGTTACCAATGTGATGAACGTTCAGGGAAAACATGGACTTAACAAACGTAACTAGTCCGAACGAATAAAATTCCGCAGAAGAAAGTAGGTGGCTGAGAAAGCCACCTTTTTTGTTGACCTGCAAGTTATGTACTGAAGCCCTTAAATACCTTACTAAACCATGAAATGTTTGACCTGGAGAACCTTTATCCTTATTCTTCTAACAGTTCAGGCCGCTTTTGCCGAAGTGCGCTTACCCAATGTTTTCGGATCGCACATGGTTTTACAACGCCGAAAATCAGTGCCGGTCTGGGGATGGGCGGATGCTAACGAAAAGGTGGTTGTTACGTTCAATAATCAGACGAAAACCGTTAAAGCTGGGAAAGATGGCAAGTGGCGCGTTACGCTGGACCCAATGGAAGCGGGCGGGCCGTATCAGATGCTGGTGAAAGGTAAAACCAATACCGTTACGTTCGATGACGTGCTGATGGGCGAAGTTTGGGTTTGCTCCGGCCAGTCGAATATGGAGTGGCCGCTGATTGCCGCTTCGAATGGGAAAGAGGAGATTAAAACGGCAAATTATCCGAACATCCGGCAATTGCTGGTCAAAAAAGATATCAGCCTGACGCCCAAAGACAATATTGAAGGTGAGTGGAAGATTTGTACGCCCGAAACCGCTCCTGCGTTTACCGCCGTTGGTTATTTTTTTGCCAGGCAGCTCCAGCAGGAACTGAACGTACCGATTGGGTTGATCAATACGTCGTGGGGAGGCACTCACTCCGAAACCTGGACCAGCCGCAATGCGATGAACAGCAGCGAAGAGCTACATTCGGTGGCCAGCAAGCTGCCTGCTACGTACGAGGAAGTAATCAAAAGTGGTAAAGAACGTACTGACGCGCTTATACAGGCGCAGCAGGGAACGTTGCCTTCAGCCGATGAAGAAAAAACATGGGCCAACGCTGACCTGAATGATGCGAGTTGGAAAACCATAGCGATGCCGGGCGACTGGGAATGGCGGGGTTTGCCGACGTTCGATGGGGTCGTTTGGTTGCGGCAGGAAGTGGTCATTCCGGAAGGCAGTAAACTGCAAACGATTGTTCTGCACATGGGCCCTGTCGACGATGGCGATTCTACGTTCGTGAATGGTCAGTTCGTCGGGAGCCGAAAAGGAGCGGCTGCGCGCGAGTATCACTTGCCCGATGGTTTACTGAAAACAGGACGTAACGTGATTGCTGTTCGCATTGCCGACCGGGGTGGGGCTGGTGGATTGATGGGTCAGGAAGATCAGTACTACCTGTCGGGCGATGGGTTTGACAAGCGGCTGAGTCCGAACTGGAAATACCGGATTGCCAGTGTGTCTGCATCGTCTTACAAGCCTGGCCCCAATACGTATGGCACTCAATTATTCAACGCCATGCTGAATCCGCTGATTCCCTATGCGATAGAGGGGGTTATCTGGTACCAGGGAGAATCCAATGCGGGTCGGGCGTATCAGTACCGGAAAACGTTTCCCCTGATGATTCAGGACTGGCGGCAACATTGGGGCTACGATTTTCCATTTTTGTTTGTTCAATTAGCCAGCTTTAACGCAGCCAATGGCGATAGTCAGCGAGGCAGTAACTGGGCCGAACTTCGGGAAGCGCAAACCATGACGCTTCAGTTACCGAACACCGGTATGGCTGTTACGTCGGATATTGGCGAGCGGTCGGATATTCACCCGAAAAACAAACTGGACGTTGGTAAGCGGCTGGCTGCCGAGGCCATGCGGGTAGCGTATGGCAAACAAAGTGAAGGCGGCAATGACGTATCACGCGGCCCTCAGTTCGACAAAATGACTGTTGATGGCAATCGAGTCGTACTCATGTTTCGAAACGCAGGTACTGGCCTGACCGTTAAGGATAAATACGGTTATCTAAAGGGATTTGAAGTGGCGGGGGCCGATCAGAAGTTTCATTACGCTAAGGCAACGATTCAGGGAAATAACGTAGTGGTTCAGGCCGATTCGGTAGCGGCCCCGGTTGCCGTACGCTACGGTTGGGCCGACGATAACAGCGACGTAAATCTTTATAATCGGGAAGGTTTTCCTGCTGTTCCATTCCGTACCGATACGTGGAAAGGTATTACCGAAGCGGCCAGATTTGGTGATCGATGAGGTGAAGTCGACCAGGACTTTGTGTGGAGAAGTTTAAGCCCGGATCTTGTTAAGGTCCGGGCTTACATTATTGCTTCGATTCCTGTTTCCGCATTGGCATGCTGTCGATGGTATCGAATAAATCCTTTGTCGAAACGGGCGTTTTATAGGTTTTCTTAATGCCGCCGTCTTTACCAATGAGCCAGCCTGCAAAATTGTCGGACGGATTAAGTTTATAATCGTGCATCAGAAACTGGCGGTCGGGTTCGGAGACCATAGACGCAATCAGCACGATTACGTCCAGATCGCGTTCCGTTACGCCCGCTCGGGCTTCTGTCAGGGCTTCCTGCTGCTCAATAAGGGAGTGTTGGGCGTCATCGCGGCCATAGAGCAACAGTACGCGCCGATGGTCTTTCTTTTCGTTCAATATCGCCTTGAGCGATTTCTGTTGGTTCGCTACGCTTTCCATAACAAATGTAAGCCCCGTTAGCAGGACTATCAGACTCATCAACCAGCGATGTCGCATAGTGTTTACATAACGCAGCCGCGAAGCCACGATTTTTTCAATTCTGCGACGGGTAAGTCGCATTACTACCCTAAATCCTCCATCCGTTCCAGCATCAGAATCGACGACTGCGGGACAATAACGTACTGTTCGCCTTCGTACTGCACTTCAATGGCGTTACGTTGCAGATACAGGGCCAGATCGCCTTCCTGCGCCTGAAGCGGCATGTATTTTACTTTCTCTTCGGTTTCTTTCCAGGGTTCGTCCTCCGTGGCTACCGGAATCGGATAACCAGGCCCTACTTTAATAACGTATCCTGACTGGACTTGTTCTTTTTCCTGAACGGTAGGCGGCAGATAAAGTCCGCTGGATGTACGGTCAGAAGAGTCTTTAGGTTTAATCAGCACCCGATCGCCAACGACAAGCAGGCGTTTAAGTTTATTATCGGCAGTAATTCCAAGCATAGTAGTCAGTAGTCGATAGTTAATCGTTGTTCGTCAAAAATCAGGCGAATTAAGTGGGTAAGTCAAAATGTCAGGCTACGTCAGCTATTGACGACTAACGGCTGTTGACTATTGACTCGATCACGGTACCGGATCATAACCGTGCCCGCCCCAGGGATGGCATCGGCTGATGCGTTTCAGGCCCAGCCAGCCGCCCCGCAGCGCGCCGTGTTTGCGGATGGCTTCGATGGTGTACTGTGAACAGGTGGGTGTATAGCGGCACGCATTCGGGAAATACGGTGACACCACACCCTGATAAATCTTCACCAGGCCAATTAGAATTGATTTCATCATACACGCATAAACAGCAAAACCGACAAAAACTTTCCGGCAATACGTATCTTTGTCCGCCAACGTTATAAGGGGCAAGGTTTTTACGTTCTTAACGGCGAGTTTTCGATTGAAATAAGCTGCTACTTAACCTGAAACGTATTCATTCATTATATGCTGCAATACATTATTTGGGAAGTTAATCCCGAAATTTTTCACATCGGTTCCTTTTCAGTTCGTTGGTACGGACTTCTGTTTGCGCTGGGTTTTCTGATCGGTATGCAGATCATGAGCTACATTTTCAAGAAAGAAAATAAGCCCGTTGGCGATACCGATACGCTGTTGATTTATATGGTCATCGCCACGATTCTGGGCGCGCGTATCGGCCATTTTCTGTTTTACGAACCCGATGTTCTGCTGAAAAATCCGTTAATCGTTATTACGCCCCCTTTTGCCGGACTGGCCAGCCACGGGGCTACCATCGGTATTCTAACTGCGCTCTGGCTGTATTCGCGTCGTAAAGAAAGCCTGCAAACAAATCAAACCTTTCTGTGGGTAACGGATCGGATTGTTATTGTCGTAGCCCTGGGTGGGGCCTGCATCCGCTTCGGCAACCTGATGAACTCGGAAATTGTGGGTCGTCCGACCGATGTGCCCTGGGCGTTTGTGTTTATGCAAAACAACGAATATGCCAAGATTCCTCGCCACCCAGCGCAGTTGTATGAATCGCTCTCGTGTTTAGTCTTGTTCTTTTTTCTGCTATGGTTCTGGAACCGTCATAAAGAGCGGACACCTCGCGGCAGTATGCTCGGTATTTTCCTGATCTGGGTGTTTACGCTACGTTTCCTCTATGAATATCTGAAAGAAAATCAGGTAGCGTTTGAGAACACCATGGCGCTGAACATGGGTCA
Organism: Spirosoma sp.; assembly: GCF_048594605.1. Taxonomy (GTDB): domain Bacteria; phylum Bacteroidota; class Bacteroidia; order Cytophagales; family Spirosomataceae; genus Spirosoma. The sequence goes on from NZ_JBMDWV010000247.1 coordinate 4,510, forward strand.
GATTTTGAGTATTCCGGCCGTGTTGATGGGAATTTATTTCGTAGTACGTAGTTACCAGACGCCCGTTGTTATTCCGGAGCGAGCCGAATCGAAAGAGACAACTTCATAGACTACGTATCAGAATTCGACTGGCTTTTCTGATTTTGGAGACGGTGCCGCAGAAATGGTGTATTTTTGGTCATTCTTAACCGCTTATACACTACTTATTCTGTGGAGCCGTCTCTTTCTTATTTT
>NZ_JBMDWV010000248.1:0-14076 GCF_048594605.1 Spirosoma sp.
ATCAGCCTGTTATGGTTGCTCAGCGTCTATTCGTTCAGGCTTTTCGCCCGGCCGCTGGACATCAGTACACTCAAATATTCAGTTGAGTTTCTGATGTTGTCGACGGTTACCTGGGAGGCTGTTCGCTGGGTGCTGCTTCGGTTCCGACTTTTATATCCGCATCTTCACCAGACCCGAAAGCGTATTCTGATTGTACTGCCACTTTGCTGGCTGGTCGCTGTCCTGATTGACTGGATAGATATGGTAGTCGTCAACAACACCGGATATCATGCGCCTTATCCCAAAGAATCGTTCGTCAGTACGGTACCGAGTGCGTTGCTTTATTGTGGACTAATTATTGGCGTACAGGAAGCGGTTTATTACTTCAACCGACTTCTGAAATCGGAAAAGGAAGCCGAAACGCTCAAGAAAGAGAATTTACAAACCCAGCTCGACAGTCTGAAACAGCAGGTTAACCCGCATTTTCTGTTCAACAGCCTCAATACGTTGTCGTATCTGATTGGCGACGATACGGAGAAAGCCGAGGATTTTCTGAACGAGATGTGTAAAGTGTACCGCTACCTGCTACGTTCCAACGAACACGAACTAACCGATCTGGGCACCGAGCTTCAGTTCATCCGGTCGTATTTCCACTTACTAAAAACCCGTTACGGAGATAATATTCAGTTGAATTTATCGATTGAGCCGCCCTACGAAACCTATTTACTACCCTCGCTGACGCTGCAACTGCTTATCGAAAACGCCGTTAAGCACAATGTGATTGATAAAACGCAGCCACTGATTGTTGACGTAACCACACAGCCCACTGGTTTGCTGACGGTGAAGAATAATCTGCAAAAGAAAGAACAGCAGTTGCCTTCCACCAAGATTGGTCTCCGCAATATTGCAACCAAATTCCGGCTGCTTAATCAGGGGGATATTCTGGTACGGGAAACGGTCGATGAGTTTGCTGTTACGATTCCGCTGATTGCGGCCGGTCGGGTCGGCATTGGTAGTTAACTCGTTCAAAGACAAACGACGATGAACATTCTTATAGTTGAAGATGAAGACATTGCAGCTAAAAAGCTTATCAAAACGCTGGGCAGTGTCGAGCCTGATGCTACGGTACTGGCGGTTACCACTAGCGTTCGCGAAACGGTAGCCTGGCTCAGGGAACATCAGCCCGGCAGGGCTTTGATTCCTGATTTGATTCTGATGGATATTGAGCTGGCCGATGGGCAGAGTTTTCAGATTTTCGATCAGGTTGAGATTGATCTTCCTGTAATTTTCACTACGTCGTACGACGAATACGCGATCAAGGCATTTAAGGTGAACAGCATTGACTACCTGCTCAAGCCGATTCAGAAGGACGAACTGCGGGCTGCACTCGATAAGTTCATGCACCGGACCAAACGATACGTTCAAACGAGTAGCGAAACGTCGGCAGCAGTGGGTAACTTGTTGAAAGAGTTGCAAAAACAATTGACTCCGAAGGAGTACCGGCAGCGGTTTTTGGTCCAGTATGCCTCTAAACTAATGTCGATCGATACGCATCAGATTGCCTATTTCTTTACGGATAATCGCTTGAATCAGATCCGGACGACAGACGGAAAAAAAATGATTGTCGATTACAGCCTCGATGAGCTGGAAGAAATGCTCGATCCCCGGCAGTTTTTTCGCGTAAGCCGGTCATTTCTGGTCTCAATTACAAGTGTTGATCAGGTCCAAACGTATTTCGGTAATCGACTGGCCATCAGGCTCAATCCGAATATGGATAAAGAAGTTGTGGTAAGCCGGGAGAAGCTGACGCCTTTTAAGGAATGGATGGGGAAATAAACGTAGTAAAGTTGATTCGGCGGTACGTTGGTAAATGGCCTCCGACAGGTACGTAGCGATTGGTCAGGTTTTGTAGCCTGAAAGCTTTGTGTAAGTTTGGGTAAAATCGTACAGAATGACTTTTGCCGAAATCGCGAAACAACGCCTGATTAATCAGCAATTTGTGGGCACTACGTTGCCATCAGCTCCCGAACTGGTTGGCTGGTTTGGGGCGGTGCAGGCGCAGGAATATGCACAAACGAAATGGGCGCTGGGTCTGCGAGTAAGACATCTGACTGACAACGAAGTTGAGCAGGACTTTACCGATGGGAAAATCCTGCGGACGCACGTGCTGAGGCCAACCTGGCATTTTGTGACATCTCAGGACATACGTTGGTTACTAATGCTGACAGCCCCGCGTGTTCATCAGGCCAGCGCCTTTATGTATCGGAAGCTGGAGCTGGGTAAGGTTATTTTTGGCCATTGTAATGATATTATTATCAGTGCGTTACGTGATGGTCAATGCCTCACGCGCGACGCAATCAATAAAGAATTCGGCAAGCACAACATCTTTTTAGAAGGGCATCGGTTGAGCTACGTAATGATGAATGCCGAACTCGAGGGTCTTATCTGTAGTGGGCCACGCCAGGGCAATCAGTTTACATATACGCTCCTCGAGGAACGAGTACCCGCAATTGACCTGATCAGCCGGGACGAAGCCTTGGTTGAGTTAACCAGAAAGTATTTTACCAGTCGCGGACCTGCGACAGTCCATGATTTTTCGACCTGGTCGGGGCTTACGCTGGCCGATTGCCGGAAAGGGTTGCAACAGCTTGGTGCTGAATTAATCCGGAAATCAATCGACCGGGTGGATTACTACTTTTCTGATGCTACGTTCAGTGAACAAGTCAGGAACGATATGCATTTGTTGCCCATGTACGATGAATGGATCATGGGCTATAAAGATAGAAGCGCAACGCTTGATTTCAGGAATAGCCTGTTACAACCTTCGCCATTCCAGTTTGGCAATATGATTATTGCCGACGGACAAATTATTGGAAGCTGGAAACGTATTGTCGGAAACAAGTCGATGACCATTGAAGCTAATTTTTTTCAGCCGCTGAGCGCAAAACAACGTAGCGCTTTCGAGGAGGCTGTTCAGCGACTTGGACGATTCATCCGCCTGCCTGTTGATGTCAGACAAACACTATAACCGTAATGACACGCAAAATTTATATCAGCCAGCGATTTTGTGTATAGGCGTCGTTCCAGAAATACCACTCCAACTTGCTTGAGGTCCGAAAGGCTTCCTGCATCAGCTGCTTCTCCCGGTCACCGGCTAATTCGGCCAGGCGGTTGGTGATGGCAAGCATCTGATTGACCGATTCGTCGAAAGCTTCACCAGCATACGTATCAATCCAGGCTCGGTACGGGTTTTCCTCAATGGCCCGCTGATAAATGAACTTCCCAACTTGCCGATAAATCCAGAAGCAGGGCAGCACAGCCGCTGCACCAGCTGCCACCGACTGAAGCGAAGTTGTAGCCAGCAGATAGTTGGTATACGCAAAACAGGCCGGCATTTTAGTCGTCTCGGGCTGAATATCGTACAGGGAAAAGTATGTTTCGTGCAAGGCTCGCTCGACCAGAATTGCATTCTGGGCAAACCGGGTGAATTGCAATACGTCGTCGGTGCTGACTGACCGGGCAGCTAGCTGATTCAGCGCGCGACTAAAGTCGGCCAGATAGAGCGCATCCTGCTGAATATAATACTGAAACGTAGCGGAAGGCAGATTGCCCGTCGTCAGCTCGTCAACGAAGCCATGCGCCAGAATTGATTCGTAGACAGAGCTGATTTCCTGCCAGAGTTGATCAGTGAATAGCATTGTTTTTAGGACCAGACGTTGAAAAAATGGTGAACCGGCCCGTGTCCGTGACCTAGCTGATAGACCGAACCAGCCTGGAGGGCTCCGGTCAGATAATCTTTAGCCGCTCGCACAGCCTCGACAATCGACAATTTTTTGGCCAGACCGGCAGCAATAGCCGACGAGAGCGTGCACCCTGTTCCGTGGGAGTTTTCGGTTTGGATGCGGATTGATGAAAACTGATGCTGTTCAGTCTCAGACACGTAGAGCAGGTCCGTACTTTCGGCCGTAGTAAGATGACCGCCTTTTACCAGAATAGCGCCCGGACACAGCGTCGCCAGATCAATAGCGGCCTGTTGCATATGCGCTTCTGTTTCTACCGGACGACCAAGTAAGACGCTGGTTTCTGGTAAATTAGGCGTAACAAGGGTAGTAATGGGTAACAAGTACGTTTTCAGTGCATGAACGGCTTCATCTTGGAGTAATTTATCCCCACTCTTGGCTACCATCACCGGATCGAGCACGATGGTTGTTACGTTGAACTCAACTAACGTTTTGGCAACCTGTTCAATGACCTCGGAGGAGTGAAGCATACCAATTTTGACCGCATCAACGCCAATATCGCTTAGCACGGCTTTTAATTGTTCGACAATAAAGGCGGGCGGCACGGGCATGATTCCCGTAACGGCTTTGGTGTTCTGAGCCGTAAGGGCCGTTATGACCGACATACCGTAGCAACCAAGCGCCGAAAAGGTTTTAAGATCGGCCTGAATACCGGCTCCGCCACCGCTATCCGAACCGGCAATGGTTAAGACTCGTGAGTACGTTTTCATTTAGTCAAGTAGCTGAAGTAATTGCTGACTGGCTTCGTAAGGCGATGGATGACCGCATATCGCCGACACGACGGCTGCGCCTGAAACTCCCGTTTGCATAACCTGTTGAATGTTATGCGCTTTAATACCGCCGATAGCAAACGTAGGAATCTCTACGCAATGGCAAATTTCCTGAAGGCCAGCCAGCCCAAGCAGACTGGACGTATCAGCTTTGGTATCGGTCGAAAAGATGGTTGCAATGCCTATGTAATCCACCTCATCGGCTATAAACGTCTGCAGTTCAGCTACGCTATTGATCGATAGACCCACGATTTTATCCGGTCCGATGAGGGAACGTACGAGTTGATATGGCATATCGTCCTGACCGACATGCACGCCATCGGCATCTATGGCCAGTGCTACGTCGACCCGGTCGTTAATAATCAGTTTGGCGCCATGCGCCTGTGTGATCTGTTTTAACGTAGTGCCCAGTTCCACAAATGCGCGGGTGGATAAGGTTTTCTCCCGCAGTTGAATCCAGCGAACGCCCGCCCGGCAGGCTTCTTCCACAACGTAAGGCAGTGTATGCCCGGCCTGATGCGCAATGGCGCTATCTGTTACCAAATACAATCCACTCATGCATACGTTAGATTAAGCCGGGCGTCAATGTCCGTTTCGGTCAACTGATAAAGTGCATCCAGAAAGTTGAGCTGCAAACTGCCGGGAGCCGGTTTTTTCTGAACGGCTAATTCGCCAGCAATGCCCATAACGGCCATAGCATACGTAGCAGCCTGGAAATAGTCGGAATTGACGGCTGCAAACGCGCCGATCAGTGCTGTAGCCGTGCAACCCATTCCCGTTACTTTGGTCATGAGCGGATGGCCGTTTTTGACGGTTGCCTGTTGATTGCCACGAACAATATAATCGCTGGCGCCACTGATCACAACAGTGCAGTTCCACATTAAGCTCAATCGCCGGGCAGCCGCTATGGCTGCATACGAACTGTGCTGGCTATCAACGCCTTTGGTTTGTGAGTTTAATCCGGCCAACGCCATGATTTCGGAGGCATTCCCCCGAATGATGTCGGGCGTTGCCAGTGTCAGCAATTCTTCACTTATCTGATTCCGATACGTAGTGGCACCCACCCCGACGGGATCAAAAATAACCGGTTTGCCTAACGCTTTTGCCTGAGGCATGGCTAGTTTCATGCCTGACACGAACGTAGCGTCGAGCGTACCGATATTGACAACCAGTGCGCTGGAGATCGAAGCGAATTCTTCAACTTCTTCGGGTGCATGAACCATAGCTGGCGAAGCGCCTAACGCCAACAGAGCATTGGCCGTGTTGTTCATGACTACAAAGTTGGTAATGTTGTGAATTAACGGGGCCTGATTGCGAATTTGTGTTACGTTGGCCCAGATAGATTCTGCTGATTGAGGCATGCTGTCAAGGAAGTTAATAACAGCAACTGTAGGGGCGAAGTCAGTGCCCGGCTCAATAACTTTTTCCTACGGCAGCATGAACTGCATCAGGTAATGAGGGTATACATCTCAGTCAGCCGAATTTGGTGCCGACACCCCTAAAGTTGCTAAACAAAGGTAACGTATTCCCAATTACCGGGCGATATAAAACCAACCGTTTTTACGATTTATTCAACAAAAAAAGTCTATCAATCGGCCTTTAGGGGTTGGCCAAGAATGCGCATTCCGTGCTTTTCGGCATAGGCGCGTCGCCCTTCAATACTCTGATCGGGAAGTTGCGTAACCGTACGGAAATACTCTTCCATCTTTCCGGCAGGCTGGTGCATCACGATCATACGGGCCATGCCTTCACTCGTTTTGACGAATGCATGGGGTGTATCTTTTAATACCGTCAGCGAATCGCCCGCTTTCAGACGCAGCGTTTCGTCGCCAACCTGAAATTTGAACTCGCCATCTATCACGAAAAACCATTCGTCGCAGTCGGTATGAAGATGCAGGGGCGGCCCGACTTTCTCAGGACGTAACGTATCAAAAATAACGAAGCGGCCTTCATTGTCCTGGCCCGATACTTTTACATGGAACGTAGCATCCAGCCACTTGAACGGTTTATTAGAGCGATCTTGTCCGGCTTTAACCAGAATACCTTTCTGGGGCGAAACGGCGGTAGAGCCATCTGAACCAGCAAGAGGAGCGGCTGAAAACGCCAGCGCAGGCGTCAACAGAGGTAACTGGAGGAATAAGCGTCGCTGCATAATCAGATCGTATGTTGAGGAGGATAGTCGAATTTATCAATTTCTGATGCATAGATTAAAAACAATTGAGCGACTGGTTATATAAAGTGGTTGTTACGTTTCGCGCTTTTCTTATGATCCAATTCTGAACGTAGCGTCTACACGTACGACGTAGTATAGTTTTCTGTTTTTCAGCTTTTTACATTATTGTGAATAGCATATTCAGACTTCCTCGCTTTTAAGATGAAAAACAAAGAAGACGTAGTACAGGAACGTAGCCAGCCGGGCCAGTCCACCGACCGAAATCCTCCGAAACGATCGGCCTTGCTGGTGGGCAGCTTGCCGTTTACTGACGAAGAAACCTGCATGACTCAGGCGCTTGATGCGCTCGGCCCCACTTTATTCGCTTTACCTGACGGCGAAATCGGTGAGAAAACCCCGACCTTTCCTAAAGGGAATCGCATTGCGTGGGTTGTGTATGCCATCGAGAAATTAACCGAGGACACAAAAAGCTGGAGCGTTATTAAGCAGCCCGTTCGGGGGGAGGATGGTATGGCGGTTAGCTACGATACGTTACAGAAGCTCCGACCCCGTCATTCGCCTGCCGATATGCCGCATCATGTCCGGTTGGGTTACGACGATTTTTTCCACAAAAGCTACCCTATTTTTACCCAACTGCGCCAGCAGCACAACCTGCCTGCGCTGAAATTTCAGTTGGGCGTACCAACGGGCTTTGCGATGGGCTTTGCGTTTGCCAATCCGATTACGTGGCTACGCTACACGAATGCGTTTAATACGGTGATTGCCCGCGAAGTGAACGCTGCCCTGGCGACGGCTGGCCACGACGTAGTGGTACAGATCGAAGTGCCGCCCGAATTATACGCAGCTTACAAACTGCCCAAACCGCTCATGGGGTTAGCGCTGCGACCGATCAAGGATTTATTGGCCAAGATTACGCCCGGCGCACAGGTTGGCATCCATCTGTGTCTTGGCGATTTTCATAATGAAGCGTTGATACATCCGAAGACGCTGGGTAAAATGGTCGATTTCTCGAATCGATTGGTCGATGAGTGGCCATCTCAGCACACATTGGCTTATGTTCATTACCCATTTGCCGAAGGAGCAACACCACCGACAACAGACGCTAGCTATTACGCGCCCCTGACGAATATTCGACTGCCGCCAACGACCCGGTTTATCGCGGGTTTTGTTCATGAGAAGCTGACGCCGGAGCAAAACCGGCATATTTTAAAGAGTATTGAAGCCGCACGTGGCCAGCTTGTCGACGTAGCGTGTTCATGCGGTTTAGGCCGTCGGACACCCGATGCAGCTACGAAATTAATGGCGCTTATGGCTGAATTAGCGCACGACTGATTCCTCTAAGACGGACGTAGAAAACGGAGAAACCAAACCCAGCAATTGTACAGTGGTAGATCGACCTGGGAACCAGCCATGGAAAAATACTACCGAAATTAATCGGTACGTACAAGTATCCGCCCGACCTGCGGCAGCAGGGAAATAGCCTATGGTAACGAATTGCTAATCAAAGCGGAATAACCCTAACCGCTTACTAAACTGTTGATTTCAGTTAGGTATTTTATACTAACTTGGCGGCTTTACCGCTTACAATTTAATCCTCTCTTTTTCCTGTTTCAATCATGAGCATCAATTACTACGTTTCTCGTTTTTTCCAGCCGTTGGTGTTGGTTGGCGTTTTTCTGTTTGGCTTGGCCGGATGTGCGATAATGGATCACCAGTTTCCGGCCCCTACGAGGTTAGTACCTGTGCAGGGTCCGCCATTTGCTGCCGGACTTATGTCGCCCCTTGGATTGGCTGAAGATCTGAAAGGCAATGTATGGGTAACCGAAGCGGGCAGCGGAACGGCCAATAACGGACGGGTTTCGGTCATTACGCCGTCAGGAACGATATACCCCGTCATAACAGGATTTCCGTCGGCATTGAGTCCCGAAAACTCGCCGGAAGGACTCAATCATTTGGCCTATAAAGACGGGAAACTCTACATTCTTCATGCCACAGTAGATAAGTTATTCATCGCCGACGTAGCTGGTTTTGTGCCCGGCGTAACGCCCGCCGTCGATGCCAACACTATACCAAGCGAAGACATTGGTACGTTCGTAAAGAATGCTCGTCCCAATGCACCCGATGCGCCTGATTCGAATCCCTACAACCTCACTTTTGGCCCCGACGGTGATTTGTTTATTGTCGATGCGGGCGGCAACGCGATTGTTCGTCGGAAAAAATCTGACGGAAGCCTGAGTATTTTCGCTACGTTCCCTGATGTGACCAAACCTGCCTCCATTACGGCCGGGCCTCCGACTCTTGATGCCGTTCCAACGGGAATTGTCTATGATGGCACCAATTTCCTGGTCAGCACACTGACGGGCTTCCCGTTTCCTCCGGGTCTTTCCAGAATTTATAAGGTAAATGCTATGGGAGCCGCTCCCGTTACGCCAACGATTTATAAAGACGGCTTCTCCGGTTTGACCGATATTTTACTGCCACCGAGTGGAAAACCCCTTGTGACGGAGTTTGGTTTTTCAACCCCTGGACGTATCGCTAGTGGCGACGATCCGGCAACGACCTTGTTCTCGCCAGCCATTACGCCCGTTGATATTATGCTGAGCAATGTGAATCCTGATACGTATTACGTGCTCTATTACGGGCCAGGATTGATCTTGAAATTTACGGCAACGAACTAAATCGTTACGACGTAGTGCGTGGACGAAAACCTGCGCACTACGTCGTAAATAGCAAATCGGCTGTTTGAATCCCGTAGCCGCAACGAAAATGCCCTAACGGACAGGCGTTACGGCCATGTGATGTGCAGGGTTTACAGTCGAGTTTTTCCCGCGTTTGTACGACCCGCGACCCGTCGGCGAGTGGTCCATAGCCGAATTCGGGCACTGTTGAACAGAAAATGGCCGTTGTTGGCGCGTTCATGGCTGAGCACAAATGAAGAGGGGCCGAGTCGTTTACGTAATTCATGACAGCACCCTGCTGCAAGGCCGCCGATTGTAACAGGCTCAATTTCCCTGCCAGATTCACTACGTTATTCCCCGAGCCGGCAGCTCGTTTAATGGCTTCACAAGCGGCTTCATCCGTGGGCGCTCCCAGCAAATAAATCGTGAAATCAGTGGCTAGTTTCTGAATTAGAACTACCCATCCTTCAACCGGATACTGTTTGGTAAACCAGACCGACATAGGCGCCATGCAAACGTAGGGCTGGGTTTGATACGTTCGGACGGTTTCGTAATCGGCTGCCGATGGATAAAGTTTGGGGCGATTCGGTAACGGATGCGCAGCCCCTTGTTGATCTGGACGTAACGTATCGCTGGCTAATACGTTGAGCAAATCCTGGTTGCGATCTACCTCGTGAATACCCGGTTCGATACGGTGCTTGACTCGATACGTGAACAAACGGGAAAGAGGATTTTTGTCAAAGCCAACGGTAACTTTTGCCCCCGACAACGCTGTGAGCAAACCCATCGTACTGTATCGCTGCAGATTGAGAACGGCATCATATTTCCGGGCACGAACGATACGTAACAGTCGCCATAAATCCCGATATTTGGTGCCCTTTTTATGCCAGATCAGCACCTCGTTCAAAAACGGATGATTAGCCAGCAGGCCCTCGTTACCTTTACGCACCAGTACGTCAAGGGTCGCGTTTGGATACGTAGCGTGGAGTTGTTCGAGCAAGGCCGTGGCCAGAATTACGTCGCCAATGAAAGCGGTTTGAATAATCAGGAACCGGGGCGGATTGGTTGCGGTTATCATTAGTACGCTTATGGCGTAAACGCTAAGAATGGAAGATTACGAAGTTTATACCCTGCCTAACGGAATTCGGATTGCGCACAAACAAATACCGCACACGCAGATTGCTCATTGTGGCATTATGCTCGACATCGGCAGCCGCGACGAACGACCGCATCAGCAGGGACTGGCCCACTTCTGGGAACACATGGCCTTCAAAGGTACGGAGAAACGAAAATCCTACCACATCATCACCCGTCTGGAAACGGTTGGTGGTGAGCTAAATGCCTATACAACGAAAGAAAAAGTTTGCTTTCATGCCTCGGTGCTGGATGCGCATTTCGAGAAAGCGACTGAGTTGCTGGCTGATATTACGTTTCACTCCGTTTTTCCGGAGAAGCAGATCGAACGCGAACGGGGCGTAATTCTGGAAGAAATGGCGATGTATTACGACTCGCCCGAAGACGCGATTCAGGATGATTTCGACGAGCTGGTTTTCCCGAACCATGCCCTCGGCGGCAATATTCTGGGGACAACTGAAACGGTTGGCTCATTCCGGCGCGAAGATCTTCAGCGGTTCATTGCCGAAAATTACGACACCAGCCGGATCGTGTTTGCGTCGGTTAGTAAACTGCCGTTCAAACAGGTGGTGAAAGTGGCTGAAAAGTATTTTCGCGACGTACCGGCGCAGCAATCGGCCCGCCAACGGGAAAAGCCAACCGATTATGCACCGCGTCAGACACGGGTTGAGCGACCCATTACGCAGGCTCAATGCGCGCTTGGTCGACCCGCTTATGCCCTTACAGATGCGCGTCGACTCCCGTTTTTCATGCTTGTGAATCTGCTCGGCGGGCCGGGTATGAACTCGCGGCTGAATCTGAATCTGCGCGAAAAATACGGACTGGTCTATTCGATTGATGCCAGCTACACTCCCTATCTGGACACTGGTTTTCTGGGTATTTATTTCGGAACCGATCCAAAGAAAGTAGATAAAGCGCAGTCGCTGATTATGAAGGAAATGAAGCGCCTTCGTGAACAACCACTCACTACGTTACAACTGCATCAAACCAAAGAACAGTTGATTGGACAACTGGCTATGGCCGAAGAAAGCAACAACAGTTTCATGCTGATGATGGCCAAAAGTCTGCTCGACATCAATCGGGTTGAAGCGCTGACTGATATTTTCAATGAAATCAGATCCGTAACGGCCGAACAACTGCAAACGCTCGCCCAGGAAGCTTTCGTAGAAGATCAGTTCAGTTCGCTGACGTTTTTACCGGAAAAGTAAGACTGAAATTTGTTTAGCCTGGATTAACGGTAATCACTTATTATTACGAAAGCAAAAAGAACGGTGCTAATTAGCCGTTCTTTTTGCTTTTAGCCTTCTTATTAATAATCATTCGATGCAGAAATACGCCGTAAATCAACATTTAATTGAGACAGTATTAGCTTGGGTAAACTCCGGAGAGATTGCTATTCCTGAAATACAGAGACCTTTTGTGTGGGATAGCTCCAAAGTTAGAGATCTAATGGATAGCTTATACCAAGGATTCCCGGTCGGTTATATTATTGCATGGCGGAACCCAAACGTTCGGCTAAAAGATGGTAGTTTGAGTGAAGGTAAGAAGGTATTGATTGACGGTCAACAACGTGTTACGGCATTAACTGCGGCTATTTTAGGTCATTATGTGGTTAACAAGACTTACGAACGAATTAAAATCAAAATAGCATTCAATCCTATTGAAGAAAGATTTGAGGTTCAGAATCCGGCTATACTTAAGGATAAAACTTGGATTCATGATATAGCAGAAGCTATCACTGGAGACCTTTTTGAAATAGCTGAGAATTACTTTGAATTGAATCCCGATGTTGACAAAAAGCAGGTTCGAAATGCATTTTCAACGTTAATCAATATTCCCAAAAAACAGATTGGTTTGATTGAGCTGTCGCCTGAATTGGACATTGAGACAGTGACCGAAATATTTATTCGTATTAACTCGAAAGGGGTAGTCTTGAGCCAAGCCGATTTTGCCATGAGTAAAATTGCGGCAGACACTCAATATCGCGGTAATGAACTCCGCAAAGCCATTGATTACTTTTGTCATTTAGCGGTAGCTCCTGAATTTTATAAACATATTGTTGATAATGATCAGGAGTTTGCCAAGACAGATTATTTTCAAAAAATGCAATGGCTGAAAACCGAGAATGAAGATTTGTATGATCCTGATTATAATGATCTAATCCGAGTAGCTTTCACCTCACAATTTAACCGGGGACGTCTTTCAGATTTAGTCAGCTTATTATCAGGACGGAATTTCGAAACACGTACCTACGAGGACACCATTGCTGAGAAATCCTTCTCAATGCTCCGAGCTGGCGTTAATAACTTTATCAGTGAAACGAATTTTAAACGCTTTCTGATGATTGTTAAATCAGCCGGTTTCATAGATCCTAAGTTAATTCGATCTCAGAATGCACTTAATTTTGCTTATATTCTTTACTTAAAACTTAAAGAATTAGGCGTGAATTCTACTGCCATAGAACGGTACGTAAAACGGTGGCTTGTTTACTCAATTCTAACGGGCCGTTATTCTGGTTCCCCTGAGAGTATATTTGACTATGACATAAAGCAAATTTCTCAAAGACTTTTTGAAGAGTATTTACACGAAAAAGAAGTAGGGGAATTATCCGATGCTTTCTGGAGCGCATCTTTGTTACAGAGTTTAGATACCTCTGTAGCCAGCAGCCCTTACTTTCTGGTATTTTTAGCCTCACAAGTTAAAGCCAACGATAAAGGTTTTTTATCAAAAGATGTTTTGGTGAGTGATTTAATATCACTTCGGGGAGACATTCATCATCTGTTTCCAAAGGATTATTTAAAGCGGAATGGGCTTGATCGTGGTCGATATAATCAGATTGCCAATTACGTTTACATGCAATCTGAAATAAATATTAAAGTTGGTAACCGACCACCGAACGATTACTTCGCCTTAATACAATCTCAAATGAACGAAGACAATCAGTCAATAAGCGGACTTGCAACGGAACAGCAACTTTTGGATAATCTTCGGATGAATTGTGTTCCATCAGAGATAATGCATATGCAGATTAGCGACTATGGTGACTTCCTGATGATGAGACGAAAACTGATGGCGAGCAAGATTAGAGACTACTATTTTTCCTTGTAAATAAATCGAGTATGACGCTAAAAGACGCTCAAATTACTGTTGACGACTGGATAAAAACCGTTGGTGTTCGGTATTTCAACGAACTGACCAACATGGCTCAACTGACTGAAGAAGTTGGCGAAGTGGCCCGAATTATAGCCCGGCGCTACGGTGAGCAGTCGGAGAAAGAGTCGGATAAAAATAAAGATCTGGGTGATGAACTGGCCGACGTATTATGGGTGCTCATTTGCCTCGCCAACCAGACGGGTGTTGATCTGACCGAAGCATTTCAGAAAAATCTGGATAAGAAAAACATACGCGATGCCACACGGCACCGTAATAATGAGAAATTAACGTAACGTGTAGCTGATTTAAACAAGCGCCGTTTGTGGTGTCGGGTTAGAAAAACCCCCACTTAGCGCCCCCCAGCCGGTGCGGGTTTATGAACCCCACAC
>NZ_JBMDWV010000249.1:0-36486 GCF_048594605.1 Spirosoma sp.
AGCTGGAGCATGATCGCTTCGCGCAACAGAAGACCGTAAACTGTAAACAGTAAACTACAAGATCAGATCCGGATTCATTGGGCCAAAGTGTTTCAGCATCACGATGTTATCAGTCGATGACAGGTTCGTGATAACGACGCCTTCCCGGGCCGCTTTTTCGCTCACAAAAAACTCATCGTTGGTTAACTGACCGTAGCGAATCATGGTGGGCGTTTCGATAGCCCAATCGCCAATTTTGCCGTGTCCCTGCATCATAATAAAACCATAAGCCGCACTGTCTTTGATGGTTACGGTCTGGCCAGGGAAAACGGTTAATTCTTTAGCGCTGAACGCTTCATTTTTGTAGCAAACCCATACTTCGCTGTAGCCAGCGGCTTCCATTTCTGCTACGTCGCGAACGGGTTTTGGCCGCATGAATCGGTTGGCCATCATATTAGGATCGGTGTTGAGTTCCCAGTCGATGGCTTCCATCAATTGATCGTAATCACCGATACGGTCTTTGGGCGTACCATTCCAGAGCAGTTCTTCCGGAATAATCGCTTCATTCACCAGCGACTGATACATCGCAAATACGTCCGATGCTTTTTGGGGTTCGTATGTACAGAGGCTACCCGGCGCGTGAAGCAGTCCCGGTGGTACGTCCCAGCCGGTGCCGGGTTCAAGACGATATGCCGACGAGTAGTTCGTGATTTTGTTATCGCCCTTCGTAAAATTCTTCAGGCACTCTTTGATCTCCTCTTTCGTCGTGCCTGGCGCAATACCGATAAACGTGTACGGGAAATCGCCACCGTGGTTGTTCACCTGCGGAGGAAAATAATACGCTTCGGGTTTACCCAACTGCCCAATCAGCGCTGCTTGTTCGTCGTTGTGGTGCAGATGGTGCGGCAGAGGCCCCATGTTGTCGAAAAACTTGGAATACATCGGCCAGCCTTTATATTCGTTCCAGAGCCGATCACCAATCAGTTCGCCTTTCAGCTCGTCAACCGCATCTTTCAGCAGCAACTGGTGTTCGCTGCCGTCTTCATCCGTGAACACAACATGGCTCAACCCTTCGTTCTCGCCAGTTAACGGACCATTTTTGGCGGGTGTGGTCGAAGCGAACCAGCGTTCGTCGATGCCCCCCCGTTCACCACCCAATACGTAGTAATCGTCGGGGTGAAGTTTGATACGTCGACCCGGTACGCAGAAAGACCGGGGAACCCAGGTTGGGGTAAGCCGCAAAATGCCCTTTCCCTGTTCTAATGCCTTACTGGCCAAACTTACTACTGAGGTTGTTTCCATACGAATTTGTATTACGCTACTAGACTAGTTTTCAAAAATTCTTCAATCGCTGCACTATCCGTTAAAATCTCAATTTCGAGCTCATATACTCGGGTTTCACCGGGTTCCAGAAAAATAAGTTCATTTCTCTCGCGCGCCTTCGTCTGCCCAATCAGCGGATTTGTTGACGGTTCGAGGCCCGTTACGTACTCGCCCGGTCCCCAGTGTTGCCAGTTGATAAACCACGGCAATTGGGCTTTCTGGAAACGTAACGCCAGTGCCAGCCCGATTTTCGGATTGTGCAAACCCACTGTACACCACCCTGATTCATCGGGCGCTACGTCGATCGACGCGACGGCTTCACCCGTTCCGCGATGGGCCTCCAGGGGAGCCGGGCACTTTTTAAAATCGTTACGTTCGTTGAAAACCTGGTCGTTTATGCCGCCTTCGCGCGCGTGCCAGTCACCTTGCCAGACAATATCGGTTCCTTCATCGACCAGTGGCCAGCCACAATTGAAGTGATAGAGCAGCATGTGCGGTACTGACGTATTGCCCAGGTTGCTGACTTCGTCATGAATACGTAGTATTGGTTGTCCGAGCGTACCGGCAATGGTCCGTTTTAGCTCCAGCCGGGGACCAAAAATGCTCGTTTCGAACATCCGCCCTGTAATACTCATATCGAGCTTGCCACGTAGCGGATCGGGCTGAACGATGGATTCGACGGTAGCCGGAATATTGCTGATTTTACCATGCGCCCCGCGTTCGCCGTATGCGTCTGTTTCCGGGCCGCCTACGTGCGAGAGGCCGCAGGTTGTCAGCAATCCACCGCCGAATGTGCGAAGCCAGTCGGCGCCTTTATCCGAAAATGGCTGGGGCGAGGTAACGCCTGTGTGACTCAACCACGCCAGGCTGTGCTGATTAAAAAAGGCGTCGGCAATATCCATTGCCCGATCAAGTACCAGCTTGTAACGCAGCCCCGTTCCGGTATTGATCCAGGCGATACGTACTCCTCGTCCGGTGCCATTGTCCAGAACGGAGGTTTCTATACCACCAATCTGGGCTGCATTCGATACTTTATTATGCCAGGGTTGTTGTGTCAAGATTGTCTTCAATTAAAATTTATTCTCCACAGAGGCAGCGAGAACACAAAGATTTTATTCTATCCTGGTTTTGATTATCAGAACGTTGGGTTCTCAGTTCCTCTGTGGGCAATCATCACATCTCTTTTAACATCAGATTCCGGTACTGCACCTTCATGGGTGGCCCCACGTGTACCTGTACGCCCAATAAGCCTTTTGCTTTACCGTTGACGGTGTCGTCGTCGGTTACATCGCTCATCAGTACGTCGTTGATGTAATGCTGTAGGCGATTACCTTTAATGACCAAATGAAACGTATTCCAGTCGCCGGGTTTGATCAGCGTTTTAAGCGAATCCGAACTACCGAGTGAACCCACTACGTTCATGCCCGTCCAGGCGTTTCGACTAACTTTTGCCCGAATAGCTTCCGGTGTATTTTCGCCAGTATATGGCGCAATGGTTGTTTTCTGACCACGATACGCCAGCGTAGTACGTTTACGCTCTTCGTAGTTCTGCCCCGTGTAGTTATTCTTTCCGTCGATGTCGGCCTGATAACCACGTAGCGCAAACGGTACGTCGGTCAGGCGGTCGCTTCGGTAATTAATGCCCGAGTTACCCGTTTCGGTAATTTTAAACTCGCCTTTAAACTCGAAATCGGCGGGTTCGCCACCTTTCCAGATAATAAAATTGTTGGTTTTCAGTAACGTAGTAGGCGTAATCTCACCGGTCAGGTTACCATCTTCCACTTTCCAGTAGGTCGGATCGGCATCCCAGCCGTTGAGGGTTTTGCCATCGAAAATCTGGACGAAGCCCTTTTCTTTTTTACTCTTTTTTGCTTGCCCCACGCAGGACGTTCCCATACTACCCGTCAGAACAACCGCCAGTACAAGTCCCGTTGAAACGAATTTACTAGTCATTTTCATCAGCATCTTATTTCGTTTTTGATTGTGGTGGGTTTGAATTGCTTTAGTCATTCCGATTTATGGTCGGAATGACTAAAGCACTCTTATTTATTTTCCACCCGCTTTGTACACCTCGTTGTTCTGATTACCGCCCGACTTCAGATATGCCATCAGGTCTCTGAGCTCCTGCGGATTCAGGCTATTGATAAGCCCAGGAAACATAATTGATTCCTGTGAGTACCGCTTCGACGTAACGTCTTTCTTCGGTATTTTCCGGATTTCGCTGGCTGCGAACGGATTCTGGGAAATAGAGTAATTAACTTTATCCTCGTTCACTAGGCGACCTACGACCGACTGTCCATTTTTCATTACAAAGACCGTAGATGCGTATTGGTCAGAAACCGCTTTGCTGGGGTTGATAATAGCGTCCAGAATATCCTTATTGGAGAAACGGGTTCCGAGCTGAGTCAGGTCCGGACCAATATCGCCACCTGACCCCTGCATGGCATGGCAACTGCTGCACAAAACCGCTGCATAGATTTTCTTGCCTGTCACAAAATCAGGGGCGATTTTACCCGTATCGACCGCAGCAACGGCATTTTCCAGCGTCCAGCGTCGACCGGGGCCTTTGGGTGTATAATCGCTCTTCACAATGTCATTGCCGGAGCTGGTCAACAAATCAGCGCCCGACATTTTATTGTACTTCTCGAACTGCTCTTTCGGAACGTGTTGTAATGCCAGTTTCCGGGCCCGATCAATGAAGCCAACGTAGCTGCGTCCACCTTCAAATTTGAACGCATTGCCAAACCAGCTAAAGTATTTGTCGCGCAGTTCGGGCGTCCAGCCGGCATCTTCGCGGCTTAGCATCACGGCATAATACGTTTGCTGAAGCGGTGGTACTTTCGCCAGCATCTTAGCAATATCCATACCGTATTGCGGGTTGCGCAGAATCAGGTCATTGGAAGCCGTGGCAGGGTCCAGATCCAAATCCTTCATGCCGGGTTCGGTTTTCAGATCCATCAGAGCCAGCGTTTTGTTCACTACGTTTGGCGCTTCCAGATAGATCAGATCCTTGCTCAGCCCCCGGTTAAGCAGTGCGCTTTTTGCTGGGAAATGAGGATTCAGGTAAGCAACGATTTTTGCTTTATCTGCCGCTTCGGGTGCCCCCATTCGCAGAAAAATCAATTCGAACGCACGCGTTACGTCAAACTTCTGCGGTTCCGACAATTTGTTGAAGTCGATTTTCAGTAACGTAGCAATCGCCTTGCTTTTCAGATCGGCGCTTCCCTGACGTGCCAGCGCTACAATGGCCTGTATAGCCCGAACCGGATCAGTTTCGGCCAGTGCTTTTTCCTGCCACTGCGCTACAGGCTGGTGTTCAACGGCAATCCGGGCTGCGTAGCGTACAAACCGGTCTGGGTGGTTCAGGTTTGGCCAGGCAGCCGCAATGGCCGCCGGATTGGCTCCCTCGTGAAATTTCTCCAGGCTGGTTCTGAGCTTATGTTCGGCAGTCAAGGTTGGCGTTAAGGGCGACGTATTGGCATCATTGCCACCGTAATAAACCCGGTACAGATCAGACTCTAACCGACGGCCACCCGTCAGGAAATACATCGCACCGTCGGGTCCAATGACGCCGTCGGTCAATGGCAACGGGGTTCCCGAAATAAATTCTTCCCGTTCGCCTTCATACGAAGCGCCTTTTGGTTTTAGATGGATTGAGTAGATAATACCGAAGCTCCAGTCGAATGCAAAGACCGACTGACGATATTTTTGGGGGAATTTGGCATTCATCCCCGACATTACGTTCGTAGGTGAGCCCTGGCCAATGTTTACGATAGCCGGAAGGTTGTCGGGATTACCGGGCAACCATTTGCTGTTTCCTGTACGCCAGCCAAATTCGGCTCCACTAGGTACGTGGCAAATTCGGGTTGGTCGGTACCAGGGCAGGCCAAAGTCCCACTCCATATCCGAATCGTAGGTAAACATATCGCCCGCTTCGTTGAATGCTACGTCGAATTCATTGCGGAAGCCTGCGCCCATCAGTTCCCACCGTTTTCCTTCCGGGTCAATTTTAGCAATCCAGCCGCCGGGCGCGTACCGGTCGTTGGCGTGTCCGCGAGGGTCTTTAATCAGCGGAAACAGGTTATCTTCTTTCCAGTTCGACGGTAAGCGGTACGCATCCATTTGTGGTACGTCGGTATGGTTACCAGCAACGACGAAAAGTGACTGTTTATCCGGCGACAGGACGATGCTGTGCGGACCGTGCTCGCCCTCCCCTTTCAGCTCTCTCATCATAGTCACTTTATCGAACTGGTCATCGCCATCCGTATCCTGCAGGCGGTACAGTCCACTAGTCTTCGGAAACTGCTTGCTGGGGCGGTTGTTGACCATTACGTACAGGCTGTTGAAGGCATACAGCAACCCCTGTGCATAGCCCATTCCAACGCTGGTATCTTTAGCAATCACCAGTTTTTCAACTGTAGGCTTCGTTGAACCAGAGCCGACGGCCGGAATTTTCAATCGGTACAGACCGCCGTATTGATCCGAAGCAATCATGCGTCCTTTATCGTCGAATGTCATTGACACCCAGGAGCCTTCATGGTTTTCAGAAATGCTGTACAGATGCTCAGCCTTAAAACCAGGCTGAAGCTTGAGTTTATCAACTTTGGGATTTTCGGCACCCTGCCGGTTATTTTCCGGATAGTGCAGGCTTACCCAGGACGCCCCGAGCAGAACGAGCCCTGAGACCACTAATCCGAGTTTAGCCTTGTTGAAATTAGAATTCATAGTTTTTCATAGATAAGGTTCAAAGAAAGTTACCGATGCGCATCAGAAGTGCGTTCTGCCGGTAGTCAGTTCGCAGTTGTATTCAGGTAATAAGAGACGAGTAAGGAAGTTATTTACTGTTATTTTTTGTTGTTGTGATCAGCGGATTAAGCGAATGCAGAACAGTATTTAATTAACCATAGAGGCACAAAGCCCGTAACACTTTGGCACTCTGTGCCTCTACAGTCAAACATATCAGAAATACGGAGTCAGTGCAGATTCTACAGCTGGCAGCGGATAGTATATATCCAGATTTGTAAACGCGTTTGGTGGCGGAACAGCGCCGGCCGGGAAGTAGTACGCAGCAGGGTTCGCTTTTACGCGAGCACCGTATGCGCCAATAATCTCCTGCACCCGACCGGTTCTCGTCAAATCAAACCAGCGCTTGTTTTCGAAGGCCAGCTCAACGCGTCTTTCTTTAAAGATTGCTTCCCGCATATCCGCCTGCGACGACGCTGTAGTAGCAGCCAGTCCGGCCCGTGCCCGTACCTGATTCAGATGCGGAGCAGCCTCAGCTGTTTTGCCCTGTTCATTCAGCGCTTCGGCCAGGAACAGCAACACTTCAGCGTAGCGATAAACCGGCCAGTTCTGTCCTGTGTTGTTGTGCAACGAGTGCGTGCGTGCGTATTTTTTGATGTACGGATAGTCTTTGTTTTCGCGCAGGCTGGTACTCAATCGAACCGTTCCAATCGAAATAGCTTTCCGTTTATCGTTCGCTTCGTAAGCAGCAATAATATCCGGGGTTGGAATGTTGTTACTCTCCTGTGAGGTTGCCTGCGGGTTCGATGTACCTGTAATGGGAGCTATTTCAGCCGCCGTAATGGGCGACGGAATGAACCGGTAAATCTGGTTACCATTAAATCCTGCAGCGCCCTCCATGTACTGGATTTCAAAAACCGACTCAAGATTATTCTTGTTACCTGCCGTGGTTGAAAACGCATCGTTGTAATCAGCCATCAGTTGATAGCCATCGTTGGTTACTACGTCTTTCATCAATGCTTCGGCCTGCGCCCATTTTTTCTGGGTCAGGTACAGATTAGCCAGTAGTGTTTTAGCCGCGCCCGACGTAGCGCGTCCGGCTTCCTGGGTCTTTTTGTTCAGCAGATTTTTGCTGGCATCCGTCGCATCTTTCTCAATCTGCGCATAGAGTTGTTCGGTTGTGGCCAGTTCAGAGGCTGCGTCCTGCCGACCGGTAACGGGCACCAGGTGTAGCGGCACTCTGCCAAACAAACGGACCAGATCGAAGTAAGCAAATGCCCGCAGAAACTGCGCCTGACCTTTCAGATTATTCTTGACGGCATCGCTGGTGAACGTTAGACCAGTACCGTCAATCAAGGACAGTATCTGGTTAGCCCGGGCAATAACGACGTAGTTTAACCGATACTGTACCAATACGTTATCATTGGCCGTAACCTTAGCGCCCCCATCCCCTGTTCCAACCGGAATGGCAAAATCCGCAACGTTCTCGGTAGCATCCACAGCGCCGTACAGCGTATTACGTGCATAATACGTATTGTCGGAGTGCATTTCCTCAAGTACCCACGCCCGTTCGTTGTACATCTGCCGAAGCGGTACATAAGCCCCGTTGACAGCTTGTTGAAAGTCGGCTTCCGTCTTGAAGAAGGTGAGCGAACTAAGCTCTGTTTCGGGTATTACACTCAAAAAGTCTTTGCTGCAGCCCGTCAATGCAATGGCTAGTAAGGCGGCTGCTATATATTTTCTTTTCATTTGAAACAAGTTTTTTAAGGATTAGTCGCTGACGCCAGCAACGTAATACTATTGTTTTTAGAAGTTCAGGTTAACGCCGATTGTATAGGTGCGTGGAACTGGGTAGTTCGACCAATCGACGCCCTGGCTCAGGTTTCCACCATCACCACCACCATCAGCCTGGCCGCTGGTTTCTGGATTTGGCCCACCCCAATAGTTGGTGAAAATATATACCTGCTGCGCCGACGCATACACCCGTGCCGATTTGAAGAGTTTGTTGATGGCGCCAATGCTGTAACCCAACGTAATGTTTTTGATCGTGAAGAACGACGCATCTGCCAGGAACTGCGTGCTGTTCCAGTCGCGCTCTATACCGGTGAAGTTACCACCATTATTGACCGCGCCGAACTGACCAGCTCCCTGCGTAATTACGTTGGTAGCTACGCGGGTTGGTACGTTATTGATGTTCTGAATGGTGTTCTGCACACGGAAACGATCTTTTACGCCCTCCACCATGTTGAACACACCATCCAGATTGGCTGTGCTATACAGGTGACGAACCCACAACTGGTTGCCGTACGAACCGGAACCCGTAATCGAAAAGTCGAAGTTTCCGTATTTCAGGTCATTTGTGATCCCGTACGTAAATTTCGGAAATGGATTGCCGATGATCGTCCGGTCGTCCTGGTCACCACCATACGTAATAACACCATCACCGTTCACGTCTTTCATTTTGATAGTTCCGATGGCCGAACGACCAGGAATAATCGGCGACGTGCGGAGTTCTTCAGCATTCTGATAATATCCCTCCTTAACCAGACCATAGAACTGACCAAATGGCTTACCAACCTGGGTGATGTGGAATGTACCATATACCCGATCGATTCCTGGAGCTAGCGCTATTACCTGATTGCGGTTGATCGAAACGTTCGCGTTCGTTGTCCATTTTAGCCTGCCGGTCGTGTTTTTGGTAGTCAGCGAGAATTCGTGTCCCCAGAATTTAATTTCACCGATATTATCGTTGAAGTTAGTAAATCCTGATTCCTGTGGAACCTGCACAGCGTACAACAGATTAGTAGTACGTTTCGTGTAGAAATCGTAAATGAACTGAATCCGGTCGTTAAACAGGCCTAAGTCCAGGCCAGCATCAAATTGCCGGGTTGTTTCCCACCCCAGATTTGGATTGGCCAGCGTTCTAATAACCGAACCCGTCGCTACAGTACTGCCAAACACCGCATTGGTTGTATTATTCACCAACGCATACGAGGTGTAGTTACCAATGTTATTATTTCCAATTACTCCGTAGCTAGCCCGTATTTTAGCAAATGACACTTGTGGTGTGCTTTTGAGGAAATCTTCATCCGACACTACCCAACCAACCGAAGCAGATGGGAACGTACCAAACTGGTTGTTAGCCCCAAAGCGAGACGAGCCATCTGCCCGAATAGCCGCAGTAAACAGGTATTTACCTTTGTAATTATAGGTCAGGCGAGATAGATAGGAGGTCAGCGTCCATTGGTTGATCCCATTGTTTGTTCCACCCCGATTTATGTTGATTGCCCCCTGAATGGTTGGCAGTCGATCATCGGAATACGTATCGGCCTGAATACGGCTAAACTCCTGACGGTACCACTGATTCGTGAAACCAGCCAGCAATTCAAAGTTATGGTCGTTGAAGCTCTTCGAATATGTCGCCAGGTTTTCGTTCAGCCAGGACGTATTTTCCAGTCCCTGCCGAATCGAAACGGCCGTAGTTGGGATCGGCACGTTGATCGAACTGGTAGCCGTTGATGGGTTAAAGAAGAAGAACTTCGAGTTTTGGTATTCGATGTTCATCGTCGATTTCAACGTCAGTCCCGTAATTGGGCGGTACTGAACGTAGGCATTAGCCAGCAGGTTCGTATTCTTGGTTTCATTGATCAGCTCGTTGGCGGCCCGCACCCAGTTCGGATAAGCGTAAATATTACCAGTGCTGCTCGGCAACGTATTGAATTTGGTTAATTCGCCGTTGGCATCCCGAATCGGCATGATCGGCCAGGTGTGCAGCGCATTGAACAGAATCCCGGTGCCCCGGTCGCCATCGGTACGGGGTGTATTATCGAACACATACGACGGTGCTACGTTGAAACCAACACTCACCCGATTCGAGAGGTTGTAGTTCGAGTTCAGACGTAGTGAGTACCGCTTATATTTATTGTTTAGCACCACCCCGTCCTGATTGAAAATACCCGCTACCAGCGACGTGTTCGACTTTTCGGTATTGTTCGACACACTCAGGTTATAGCTCTGAAGGGGCGCTACACGGAGTAAGGCATCGTACCAGTCGTTGTTCTTTCCTTCGTATTGGGCAGGATTTTGAAAGATGTCGGGAACAGGAAGCAGTTGATCTTCGTAGAAGTCTTTCTTGAACTGCGCAAACTGGACGGCATCCAGCATTTTGATCCGTCCTCGTACTGGCACTTTTTGCAATCCAGTAAAGGCGCTGAAGCTCACATTCGTTTGGCCGGGTTTTCCTTTTTTGGTTGTAATCAGCACAACGCCGTTAGCCGCCCGTGAACCATACAAAGACGTAGAAGCCGCATCTTTAAGAATCGAAAGATCCTCAATTTCGTCTGGGTTGAGTTGGGCAATATTCCCAGTGATCGGGAATCCATCCACTACGTAGAGCGGATCACTACCGGCCGAAACCGAAACCTGCCCCCGAATTCGGATGTTAATTCCCTGACCAGGTTTACCCGTTGTCTGGTTGATTTGTACACCCGCCAGTCGGCCCTGTAGTTTCTGGCCGATCTGCGATACCGGTAAATCTTTGATTTCGGCTGCACTAACGGTCTGAACGGCGCCTGTTACTTCTTTTTTCAACTGGCTACCGTACCCAACAACAACGACTTCGTTCAGGGTCTGGTCACCGGCCGTCAGAGAAACGTTCAGGGTTGTTTTTCCAGCCACAGGTACTTCTTTGCTCTGGTAGCCGACAAAGCTGAACACTAACACTGACTGGGCATTTGGAACCGCAATCTTATAGTTACCCTGTTCATCGGTGTTCGTCCCTTTCGCACTTCCTTTCACAACGACACTCACACCTGGTAAGCCATTCCCTTTCTCATCGAGAACCTGCCCCGACACGGTAATATCTGCAGTTGGCACTTTTACGGCTAACCGTTCGGTGTTGGTAGCACGCATGGCTAACAACTGTCCACTGGCTGAAATACCCTTTTTCTGTAAAATTGTCTGCGTTCCCTGGGCGAAACTGGGAACCGCGCCTGCCATCATACTTAGCGCTGCTAACTGATAGAGTCGTTTCATGGATTATTAGAATAAGAGATAGGATAATAGACGCGTACTGGCTTAAAAAAAAGCCAATTCAATTGTCAAATATTACCAGGTTTGCTCCCTTAACTTTCCCATACATACCCAACTTTGGCATTATTTGGGTAATTTTCTTGGAATTTTCAATATTTCCAGAGCTACGAACGCGTCGATTCGGTAAGAACAACTATGAGAATATATGCCTGCGCCAGTGGACTAATTAATTGATAAACACCTCGTCAACCAGCAGTAGCCCCTGTTTACCTTTGCTGGGATGCCATTCCGGAAGTTTCGAGACAGGCTTTGCGATTATTTTTAAATAGGAAACCGTCTGCGGTTTGAATGTGCAGCCTACAGCTTTCAGAACAGGATCACTTTTGGGAGCAGGTAAGTTTGGATGAGTGGTGGTGATCAGCTTCAGTTGATCCCGGCTGTTGCCTCCCCATATTTCAATTTCAGCTGGTGGGAAAATCCCCGTTTCTGGCTCGATCATTGTTCGTAAATCGACCGACGAAATACTAATCGGCTTTTTAAATTCAGACACCAGTACCAGATCATTTTTCCGGACACCGGCCCAGTTATTAGCCCAAGCCGGACTATTGGCATTCAGCGTACCCAGTTTATGGTCAAAAAACGTATTGGCCCCTTCTGCCTGATGAACCGGATTCAGCGGCATAAGCAAGGTCGCGCTGTCGGGCTTGTAGCCGCTTTTATAGTAATTGAACGTAGCAACAGGGCTACTGAACCAGCCTGATTTATAGGCCTTCGCTTTGATTGTTGTGCCTTCTGTAATGATTGTTTTACCATCACAAATGGGCGAGTTGATACTATCAGGATCGGTTCCGTCGGTTGTGTAGCGAATCTCTACCCCTTTTACCGGGTGTTTTAACTGAATCGGCGTCGACTGGGCAAAAATGGGCAAATTCTTAAGTTGGGGCGGATTTAAACGAATGGGCTCACTTTTTTCGCCGTCAAAACCGGCAATAAACTGAATGGCAGGATATGATTTCTGGAGTTGATGAATCTCAGCCTCAGTCAGTCCCGTTTCCCAAAGCGCCACGGTTTTCAGGTTTTTGAACGTACCCACTTGCTTCTGCAAATCAGCATATTTTACCGGCGTTCCTGATAGAGCGAGGCTTTGCAACTGTTTTAACGGTGCCAGCTGATTTAGCTCCTTACCTGTAATATCGGTAAAATTGACATCCAGCTTTTCCAGGTTTTCAAACTGACTAATGTATTTTAAATCTGCATCTTTAACCGGCAACTTGTTCAGATTCAGATACACTACCTGTTTTTTGATAGAGCTCAGCTCCTGAAGTTTCTCCGACGAATACGCTGCCTTATTGTACAGATTAACAGCCAGCGCGGGCGATTCTTTCGCCAACGGGGCAATGGTGCGGTAATCCGTATTCAGTTTTTTAACGGTTTCATCGTCAGCCGCTTCGAAGGCGAATTCTGTTTTCGTTTGTTGCTTAGGTTTGAACAGCGTAGTTGCCATGATACGTAGTGAATCCGTAGCGGGTAATTCTACAACCTTTCTGCTGAACTCTGCACGCCCTTTCACCCACAAGGCTAAAAGCTTGATTTCGGTTGGTGTTAACTGGGCTTTCCCGGATGGCGGCATATGCTTTTTTTCTTCTACCGGTAGGTGTATACGTTTCAGCAATAGACTAATGTCGGGTTGTCCTGCTACGTATAACTTTCCACTCTTGCCGCCTTTCTGAATTGATTCGGCGTCGGTCAGGGCCAGCTCTCCTTTCAGCTTATCGGGATTATGGCAGCTCGTACATTTCTGCTCAAAGATGGGTTTAATAACATCGTTGAAAACAAGCGCCTGCTGCAAATCAACGGGGTCGGTATTCTTCTGCTTCTGAAGGGGCGCTGTAATAAAATTTTCGCCGTGCGTGATAACGGATCCATAATGACCTGCCCCAATCAGAACAACGCTCATCAAAACCGCTCCCGACTGAGCCATTACGGGCGTATACCACTCTCTGCTACGTGCCCAATAGATAAGAGCTGCCAGAAAGAATGTAGCAACACCTGTCCACTTATGCCATTGTACTACGGTTCCTGTATAGCCATCCTCTCGGGAAAGAAATAGACCCATGATGACCGTAACGGCCGCCAGCAGGGCCCCCACCAAAAGCAGGTTGGCCGAAAAGGTCTTGTAAAACTCAGAAAAACTGGCGGTGTTGCTTTCCGACTGAACGGTTACGCTCGCCTTGCGAAAACGAAACGCTTCCACGACTACCGCCAACAGCAGAATAACGATTGGAAAATGCAGGATCAGCGGATGCATTCGCCCAAGGGGTTGCAGCCAAACCGGAATAACGATTTTGGTTTCGAAAGCCAGCAAAACCAAAATAAAAACCGCCGAAGCAAATAGGGCCTGTTCTAATAGCCCAACCAACTTTTTCTGCATTTAGCAACTTAGTTCGACCCCACTGAGGTCATATGTTTATAGAGGTAATAATTGCTATAAATAGTTGACCCCAGCGGGTCAAACTGAGGATATCCTCAAACTTTAGCTATGCAATAATATCGTGAACGACCTTGCCCGATACGTCTGTCAGGCGGTACCGACGGCCCAGATGTTTGAAGATCAGCTTTTCGTGATTCAGCCCTAACTGGTGCAGTACGGTTGCCTGAAAATCGTGTACATGCACCGGATTACTGACAATGTTATAGCCCACTTCATCCGTTTCGCCGTACACAATACCGGGCTTAATACCGCCACCCGCCATCCAGATCGTGAAGCAGCGGGGATGATGGTCTCTGCCGTAGTTCTCCTTAGTTAGCTTTCCCTGTGTATAGCTGGTACGTCCGAATTCGCCACCCCAGATCACAAGCGTTTCATCAAGCAAGCCGCGCTGTTTCAGATCGGTAACCAGTGCCGCCGACGCCTGATCGACGTCTTTTGCCTGTTTCGCAATCTCGAACGGAAGGTTCCCATGCTGATCCCAGCCCTGGTGGTAAAGCTGAACAAACCGAACGCCATTTTCCGACAACTTACGCGCCAACAGGCAGTTGGCCGCGAACGTACCGGGAACCAGACAGTCGGGTCCGTAGAGCTTGATAATGTCGTCCGGCTCCTTCGATAAATCCATTACGTCGGGCACGGCGGTTTGCATCCGGTAAGCCATTTCGTACTGCTTCACTTTGGCCATAATCTCCGGATCGCCGAACTCCTGATAGCCCATTTCGTTCAGTTGCGCTAGATTATCGAGCATTTCCCGGCGTTCCTGTCGGTTCATGCCCTCCGGGTCGCGCAGGTACAAAACAGGGTCTTCGCCTTTGCTGAACTGCACCCCCTGATGAATGGAATCCAGAAACCCGTTCGACCACAATTTCGAATAAACGCCCTGTCCATTGCCAATGCCCCGCGACAGCAGTACAGTGAAATTCGGCAGGTTTTTATTCTCATTACCAAGCCCGTAACTCAGCCAGGAGCCCATACTAGGCCGGTTACCCTGCTGCGAACCGGTTTGAAGAAACGTCAGGGCCGGGTCATGGTTGATGGCTTCAGTATACATCGATTTCACAATGCACAGATCATCCACGATTTTCGCCGTGTACGGAAACAGATCACTTACCCACGCCCGCGACTGACCGTACTGCTTGAAATCGACAAACGACCCAACCAGTGGAAACTCCTTCTGATTGGCCGTCATGCCGGTCAGGCGCTGCGTTCCACGAACCGATGGCGGAATTTCCTGCCCCCACATCTCCCGCAGTTTCGGTTTATAATCAAACAGCTCCTGCTGCGACGGAGCGCCGTTCTGAAATAAATAAATGACCCGTTTGGCTTTGGGCGCAAAGTGCGGCATCCCCGGCGTGAATCCCTCATCGTCGGCACCTCCGCCCCCAAATAGATCAGGAATCAGCAACGAGCCCAGAGCCGCGCTCCCCAATCCCAAACTCAGTCGGGACAGAAAACGACGCCGGTTAAAATTGAATCCGTGTTCTAAGATTTCCTTTTCCATAGCAAACAAGACTTTTCACACCTAAGTCCCTTCGAAAATTCAGGTGTTTTATGACTTCATAATCGTTTCTTCCAGGTTATAGATCGTCGAAACAATCCGCATCATAGCGGCCAACTGCACCTTATCCAACGTAGCAGGAATCGGGTATTCGCCTACGGCCAGCATTTTTTCAGCTTTTGGCTTAGTTAATTGCTTCAACTCTTTTTCGTAATACGTCTTCAGCACATCGACTTCTTTTTCGCGTGGTTTCCGACTCACAATTAGACGAAAGGCTTTGTCAATCTTATCTGGCACTGCACTTTTTTCCTGTAGTAATTTCGCTGCCAATACCCTTGACGCTTCCAGTACAGTCGGATCGTTCATCATAATCAGGGCTTGTAAGGGCGTATTCGTTTTCAGTCGTCGTACTTCGCAGAGATCGCGATTGCTGGCATCGAAAATAGCCATCGACGGGGGCGGAACGGTACGTTTGATAAGCGTATACATGCCACGCCGATACAGTTTTGCGCCATGATCCTGCACATACATCGACAGCAGCCCCCTACCCGACGTAGCACCCTCCCACAAGCCCGGCGGCTGATACGGCTTTACGCTGGGCCCGCCAATCATCGAATTTAGCAATCCACTGCTGCTCAATACAATATCTCGAACAAACTCGGCATTGACCCGGTAGCGAGGGCCTCGGGCCATGTATTTGTTATCCGGATCAGCCTGCAATTTTTCAGGGCTGATAACGGCTGACTGACGATACGTAGCAGACATGACCATCTGCTTCACTAGCCGTTTTATATCCCAGCCGTGTTCTCTGAAATCGACGGCCAGCCAGTCGAGCAATTCGGGGTGCGTTGGGAGTTCGCCCTGCATCCCGAAATCGCCGGAGGTTTTTACAATACCTTTCCCGAAGAACTCCTGCCACAACTGGTTCACGTACACCCGCGCCGTGAGCGGATTTTTTGGGTCAAACAACCATTTTGACAGACCAAGCCGATTCTTCGGATAATTCGGATTGAAGGGCAGAATAGCAGTCGGGGTACCGGGCTGAACTTCGTCGCCGGGGGCATCATAGGCGCCCCGTTTCAGCACAAACGTCTTTCGGGTCGTATCCAGATCACCCATCACCGACACAATCAGTTTGTTGGTATCGCGCTTGCTCACAAACGACAGAATTTCCTTTACGTCCTCGTCACAGATTTCCATCAGCGGCTTTTTGGCATACGTATCGGGTCCGCCAATTACCGATTCAATGCCTACCTCCTTTACGTTATTGAAAAATGCAAAGAGCTGGTAATATTCTTTCTGCGGAAACGGGTCGTATTTATGATCGTGGCAGTGAGCACACTCCATCGTTACGCCCAGCAAACCTTTTCCGAACAGATCGGTCCGGTCCGTTACGTAGGAGATGCGGTACTCTTCGGGAATGACGCCCCCCTCTTCGGTAATTTTATGATTCCGGTTGAAACCCGTCGCCAGCAATTGTTCTTTATCAGGAGTACCCGGGCCACCCCACCCCTTCGGGCTTTTCAGGAAATCGCCCGCTAGCTGACGGGTTACGAAATCGTTGTAATGCATGTTTTTGTTGAAGGCATGAATCACCCAGTCGCGCCAGGGCCACTGCGTCCGGTAGCCATCGTCCTGATACCCGTGCGAATCGGCATACCGGGCAATATCGAGCCAGTGAATCGCCATTTTTTCGCCGTAGGTCGGACTACGTAGCAACTGATCAACCACCTTCTCGTAAGCCTTGTCGCTTTTGTCGGCCATGAACTGATCCATCAGGGCCAGACTCGGCGGCAATCCCGTCAAGTCCAGGCTCAGCCGACGTAGCAGCCGCTCTTTGTCAGCTTCTTCGTTAGGTGACAAGCCTTTCTGTTCCTGCTTTTGCAGAATAAAGTAATCGATTTCATTATTCGGCCAATCCCTCTGATCGACCTGGGGCAGCGCAGGTTTCTTCGGTGCCACAAACGCCCAGTGCTTTTCATAAACGGCCCCTTGCTGAATCCACTTTTCAATGAGTTTTATGTCGCGAGCGGACAATTTCAGCCCTGAATTTACAGGAGGCATTAGCGTCGATGTATCCTGTGACGTAATGCGCCGAAACACTTCCGACAACTCGGGTTTACCCGCCACCAGTGCGTGCGCCGTCGGATGTTCTTTCAGCGCTTTGAACGCACTTTCGGGCATATCAAGCCGCAAACCCGCTTCCCGTTTGTTGGCATCCGGCCCGTGGCAAGCCAGGCATTTATCCGACAGAATAGGCCGAATATCGAAGTTATAGCTAACCGTTTCGGGCAGTTTTTCCTCATCAGCCTGCGTCGACGAGCGATTCGTACACCCCTGCGTGAACCAGCCAAAGCTGATGGTTGCCGTGAGCAGATAATATGATAGTTGCCTCATCGTAATACCTAGTGTCTTAATTCAATGAGGGATATCGGATACAGAAACGGCAACGGCCGACTGTCCGACACCACGAAAACGTAGTCCTTCTATACCAAAAGATCCAGGACCGGTTTTGCTACGCCATCAGGCGTAATATAAAACGGCCGCTTTTCGACTTCATAGTGCGTATCGGAAGCAATACCCAGCGCATGGTAAATTGTCTGGTGTAGCTGTTCAATACGTATCGGTTTTTCGATAGTCTTACAAGGCCGTTCGTCGGCAGTTTTACCGTACACGAATCCTTTTTTAATACCCCCACCGAACATTAGCACCGAGCAGCCATCCGTAAAATGGCGGTGCATCCCGTAAAATTTCGGATCATTCAGAATATCAGGCTGTTTCACTTGTTCCTGAACTTTGGCATCCGGGCGGCCTTCCACCATCATATCCCGACTGAATTCACTGGCCAGAATAATCATGGTGCGATCCAGATGACCTGTTTTTTCCAGGTCCAGAATCAGTTGAGCAATCGGGCCATCAATCTGGCATTTCATATCTTCCAGCCGGGAGTGCCCGTTTTCGTGTGTATCCCAGCCCTTAAACGGCTCATATTCGGTGGTTACACTGATAAATCGAGCGCCTTTTTCCGTGAGTCGGCGAGCGAGAAGGCAACCCAGCCCAAAACGGCCCGTGTTGTATCGTTCGTAAATGTGCTTGGGCTCAGTGCTCAGGTCAAACGCTTTGGCTTCCGGCGAATTCAGCAAACGATACGCCTGTTCCATCGACCGACGTAGCGATTCTTTCTGATAATCGCTGCCAAATTCTCCATGTGGACTGTTGCTGATCAGTTCGTTGTAGAGTTGATTCCGACGCTCGAACCGGCGCGCATCCATACCCACCGGCGGACGCACGCTTTCCAGTCCCTGACTTGGATCAGGAATAAAAAACGGCCCGAACTCATTACCCAGGAACCCCGCTGTATGGAAGGCTTTCAGTTCTTCAGCCTCCCCTACCGTAAACCGCTGCCCGATGTCGATAAAGGCAGGAATAACCGGATTCTTCGGGCCCAACTCCTTCGCAATCCAGGCGCCAAGGTGCGGAGCCGCTACGGTTTGCGGGGGCTCGTAGCTCGTATGCCAGTGGTATTGATGGCGGGAATGCAAAATGTGTCCCATATCGGCCGCTACGTAGGAACGTATCAGCGTACCCCGGTCCATGACTTTTCCAATGGATTGCAGGCCTTCCGAGAAATGAATCCCATTCAGCACCGTCGGCATGGATTTGAACGTACTAAGCACCCGGTTGCCCTCCATGCCCGTTTCGTACGGGGTGTAGCGTTTGGGGTCGAAGGTTTCGGTATGCGCCATACCACCCGCCATCCAGAGCAAAATCACCGTATCGGCCGTGCCGCGTACATTAGCCTGCTTTTTGGCTTTGTCTTTTTCAGCACTCGAACAGCCCGACAGCAAACCAGGAATGGGTGCGCCAGCCGCCAGGGCCGCCAACGTAGCAGCGCTCGTTTTCTGGAGAAATTCCCGACGATTCCATCTGTTTATCATAGCGTTACGACATTTTACCTTCACTCGCTCCAGGAGTAAGGTGTTTTCAATAGATCAACTGAAATTCCGGATGAAGTGCAATGGCCCAGACCAGATCCTGAATACCTTCGGCGGTTGGTTGTGCACCGACAATTTTTTGGGCAACGGCCATTTCTTTCGGCACCGGATCGCGACCCAGCGATTTGCGGTACAGTTCTTTCACCAACACATCCGACGATGGGTACCTGGCCTTCCAGCGTTCGGCTCCCCGTTTCAGAGCCTCGTTAAAGGTAGCGCCATTGGTCAACTCCAGTGCCTGCAACAGATTGGCCTGCGAGGTTCGGCTCGTACTGACCGTTTCCCGATTGGGCCGCCCCAGTGCCGTCAGGAAGGGGTCGTTTTTCACCAGCGACGCACGCGGGAACGTAATTTCCCGGCCAATGGTTTTCGGCAGCATCTTTACCACCGACGTATCCTGATAAATCGGATTGAAGGCCAGACTCACCGCATCTGCAAACTGCTCCGCTGTAAGCCGACGACGTACCATACCTTCAAAAACATACGTAGGTGCCATAATCAGGTCAGCATCTTTTACCGTCACTGAGGGCAGTTGGTATGTTTTCGACGTAGTGATTGTGTAAATCAGCTTCTTAATATCATAGCCGTTCTGCACAAAATCGTAGGCCAGCCAGTCCAGCAAATCCTGACTCCAGGGTTCGTTATCCATCGCATCGACGGGTTCGATAATACCACGCCCCATCAACTGCGCCCAGACTCGGTTGACCAGCGTCCGATACAGTCGGCCATCTTTGGGTTGTACCAGAAAATCGGCCAGTTCACGAAGGCGCTGTTCCGTCGGCGCATCCACGCTAACCGTACCCAGTTCTTTAAACAGAACCTGACGGCCCGCCATTTTACCCGTCGGCTTATCGCAGCGATTGATCTCCAGTGTACTATCGGCAAAAATATTGGCAAACGCATAGGCATCGGCCAGCTTCCAGTCGCTGATAAAACTGTCGTGACAGGAAGCGCATTTCAGGTTGAGGCCCAGCATAACCTGTGCTACGTTCTGAGCCGCCTGCATCTCCGTCCGCTGACTCGAGTTGATGGTACCGCGCCACTTGATTCCCTTAATAAATCCTTCCGATTCTTTAGTAGGGCTAATCAGTTCGCGAACAAACCAGTTATACGGCTTATTCTTCTTCAGCGACGCATACAGCCATTTCGTAATGTCGTAGCGGCCTCCGGTGATGTAGCCCGTTCCGGTGTAGTCGTTACGTAGTGCATCGTTCCAGAAAGTAAGCCAGTGCTGGGCATAATCATTATTTCGGCTCAGCAGCGATTTTACCAGTGTCTCCCGTTTGTCGGGGCGCGTATTGGCAGTAAATCGGGCAACCTCTTCGGGCGTAGGAACTAATCCGACAATATCGAGGTACACCCGGCGCATGTACGTCCGGTCGTCTACTACGCCCTTCCACTCAATTTTATTCTTATGAAAATAAACGTTGACGAGCCGATCAATGGGGTTGTTAATGTCGACCGTAGCGGCTGGTAAGGCAGGCAAACGCGGCTCTAGCTCAGCTACACGGTAAATGCTTTTTTGGGCGCCACTTGGCCAGGGCGCCCCAGCTTTTATCCAGAACGACAGTAACGCTACCTCCTGCTCGGTCAGCCGTTTGCCTTTGGTTGGCATAGCTTCTTTATCGTCGGCAGGCAACGTAATGCGTCGGATAATTTCGCTGTCTTCCGGATGTCCGGCTTTCAGAATGGCTCCGTGCTTACCGCCTTTCATCAGCAATTCTTTACTATCCAGCCGCAATTCGCCTTTGGTTTTAGTAGCACTGTGGCAACTGTAGCAGTTATGCGCCAGAATGGATCGGACCTGTAGATTCAACTCCTGAACCTGCTTGTCAGTGAGCGGTTTATTCGTTTCCAGACTGGCGAATAGTACGTTATTGGCGGGAGAGCTTGCTACGTTGGGCTTATCGCCGAAGGGCAGTACGCTGCTGATGTAATCTTCGCCATGCGTAAGTAATGCCCCGTAATGTCCGGCTACGCTTACGCCCACCACTGTCAGCGTGAGCAAACTGCG
Source organism: Spirosoma sp. (assembly GCF_048594605.1). Lineage (GTDB taxonomy): Bacteria > Bacteroidota > Bacteroidia > Cytophagales > Spirosomataceae > Spirosoma. Next base: position 21,075 of record NZ_JBMDWV010000249.1, read on the forward strand.
ATAGGCCACGAGCTGCCCGGAACGTAGCGCAAGAATGGTTAATAAGGAGAGAACCATCGTTGCCAGTCCCGACCATTGGTGAATGGTAACGCCCTTGCCCGCGTAGTCTTCCTGGTTAATCAGGATGAAACCGAAAATAACGGCCGCTACCGCACTGATGGCTCCAATCCAGAGCAAGGCCGTAACAGTAGCCCGAAATTGATTTGATTTACGGTACCAGTCAACAGCTTCGAGCAGAAACGCCACACACAGCAGGCCAACCGGAAAATGAACGATGAGTGGGTGTAATCGGCCTAAAAATTGCCAAAGCCAAAAAGATTCTGCAAAGATTGTCACTACTAAATGGATTAGTTATCGGTAAACAAGCTCATTACTTTTTCGCGATTTTTCAGTACGAATCAAAGTTCTACAACGTCAATTCGTACTGAAAAAGTGCCCGACCTGTCTGTTATTGATAGCCAGGGTTCTGCGTCAACTTATTGTTAATCAGAATCTGCGGAGCCGGAATCGGGAAATAGTATTCGAAATCGCTATAGACATAATCCTGAGCATTGAAGGCGATTCCGCCCCGGTCGACCGTGGGTTTTGCTTTTTCCCTGGTGCCGTGCGCATTCATGAATGTAGCCAGTTCGGCGGGTGTCATGGTACGTTTCAGATCGAACCAGCGGTGATTCTCGAAGGCCAGTTCAACCCGTCGTTCCTTCAAAACCGCCGTTTTGAAAGCCGCTTTGTCCAGCCCCGCAAGGTCTTTCAAGCCAGCCCGTTTCCGCACCTGATTCAGATATCCGAATGCTTCAGCCGTTGGCCCCGACTGTTCGTTTATGGCTTCGGCCATCATCAGCAGCACATCGGCATAACGTAGTACAGGCCAGTTGTTGTCGGTACGTCCGGTAATGGTGTGCGGGTACGTAAATTTCGTTACGTATGGGATATTGACCACTGCCCCATTCAACGTATAACTGGTTTTCAGCGAAACATCTTTGCGCAAATCGCCCGGTTCGTAGGCCGCAATCATGTCGTTGGTTGGAATGTTACGTCCTGAAGGAGCGGTATTGGCAAAGCCAGTTATTGCACCTGCCGAAAGCCGTGGGGCAAACAGATACGCAAAACTACTCCACTCGCCCAGATCGTTTCCGCCCTGATACTGCACTTCAAAAATCGACTCGGGACCGTTTTTTCTGGCTGGGTTGAAATTATCGGCATAGAGCGCGTTCAGGCTGTACCCCGTTACCAGTTTTAACGTAGTAACGGCTTCGGCGTATTTTTTCTGCGTCAGATACACTTTACCTAACAGTGCATTGGCGGCTCCTTTCGTAACACGACCCAGTTGAGAAGCCGGATACGTAGCAGGCAAGACGGCAACCGCTTCGGTCAGGTCTTTTTCGATCTGCTTCCAGACATCGGCCTGCGGAGAACGTACCAGATCGAAGGCCTGATTCGGATTGGTGAGGGTTGATGTAACGAGTACTACGTCCCCGAAATATTGCACCAGATTGAAATAGAAGTAGGCCCGCAGGAATTTCAATTGCCCTTCGATTGGACCTTTTACCGATGCATCGAGCGTACTGGTTGCCAGTTTTTCCAGCGTGTAGTTCGCGTTGTATAGAGCCTGATAATACTGGTTCCAGACATTGGCAATTTCGCCGTTACCCTGATTGACCGTCGAGAATTCGAAGGCTTCCCAGCCGGCCGCACCGCCCCGGTCAAGCGGGTTAAAATCGAGCGTTGTATTATCGGAAGGAAACTCCTGAAAAATATAGGCCGAGTTGGTAATTACCTGTAACTGACCATACACTCCACTTAGAGCCTGTAAAAACTGGGTCTCGTTTTTATAAAAAAGGTCGGTACCGATACGGGTAGGGTCGGTGGTTACCAGAAAATCCTCCTTGCACGAAAATTGAGTCAGGCAAAGGAAGAATGCACCTAAGACAGTTATTTTTTTCATTTTTCGTGTCGATTAGAAGTTAAGTTTGATACCTGCCGCCAGTGTTCTTGGAACCGGATACGATTCGTCGTCATTGTTCAACTCAACATTATTCGAACTTGTGCTCGTACCTCTTACGCCCGCATCCGGGTTATTGCCTGGGTATTTGGTAAAGATGAATAGATTGTTGCCCGTCACGAAGATGCGGGCACCGCTCAGAATCGATTTGAACTTGGGCAGGTTGTAACCGATGGTAACGGTTTTAAGCCAGGTATAACTGCCATCATATATGTAGCGTTCGCTGCTCTCGCGCGACCATTTGAAGTAGCTCGTACCGCCCTGTGAATTTTTCGCGTCGGGGTTCGATCCGGGATTCTGGGGCGAACGCCAGCGATCTTTTGCCTTATCAAGCACATTGAACACGCCGTCCATGTTCATGGTCGAGGCTTCGATATTCCTGTAGACATCAAAATCATTAACACCGAGGAACATGATATTCAAGTCGAATTTCTTGTAGTCAGCCGCTACGGTCCAAGCCCAGGTAAAGGCTGGATTTGGGTTGCCAATTTCTACCATGTCCTGCGTATCGTAAGAAACCACGCCATCGCCATTGGTATCCACAAACTTCATCCCCCCCGGAATTACGCCGTCCTGCTTGGCCCACGCATCAATTTCGGCCTGCGTATTAAAAATACCCACTTTCTGATAACCGTAGATCATCCCGATTGGGCGGCCCACTTTCTGCACGTTGTAGCCTCCGTAGAAACCACCGTACCACAGCATGTCGTTAGCGCCTTTGATGGCCAGAATTTTGCTACGGTTGAAGCTGATATTGGCGTTGGTACGGAAGTTGAGCTGACCGAAATTAGTTCGGTATTCCGCCCCGACCTCAAACCCGTGGTTCTCTACTTTCCCGATATTATCCAAGGCCGTTGTAAAGCCTGAGACCGACGGTATCGAAACCGGGAGCAGCATATCATTGGTAATCTTATTGTAATATTCCAGGTTCAGAGTCAGTTTATTGTTGAACAAGCCGACGTCCAGACCAATATCCAATTGATTCGATTTTTCCCATTTCAGGCTTGGGTTGGCAAAGGCACTCACAACCTTACCAGCCGCAAACCCACTGCCTAAAATGTAGTTATAGTTTGTTGTACCAATAGCGCTTGCGACGAAGGCCAGACTGGGGTAATTACCGATCGTAAGAAAGTTGTTATTCCCCGTAACCCCCCAGCTTGCCCGCAGCTTTAGATCGCTTAGCAACGCCGTTTTGGGCATGAACGATTCTTCAGTCAGCCGCCAGCCAATCGAAAAAGCAGGAAAATCGCCGTATTTATTGTTGGCCCCAAAACGTGAGCTACCCTCCCGACGGTATGACGCTGACAGAAGATACTTGTCTTTATAAGCGTAGTTGACCCGACTAATTAATGCCAGCATACTCCAGCCGTATTCGTACGAGTTGGCCGAACGTATCGACGCCGATCCTAGATACGGTACCAGATCGTCGGGAAACGTGTTACCCGACCCTGTAAATCCGCGAACCCGCTCCTGCTGTGCCGTGTAGCCCAATAATACATCGATATTATGGTTGTTGTTGATTTGTTTTTGATACGTCAGTAACTGGTCGAGTGCGTAGTTGGTCAGTTCTTCCGTATTGTCGGTTTCGGTGGCAATCCGGGGTGGAGCACCTGCCGTACCATTGGCTACTGACAACCCGATGGTAGAGGGTACGTATTCTTTGTATGTATTGTTGTTCAGCTTGATGTTGGCCGACGTCCTAAATTTGAAATTTCGCAGAAACGAAACCTCCACGAACCCGTTCGACAGCAGATCAGAGATATTCCGACGGCGCAGTACGTTCTGTAAAACAAACAATGGGTTCGGGAAGCCAAAAACGCCATCGACCCCATTAATGTAGGGCACCAGCGAGCCATCTGGATTGTAGGGAGTAGCCCGTGGGTCCATCAATAAAGCGCCACCGACCAGTGCGCTTCGGCCATCTGTATTCGCCAGGTTTTGCCGTGTATAAGTCCCATTAATATTCAGACCTACATTAATGAATTTGTTGACTTGACCACCCAGATTAGCCCGGGCCGAAATCCGATCGTAGTTTGTTTCTTTAATTACTCCATCTTCTTTGTAATACCCTACGGATAGTACTGATTTGATAGGTCCAGTCCCTGATGAAACAGCGAGGTTCAGATCAGAATAGGGCGCGGCTTTTCGCATGATTAGGTCATACCAGTCAGTCGAATACTGCGTCTGTTCCGGAAAGCGGTAGCCAATGGGCACTTCACTTTCCAAGGGTTCGCGCCCCTGTAGAATCCGGATTTGATCCATGAAAATGTCTTTCTTGAACTGCGCAAATTCGACGCCGTTCAGCATTTTCACCCGGCGCGACATCGGTACGCTCTGTACGCCATAATCGAGCGAGAGATTGACGTTAACTTTACCTTCCTTTGCACTTCTGGTCGTAATGAGTACTACGCCATTTGACCCTCTCGCCCCATAAATTGCGGTTGAAGCCGCATCTTTCAGTACCGTTACACTCTCAATATCATTAGGGTTCAGGTTCTGACCCACCGACGTACCTACCGGAAAGCCGTCGATGACGTAGAGCGGATCACTCCCCCCTCCTATTGAACCAATACCTCGAACCCGCACTTCAAACTGGCCGCCAGGTGCCCCATTTTTTTGTTTCACGACCACCCCCGGTGCGCGTCCCTGAAGAATCTGGTTTGGGTTGCTGGCGGGCTGCTCGCCAATGTCGCGCATGTTGATTACCGACACCGCCGACGTAATGTCCTGCTTGCGCTGCGATCCATAACCAACCACCACAACCTCGCCCAGCGTCTGATCGTCGGGCTGCAACGTAACGTTTACGCTGGTCTGATTACCAACGGTTATTTCCTGTTTCTGATAACCAACAAAGCTGAACACCAATACGGAACTGGTACCCGGCACACCGATTCGATACCGTCCGTCGCTATCGGTATTGGTTCCTGTTGTTGACCCTTTTACGACCACACTGACGCCAGGCATGCCCGAACCCTTGTCGTCGGTTACTTTGCCCGATACGGTGATATCCGCCGGCACACTACGTTCGTCTTGTTTTTCCAGCTTTGGAACGTAACGAGCCAACATTTGCCCGGGCGTTGATGCAATTCCGTCGTGCAGATTTGCTCCCGACTGCTGAGCAAAACTTGTTGGGCCACTTGCTACATATGCGAGTGAGAACGCCAAGTAAAGTTTTTTCATAGACTGTTAGGATATGGTTTAGAAACAGAAAACAGGGCTAGAAAAAAGCCAACCAATTAGTCAAATATTTACAATAGGCCAATATAGACTTTCCTATACCTACCTATTTTATCATTATTTCGATAAATTTCTTAGTATTTTCAATAGTGACTTACTCTCGTAACCGTCTGCTTATAAGAAAAAAGCGCCTACCAATCAGTTGGCAGGCGCCGATAGTCAGTAGTACATAGCTGTCGATTTCCTTTTTAATTAATTCTGAATAGCGCCTTCCATTATGCTTTTCCATATTAAGATAAACGATTACTCGAATACACCGAAATACCAGCAGATTTATAATTCAATTGTAGAGGGTATCGAAAATCGGGATATTTTACCGGGCGATAAACTTCCCTCTATCCATGAACTGTGCGCGGAATTCGACGTATCGAAAGGCACTATTGAGCGGGCCTACGAACTTCTGAAAGAAAAGGAAATTATTGGGGCTGTTAAGGGAAAAGGGTTTTATATCAACTACACGCCAACCGGAAATAATCTCAAAATATTCCTGCTGTTCAACAAGTTAAGCGTCCATAAAAAAATCATCTACGACTCGTTTGTCGAGTTATTGGGCCCGACGGTGGCTATTGATTTTTTTATTTACAATAATGATTTTCGCTTGTTTCGGGATCTGATTCTGCGCCAGACCCGGAATCATACGCACTACGTTATTATTGGTCACTTTTTTGAAGGGGGCGAAAAAGCCGATGAACTCATCAACAGCATCCCTAAACACAAGCTGGTGATTATGGATAAGTTGCTGGATGGTATAACGGGAAACTACGCGGCTGTTTTTCAGAACTTTGAGAAAGATCTTTATCAGGCGCTGGTAGAAGCTCTGCCGCTGTTACAGAAATACAAAACCCTGAGTATTCTTTTTCCTTCCTACACGTATCATCCGAAAGCCATTTTGAATGGCTATTACAAATTCTGCTACGAACACGGATTCCAGACGCGCGTCATTCACAACATTCAGAATGAGTCAATTGAACCGCAGCAAGCTTACATTAATCTGATGGAAGAAGACCTTGTCGAGTTGATCAAGAAGATTAAGCAGACCTCGTATGTACTAGGGCAGGAGGTTGGGATTTTATCGTACAACGATACGCCTTTGAAAGAATTTCTACTGGAAGGAATCACGGTTATGTCAACCGATTTTGCGCAGATGGGTCGAACAGCCGCTCAACTGGTCTTAAACGGTAGTGTCGAACACATCGAGAACCCGTTTAAGCTTATTGTGCGTAAATCACTGTGAAAAATAAACGATCCAGAAAACAAAAAGAGCCCAGAGAACGTACTGCTCTGGGCTCTTTTTAACGCTCAGGTGAAGCTTACTAGCTAGTACCTCACCACTCTAAAGCTAGAGATGCCACCGTTGTAGCGAATGGTCATTTTCTTTGTGGATGCGTCGTAGCCGGGGCTGACAAATTCCCCACCACCGACATTGGTAAAATCATCAAGATGCTCTACGTTCAGGGCACCATCTTTTTTGATCCGGCAGCCTACTTCTTTGGGGACATGTACTGTTACTGATGCCGCCCCTACGTCTAGTTTCACATCCGCCTGATCGGCTTTGGCACCCAGCTTAAGATCAAGGTCGGCAGCACCGGCACCAATTTTCAGGCTTTTAACGGCGTAGTGACTTAAGTCCAGATTGCCTTGTCCGGCACCGAGCGCTACGTCCATTGTCCAGACGGGCGTAGTATTCAAGTGTACATCCACCCGATTTTCGTAGTCACCATCCTTAAAATCAATACGTTGTTCTTCCTTTGATGGCTTTAATTCAATGGTTGGTGTATGCGTCGTTGGATTTCTGTCGACCGTCATCGAATACATACCCAGCGTCTGTTTCGTATCGGCTTTGATGAGTTCAGTGGTTGGGTCGCTGATCACAAATTTACCAGCCCCACCCGCCAGTTTCAGTACAGCTTCACGCGTATTGGCATCCATAGATTCTGAGAACGTATTGGAATGCGGAACGTTTTTGTCGGCATTTCGGCGATCCCGCTCGGCCTGATAATCGCTTTCGTTATCATCGTCGTCATTGTTATCCGAATCGTTATGGCTGTAGTCACGGTCGTCGTCATCATCGTCATCATGATTCCAGCGCATGTGAAATCCATCACGATCGCGATCCCGGTTGTGGGAGAAAAACCCAAACAACGTAGTGGGCACAGCCACCGCCAGCATAACCGTTGTAACAAAAGCCGCCGGGTTGCTACGTCGCTCCAGTATGATATTTACCCCCGCCAGAATCAGCAGTAAGGGCCACAGGTTTACCAGCGAATGCCAGTTTACATCCAGCCACCCCACACGGCGAGCCAGAAACAGCACACCCAGCGTCAGCAGAAAAATCCCCCAGAATAATCCGTTTCTTCGTTGCATGATATAATTGAGTGATGTATGAGGAACGATGAGTGATGAGTTGAAACTATCACTCACCACTCATCACTTCGTTAAAGCGAGGCAGTAGGATCGTTACCCGACGGGGTATCGCCGTAGTTTGTCGTGCTGCCGTAATTTGTTGTATTACCGTAATTTGAGTTGTTATCGTAAGGCGGCTTGATCCGATCCTTAAAAATCAACCACAAGCCAATGGCTATCAGCATGAACGGCCACAAATCACCGAAATCGATATCGAGGTAGCGATCGATCAGAAAGAGAACGCCGAGGATAATCAAAATGGCCCCACCGACAATGCTACGGTCGGGAGATGCAGGTTTGTTAGGATTGTAGGGATTCATGGAAAAAACGGGGTTTGCATAAACAGTTGACTGAGCCGCATAACTAGCCGAACGCCGTTCGGGAAGCGCGATCCACAAGATAACATAAATGATTATAGCCGGAAAATGAGGCAAGAAAATTCCGATTACAAACAGCACGCGGACTAAGGCGCGATCTATTCCAAAATAATCGGCCAAACCAGCACATACGCCCCCAATCTGGGCCTGGTCGGCAATACGTTCTAAGCGCTTGTTCATGGTTTCTGGTTGTTTAAAACGTTGTAAACCTAGTGGATAGTAGCGCCTGGTGAAAATAGATTTGGAAGAGTGGACGCGGCTATTGATGGAAGTGTGTTTTCAATGATAGTAGGTAATACATAGTAGTGATTTAATGGCATAGGGGTAAGGGCATAGGGCTAAAGCTGCTAAATACCCTATGCCCTTACCCCTATGCCCTATGCTATTCTACTTCAATCGCTTCCAGAATGTCCATAAGCTCGCCAAACTCTTTGTTGCCCGGTCGTTCTTCGTCGCCACCCGTCAGCGCAATTCCCCGAACGGGCAATTCGGTCAACAAATCATGTACGTTCAGGGCTGAAATTCCCGCTCCTAATAAGATTGGGTAGCGTGAGGCTAATCGCTGAAGAGATGCCTTTAAATCGTCATCGAAATGAATGGAGCTGTTACTTTCCAGCAGTATGTAATCAGCATCAGCAGTTCCCGTATGAAATAACGTATTGAGTTGATCAAGCGTCATCTGTGCCAGATCGATGCGCAAAATAAGCGGTTTACCAAAGGTAACCAGGTATGGCAACAGTGCCGATTCATCCACCTGCAATACGTCGGGTTGGTACGTATCGAGCAGTTGTTCAATAATCTCAGGGTCAGAAGCCGTTGTTTCTCCCACAATCTGCACCCCAGCCACCCATCCTCTGATCCCGTCGAATTTTTTTTGATCAATATAATCCGGTGAATCCGAATCCATCGAGAAGCCGAGCATATCTACGCCCATGCCAGCGCAATAACGGGCATCACTGAGGTTGGTAACATTGGAAATTTTAACGAGTGTCTGGAGAGCCATGGTGTCAGTAATCAGTTCGAGTCGGCGAAGTTACTACAGTCGCGCTTTCTATGGATTGATTTCGAGCTGGATTGTTCGACCGCGGACAAATGGTGTGCGTTTTCGGACAGGGTAGTTGACGCAAAACAGGGCCGGATAGCCCACAAATGCACTTTTCAAAAATTGGCAAAATATTTGTTCTACAAAAGTTAATGTAATTCATAGCCATGAGACGATCATACCTTGGAGAGTTTGAAGAAATCGTACTACTGACTGTTGCGGTTCTGAACGAGAGTGCTTATGGCGTTGCCATTACCGATGAACTGGACCGGCAAACGGGTCGCTCGGTAAGCATTAGCGCAGTTCATGCAGCGCTCCACCGTTTGCAGGAGAAAGGAATGCTTTCCTCACACATGGGTGAGGCTACGGCCGAGCGCGGAGGCCGACGCAAACGCCTGTTTACCGTAACCGCACTCGGCAGCCGAACGCTCCACGATATCCGGGCGATGCGCGATCAACTCTGGAATTCGATTTCACCGAACGCTCTACCTGCCATCAGTATATGACCCCGAATCGTCGTATCGTTCCGCCTTTCCTGGCCGATCGCCTGCTTGAATGGTTCTGCGCCCCACACCTGCTGGAGGAGTTACAGGGTGATTTGCATGAACGTTACGAACGGGACGTAGTACGGCTTGGACGAGAGCGGGCTGACCGGCGCTACTGGCGCAACGTACTGGGGTTTCTACGCCCACGCTATGGCTTACCATTCGCAATAAAACGTCAACCTGAAGACTATTCCTCAACTCCTTTATTCAGACCTGCCATGCTACAGAATTATTTCAAGATCGCTTTTCGGAACCTGACCCGCAATAAAGCCTATTCGTCTATCAATATTATTGGGTTGAGCATTGGTCTGGCGGCTGCTATGCTGATTATGTTGTACACGAAGGACGAAGTGAGCTACGACCGCTTTCACGCCAATAGCCCGTCTATTTACCGAATCTACAGCTACGACGTAACACCTGCCGGAATTACGACGGGCAGACCACAACCTTATACGGGAATTTTTCCAGGTCCTAAATTTCACGCGGGTATTCCAGAAATAGGATCTTTTGTCCGCTATCAGGAAAACAGGAAAGACCTGAAACAGGGTAACGAAGTGGCGAGCCAAACCGTCTTTTTTGCCGATTCCAGTTTCTTTTCCATCTTCTCGTTTCCGCTGATAAGCGGCAATCCGAAAACAGCGTTACAGCGTCCGAAGTCAGTCGTAATTTCGGAGAAAATGGCTGAGAAAAATTTCGGTTCGACTAACGTAGTAGGTAAGACACTTTTCTTTAAAGACGAAGATAAATTTGAGCCTTATACCGTAACGGGCGTTGCGCAGAACTGTCCGCAAAATTCGTCCATAAAATTTGACGTATTAATGCCCATGGTGGTCGATCAAAAAGACTGGGCAAATAACGAAAATTGGTTCAGTGTTTTTCAGAATACGTTTGTTATCCTCTCTCCCAACGCTAACCTCAAAGCTGTAGAGGCAAAAATGAATCAGATTTATGTAGCTGATGCGCAAAAAAGTATCGAATCCATTAACAAAAAGTTTGGGATGAATGATAAAACGATTTATGCACTTCAGCCATTTACCGATATGCATCTCAGTAAGGAATTGCCCGCCAGCAACGGACTTGTTGACGAAAGTAATCCGACGTATTCCTATATTTTATCGGGCATTGCTTTATTTATTCTGCTAATCGCCTGTATCAATTTTGTTAATCTGACAGTGGCGCGTTCCTTAAAACGGGCGAAAGAAATTGGGGTTCGGAAAGTAGTCGGTGGCGCCCGAACGCAACTCATCATTCAGTTCTTAGGCGAATCGTTTATTCTGTGTTTCGTTGCTTTTGTTCTTGCCGTAGTTTTCGTTCAGTTAGCCTTACCTACATTCAATCAACTGTCCAGCAAAGCTCTTTCACTCTCTTATCTGTTTGACGCCAAACTGGTTACTGGATACGTAGCGCTTTTCATCATAACAAGCTTGTTAGCAGGTTTTTACCCTGCACTTGTGCTTTCTGGCTACAATCCGGTTCAGACCCTCTACAGCCGGTTCAATCTTTCAGGAAAGAATTACCTGCAAAAATCGTTGGTTGTTCTTCAGTTTTCGCTGGCTTCCTTTCTCATTATTGCTTCGCTCACCATTTATGATCAGTTCAATTATTTAACAAGCAAAGACCTCGGCTACGATGACAAAAATTTAATTTTCATCAACAAGTCGAATTTAAAACGTAATGAGGTAAAACTTTTCAAAGAAGAATTACTGAAAAACCCAAAAATCATCGACGTAGCGCCAAGAAATGCAGGCAACTGGGGCACAGTAGCAAAAGTTAACGGCGAAACCCAACTAAATTTCTGGTACGAAACCGTCAATGAAGCGTACTTGCCACTTTTTAAAATACCGGTTTTAAAAGGGCGGAATTTCTCGGCTGACTTTCCGGCTGATTCTTCTCACTCCGTTCTGGTAAATGAAACGTTCGTTAAAAAAGCAGGCTGGAAAAATCCGATTGGCGAAACGGTGGATTTCTGGCTCAATGAAACTGACAAAAAATACTCGGTTATTGGCGTTGTTAAAGACAGCCATTTTGAGTCGTTGAGCCAGGAAATAAAACCTCAATTGTTTACGATGCGCCCAGGCAACGCGTACGGAAGAGCATTCATTAAAATTAAACCGAATACCGAAACAGCAAGCCTTCAGTACATCGAAAAAGTCTTCAAAAGATTATTTCCACTGCATCCCTATTCGTATAAATTTATGGACCAGGAAAACCTGAAACGATACGAGTCGGAAGCTAAATGGAAACAAATGATGCTTTTCGGCGCTATTCTGACTATTTTCATTTCGTGTATTGGTCTCTTCGGATTAGCCACCCTTTCGGCCGAACGACGTACCAAGGAAATTGGCATTCGGAAAGTATTGGGTGCATCCGTAACAGGAATTGTCCAGCTACTCTCTACCGACTTTCTTAAACTGGTTTCCATCTCGTTCCTTTTTGCCTTTCCAGCGGCCTGGTATGCTATGCAGGAGTGGCTGAAAAACTATCCTTATCACATTAACCAGAGCGTGTCGGTATTCTTTATAACCGCGTTTCTTGCGATTTCCATCGCTTTCTTAACGGTCGGTTGGCAGTCGTTACGTGCCGCCATGATTAATCCGGTAAAGAGTTTGAAAACAGACTAATACCCCTCCCACATACCACCATGAACACTCGACCACCCCAATGGGCCGATCGCTTCCTCGAATGGTTTTGCGCTCCTCATTTACTGGAGGAAGTGCAGGGCGATTTGCATGAACGCTATGAACAGGACGTAGCACGGCTTGGACGAGAGCGGGCTGACCGGCGCTACTGGCGCAACGTACTGGGGTTTCTGCGTCCCCGGGCCGGGTTACCATTTATTCTTAAACGACAGTCGACCGAATACTCTTCACCATCCTTATTCCATCCGGTTATGTTACGTAATTACCTCAAAACCTCACTACGTAGTCTGACAAAACATAAAGTCAGCACGCTCATCAATCTGCTGGGTCTTACGCTGGGCGTAACCGCCTGTCTGACTATTTATCTGATTACGAATTATGAACTCAGCTTCGATACGTTTCATCCTGAAAGCGAACGTATTTACCGGCTGGTGGGCGAATCCCAGTACAACAAAAACGCGGAAAAACATCCGGTGGGATTTGTTCCCAACGCTGTACCGGCTGGTATTCGCAAGGAAATTCCTGGCTTAGGTACCGTGGCCGCTTTTCATACTATCGAATCGGACGTACTGATTTCGAACGGAACCGAAAAACCGATACGTTTTGAAAGTCGGCGACGCACCGGCGGCAATGCTGACCTTGTTGTTGTAGACCCTAAATACTTCGACATTTTCAGGTATCAATGGCTGGCTGGCAATCCTGACGTTGCCTTAAACGAGCCATTCAAGTTAGTACTGTCGGAAAAGAAAGCCCGTCTATATTTTGGTGATTTACCGTTCGATCAAATCCTGGGCAAAGAAGTCATCTATCAGGATTCGGTGCGGGTTAACGTAGCGGGTATCGTGAAAGACTGGGAACGGCCAACTGATTTTACGTTTACTGATTTCATATCATTGGCAACAATCCGGGCCAGTCAATTAAAAAATGAAATTAACCTCGATCAATGGGAGGATATCTGGTCGGCATCGCAGGCGTATGTTAAGCTTCCGGCAGGCTCAACACCGGATCAGTTCACTACGCAGTTTCAACGGTTTGGCAAAGCTCACTATCCAAAGGAGTTTAAATTCACGCCCGCCCTGCAACCCTTGTCGGACGTTCATTTTAACGAAAAATACGGTGACAATTATTCACGCAAAGCGCACCTGCCAACGCTTTACGGTTTGATGGCCATCGCTGGTTTTATTCTGCTGATTGCCGCCATCAATTTCATTAATTTATCGACAGCTCAATCCGTTTATCGGGCGAAAGAAACCGGCATTCGAAAAGTGATGGGCAGCAGTCGTGGTAATCTGGTTATCCAGTTTCTGGGCGAAACCGTTATCCTGACGCTCCTAGCTGTTCTTATTTCACTAGTGCTGGTTAAACCCATTTTATCGGCCTTTCAGTCGCTAATACCCAAGGGGTTAACGTACGATTTATTCAGTCTGCAAACTGGGTTATTTCTGCTCGGTGTTACAGCCGTTACGTCGTTGCTAGCTGGTTTTTATCCGTCGTGGGTGTTGTCGTCGCACGTACCTGCGTTGACAATCAAAGGCCAGTCTGCATTAACAGGCGGGCAGAAAGGCTACTTTCGGAAAGCGTTGATTGTTTTCCAGTTTACAGTCTCGCTAGTCTTTATCATTGGCACGCTGATGGTCAGTCGTCAGTTGAGTTTTATGCGAAACAAAGACCGGGGCTTTTCAACCGATGCCATTGTATCAATACGTCCGCCGTGGGGTGACAAAGGTCCAGTGCTGGCTCAGAAAATCAGGCAGTTGTCGGGCGTTGAAGGCGTAACAAGGGAATGGTTTCCGCCAATGGGCGATTCTCATATGGTGACCAAATTGAAATACAAAGGCAAAAAGCGGGATGTGGAAATGGACGTATCGGCCAAAGTCGGCGATGAACATTTCATTCCGCTCTATCAGCTTCGGTTACTGGCGGGCCGGAATTACATAAAAAGCGATTCATTGCGGGAGTTAGTCATCAATGATACGTATGCCAAAGCATTGGGCTTTCAGAAACCGGCGGATGCACTGAATCAAATGATCGAATTTCAGGATAAAAAATATCCGATTGTTGGTGTTGTGGCTGATTTCCATGAGCAATCATTTCACGAAAAAATCGGCCCCGTTTTCATCGCCAGTATGCCCCAGGCCCGAAATATAGGGGTTAAGCTGGCAACGAAAGGAAAGCAGATGAACGACGTCAAGGCGACGCTGGCCAGCATTGAACAACAATGGAATTCGGTGTATCCCGACAACAAATTTGAGTATTCTTTTCTGGATGATTCGATTGCCAGACTTTACGAAAAAGAGCAGAAAACCGGGCAGCTTGTCAACACGGCTACGGCTATTGCTATTCTGATTTCCTGCATGGGCCTATTCGGTCTGGCGATGTTCACGGCTGAGCAACGTACCAAAGAGATCGGTGTCCGGAAAGTACTGGGTGCCAGCGTTACCAGCATTGTAACGCTGCTAACAGCCGACTTCCTCAAACTGGTTGTTTTTTCGCTGCTGATTGCGTCGCCTGTTGCCTGGTGGGCTATGAACAAATGGCTACAGGATTTCGCGTACAAAGTAGATATGGAATGGTGGGTATTTGCCCTGGCAGGTACGCTGTCAATCGGTATTGCGTTGCTCACAGTGAGCTTCCAGAGTATCAAGGCAGCCCTGGTTAATCCGGTTACTTCTCTAAGGTCGGAATAGCCTTACGTTAAAACCAGTCAGGAACATTCGCTACGTTATCGTCCTATGCTTTTTTACTCAGTACGTTGGCTTCCGAAATTGACCGTGTCCTGCACAACTATAAACGAGAGTAATAGGCGAATCATATTGTAGCCCTGATGGACCTTCGTACCAGAACGAGCGGCCGATGGTTAATTGCCGCAGACATGAACAATTCAGCACGATAAAACGCTTTATTTCAACGCAGAGCCACAAATTACGTGTTCTTTGTGGCTCTGCGTTGAATACAGTACTACTCAATATGAAACGTACTGGTTGCTGCCGTTCTGACGCCCATTACGTTAACTTGCGCTGGTCGGGGATTACTGAAATCCAGAAGCGGTTTTTGAGACAGAAAAAAAGCATTTTCAAAGGATATCGACTCGCTTTTGACCGTAACAAACGACGCTTTGGTGTCGAAAAACGCTTCCCTGAAACTGGCTTCTTTCAGGCTCGTATTAT
>NZ_JBMDWV010000025.1:0-13765 GCF_048594605.1 Spirosoma sp.
CGTTGTTTTAAATCCGTAAGCAAGGCCGCCACTGCCTGATCCGACTCGCGGCATTTATCCCATAAACCGTATTCGAGCGCCCCATCGCGGCCCGTTCCGTGCGTATCCCAACCCCAGTCAAATAGCTGCACAAACCGTACACCTCGCTCAACTAAGCGACGAGCCAGCAAACAATTTCGAGCGAACGATCCTTTATTTGGGTCAGCCCCGTAACTGTCAAGTATATATTGGGGCTCACTCTTGATGTCCATCGCATCAGGGACGGACATTTGCATACGAAACGCCAATTCGTATTGAGCAATACGGGTCAGAATTTCAGGATCTTTGACGTCTTCGTATTGCTGTTGATTAATCTCGGTGATGGCATCAATGGTCTGCTTGCGTACGTCGCGGCTAATGCCCAACGGATCAGACGCATAAAGCACCGGGTCACCGTCAGTACGACATTGCACACCCTGATAAACGGTCGGCAAAAAGCCACTTCCCCAAACCGATTTACCCGCATCTGGTTGCTTACCACCTGATGCCAAGACTATGTAGCCAGGTAAGTCATCGTTCTCGGTACCAAGTCCGTACGTAACCCATGAGCCTATACTCGGGCGGCCTAACCGCGCACTCCCTGTGTGCATGAGTAACTGGGCAGGTGCATGATTGAACTGGTCTGTATACATAGCCTTCAGGAACGTAACGTCATCAACAACCCCTTGTAAATGCGGCAGATAGTTGGATAGCCAGGCTCCAGACTGACCGTACTGAGCAAATTTCCCCTGGGGGCCCAGCATTTTCGGTACACCCCGGATGAAGGCGAATTTTTTCCCGGTGAGTAACTCCTGTGGACAATCTTTGCCGTGGTATTTCACTAACTCAGGTTTATAGTCAAACAACTCCAGCTGGCTTGGCGCCCCAGCCATGTGGATATAAATAACCCGCTTAGCCTTCGGTACGTATTGCGACGGATGTGGAGTTGTAGGCTCACCTGATAGGGAAGTTGCCCCAACAGCGTTTGTCGTTACGTCATTTTTACCGGACAAACCGCAGCTTCAGAGAACAGAACTAAGAGCCATAGCGCCCAGGCCTGTTGTACAGGTGTGCAGAAAATGCCGCCGAGTTTCACGCTCAGCGGCTGCCTGTTGGAGTTCTTGAAGGAGTTTGTTCATATGCGTTGCGTCAGCGTATCGGGCGTTACTTATTCTTTCGTAATGACTTCGTCCAGATTCAGCATCGTATTAGCCGTTAGAGTCAACGCTGCCAGTTGGGGCGTAACGGTCGTGCAATCGATGCCGGGTTGAGACAGTAAGTTCTCCATCTCGTTTGGTTTCTGTCGGTAATATTCTTCCGTTGTTCGGTACAGACGGGCTAAAACAGCCAGTTTTTTCGCCGATAAATCGCGTAGCATGACCTGTCGGAAACCCGCCTGTATCTGCGTTTCGGGCGATCGGCCATGCTGGTACATGTAGGTTGCTAACTGCCGTGCTGCTTCTACATAAACCGGATCATTTAACGTAACTAGTGCCTGCAAAGGTGTATTGGTTCGTATTCGACGCAGTTGGCAAAACTCCCGACTCGGACTATCGAACGTCACCATCGACGGATATGGGGCAGTACGTTTCCAATACGTATACAGCGCCCGCCGATGCAGATCTTCACCTGTGCTTTGTTTCCAGGTTTCACCATCATAGGGCGATTGCCAGATTCCCTCAGGCTGAATGGGCATCACACTTGGGCCGTACATCTTACGACTCAGTATACCACTGACGGCCAGCACCTGATCGTGAACAGCCTCGGCCGATAAACGAACGCGCGGCCCATGCGCTAGCAACTTATTAAACGGATCTTTTGCCAACAGTTCGGCAGTAGCGTTCGATTGTTGCCGATACGTAGCGGACATGACCATGCGTTTTAGAAGCTTTTTCACGCTCCAGCGATCAGTTTCCATAAACTCAACAGCCAGATAATCAAGCAATTCACGGTGCGTCGGCGAAATTCCCTGTGTACCCATATCCTCAACGGTCTCGACAATGCCGGTGCCGAAGAGCTGTTCCCAGAAACGATTAACGGCTACACGGGCAGTCAGGGGGTGCTCCCGGCTGACCATCCAGCGCGCCAGTCCCAAGCGATTTTTTGGTAGTTCTGGATCCATTGCCGGAAAAGATTTCGGTACGTCGGGCGTTACGCGTTTCCCTTTTACGGTCCAGTTACCTCGCTCAAAAACATGCGTTTCGCGCTTCAAATCACCCGATCCGTCCAGCATAATTGGCGTTTGCTCAGTATCGACGTTCAACAGATCGGTTAGCAATTTATCTTTCTCGTCGAGCGTGTTTACGGATTGGCCAGGTAGCAGCGGTTGAAAAGATACCCACTTAATTTGCACCCAGTCTTTCGGCTTCTTATGACTGTCGAGTGATAAGTAAACATGGTGCCGTCCCTGAATGGTTGGCAGCGGAATGACCTGAACCGTATCTTTCCCTGGTTTTGGCGTCGATATCTGGGCTAAAACGGGCCCGTCCAGCTTATCAAGACGTAGCGTTACGTTTGCATCAATTGCTTTGGTACCCCATTTCATGAATAAACGCGGGCGACCGGTAAGTGTCACGTTCTTAATACGTGCCGAGCCTTTATCCTGAAAACCAAAATACTTTGCGTCGATTAGCGATGCATTAACGTATTGATCAAAATCGTGCGAGTTAATTTTAGGTTCGACTGTACGAACGAAGTCCGTAACCCGGTTTACCTCAGATTGCTTTTGCTTTGGATTGGTAATACCCGACTGAATGTATTGCTGTAACGTAACGACTTTAAGTGAATCATCCGATTTATAAAATCGCAAAGTCGGCGTATCGCTCGTTACGTCTTCGTCGCGCGTATTATTAAAGAAAGCCAGATATTTATAGTATTCATCATGTACAAACGGGTCGTATGGGTGGCTATGGCACTGCACACAAGAAAAGGTTGTTCCCTGCCAGACGTCCCAGGTTGTATTAACCCGATCAAGTACGGCCGCTATCCGAAATTCTTCGTCCTGCGTACCGCCCTCGTCATTGTTCATCGTATTCCGGTGAAATCCTGTAGCGACGAGTTGATTATCGGTCCGCTTGGGCAATAAATCCCCCGCTAGTTGCTCAATCGTAAACTGGTCAAATGGTTTATCCTCATTAAATGCTTTGATGAGCCAGTCGCGGTATCGCCAGATTTTCCGCCCCGGATCGCGTTCATACCCTTTTGTATCGGCATATCGGGCCAAATCAAGCCACATACCTGTCCATCGCTCGCCATAAGCAGACGATTTTAACAAACGATCGACTACTTTTTCGTAGGCATTCGGCGATTTATCAGCCAGAAAATCGCCAACCTCTTTTTGGGTAGGTGGCAGTCCTGTTAAGTCGAGCGACACCCGACGTATCAACGTAGCGCGGTCGGCCTCAGGCGAAGGGTTTAACTGTTCCTGACGCAGTTTGTCCAGAACAAAATGATCGATTTCGTTTTTAGCCCAGTTTACTTCGTCACTATCAACAACACCCAGGCGGCTCCAGAACGTACCGATTTTAGGCACATCAGGCTTTGTAACTGACTGGTAGGCCCAGTGATCACCCCACTCAGCGCCCTGATCAATCCATTTGCGAAGTATATCGATTTCATCAGGCTTAAGGGCTGGGTGGTCAAGTGGCATCCGTTCTTCAGGGTCATCCAACGTCAGCCGTCGAATCATTTCACTGGCATCGGCATCACCGGGAATAATGGCTGGCTTACCTGATTTAGCCGGCGCTACAGCCTCGTGCCGGAAAAGAAGTGAAAATCCTGACGCTTTTTTAACGCCACCATGACAGGCAATGCAGTTTTTATTCAGCAGCGGCTTGACTTGGGTGTTATAATCCACCCGATCTTCAAAAAAGCCGAGAAATGACGAAAGTGTTAGTATCAAAGCGAAGGCACCCGCCCCCAAAAGAATCCACCCAGTTTTCATATGACTAGCATGAACAATCAAGCCTTGGCTATAAAAGCAAAGACGCATGAATTTGTACTATGAAAATCACCGATTGATTCAATTTTAACGCACAAATCGCTTAATACGTTCTAAATGAGTCGATAACCACTTCGTTTACCTCACCCGAATATCAATCTGAGCCGTGTCGTCTTCACCATTTGTTGTGCCGTTGCCCGGCGTGGAGTCAGGGTCTGACGGGCTCGCAGAGGTTACTTGAGCCGCGCAGATATTCTCTCCAGAAACCGTTGCGGCTGCCCGAAAACGTAACGTAACGCTACTACCTGCGGCCACAGTGCCAACCGTGCTTATCAGATTTCCACTTGATATCGTAAAATCATCACCCGCTACGAAGCTCATACCGCCAGGCAAATAAGCCGTTACACCCACGTTTGTAGCTGTCAAACTGCCCAAATTCGTTACAGTTACTAAATACTGTACAATATCGCCAACCTGAGGCACCTGATTGCTGGCAGCTAAGCCCAGACTTATGTCAGCTTTATTCGGGTCAGGTGCAGGCTGGTTGCTGATAACATTAGGCAGAGGGACTTGATTTGGGTTTGGGGATGCATACAGTGTACTCCCACCCTGAATCGTGCGGAAATCAATCTGAGCCGCATCATCCTGTCCGTCAGCCGTGCCTGAGTTGGGCTGGCTATCTGGATCAGTCAGAGCTGAAGCTGCGATTTCGGCTGCATTACGATACGTACCATCTGCCGTAGGCTGAGCCACAAAACTCAGGAACGTGGAGGCCCCTGCTGCCAGACCAGGAATCGTACCAACCAAACCGCTTGCGCTGGTTGTCATGGCTGATGACGAAATGAACGTGAAATTATCGGGTAGCCGATTTCGAACCACTACGTTCGTAGCCTGGCCGGGCCCTTCATTTTTTACTATTAACGTAACAGTGATAGGATCATTGACATTCGGAATTTGCGAACTAACATTCATCGACAAACTCAAATCAGCCAGTGGTGGCTGCGAGGTAATCCGAAATAAATTTGATGGAACAGCAGGCGTCGCTGGCGATGTAGAAACAACACGAATCTGGAATCGGCCACTCTGATACGTATTGGGCATAGTTACCTGGATTGGACTTGAAGAACCACTTCCCAGTACAGCTTTATACTGCCCCAACGAATCCAGCAGTTGCACCTGCCATTGATTGCCGGAATCAAATGTCCCCAGCGTACTGAATGCTACGTTTAAACTGGCTCCGGGCAATACATAGTCAGCCAGGTTGTTGGTTACGGCAAATTGCGTCGGTGTGACAGGCGCAGCGTTCTGAAAAAATGCATTATCCAGGCTGTTATTCCAGTTACGCGCAAACCGCGATAAACCCATATCGGACGGAATTGAGTTTGGATTTAGATAATATTGTGGGTGAGTGGCTGGACGTAGCGCATTTCGAAAATGAACGTCCTGAGTGCCCGCATTCCGGTAAACAATCGTATCGTTGTAGGGGCCCTGAAACACGTTTAGCGTATTACTGATAACCTGCTGCTGCGCATTGATAACACCGGGCCGTGTGGTGTTTCCATCAAATGATGCCCGAGCAACCATCCAGGGGATGTTACGTCCACCAAAATCCTGCCTCGATTTCTGAATAAGGCTTGTTAACCGATTGGCATACTGCGTAATACTTCCACCCGAACCGTCATCAAATTCGGCTTCGCCCTGATGCCAGAGAATAGCACGAACGCCAGCCACAGATGCGTAATAAGACAATACGTTCTTCAGGTTAGTATAGGGCTGAAGATTGGGCCAGTTTTCGACGCAGTAATACCGATTACAGGTTGGAATACCATTCGCTGAATTAATCCAGTTTTCAATCGTAGACGCATCCCAGCCCGTTACGTAAAAAGCAACCGGTACGTTATAACGATTCACTACGTAATCACCCAGTTCGCCCCAGCTCCACGAACTTTCGGCCATTGGAAAAACACGCCGTGCTGCTGTCAATGCTTTGAATTTTGGCACTGGCGATGGATCTCCAGAAGAAACCAGAGACTGAGCACCGGGTGGATACGAATGGTTAATTGAATCGATGGCGTTAACCCGGTCGGTAGCCGTACCCAGATCGTTATCCCCAATACCTAGCCCACGAGCATTCGACTGACCAGCCGTAATGAATACTTCGCCGATGCCTACAGGCTGCACAGCGACCTGTGCCGTTACGTTCGCATTGACAATGGTACGTACGGTTAATACGTACCAGCCACCGGCGCCTGTAATGAAACCTAAAAAAATATTATTTGTCGGAGTATTCTGTATGGTTTGCCAACCTGTGGCTGTACCCTGTCCAGCCACAACGGGTACTAATTGCGCTTCCACTCGATCAACAGGCCCGGCAAGTCGTCCTGATACGTATAGGCGCCCATTCCCGTCCGCTCCGCGCTGTACAACCAGGCGTGACATCGGATGAGTAATCTGTAACTGCGCTGACGTTATAAACGGAAAAGTGATCAGCAGAAAAAGCCATCTAAGCGATGCAGACATACGTAGTGGATAAAGAAATCCACTACGAAAATAGACAAAAGTTGATAACGTCTGCTTTTATACCTTCCCCCGCAAATAGTCAGCGGTGTAATTTTCGCCGGTGGGCAGTTTCGCCATCTCTTCGGGTGTACCCGTAAACGTAACGTAGCCGCCTGTTTCGCCCCCTTCCGGTCCAAGATCAATGATGTGATCGGCGCTTTTAATCACTTCCATGTTATGCTCAATGATTAGGACTGAATCGCCCTGATCCACTAAGGCATTGATGGCCGAAAGCAGTTTCCGTATATCATGAAAATGAAGGCCCGTTGTTGGCTCATCGAAGATAAATAACGTACTGCCTTTGTTTGGATTACCTTTTCCCAAGAACGACGCTAATTTAACACGCTGCGCTTCGCCACCCGAGAGCGTATTAGCAGACTGTCCAAGGCCAATATACCCTAAGCCTACGTCCTGCAACGGCTGAAGTTTATCGGCCATTTTGGAGTCGATTTTTCGAAAAAAGGCAATGGCTTCGTCAACAGTCATATCGAGAATGTCCGATACGTTCTTATCCTGCAGCGTCACTTCCAGTATTTCCTGCTTGAATCGTTTGCCACCGCAGCCTTCGCACTTGAGATAAATATCGGCCATGAACTGCATTTCGATTTTTACCTCGCCTTCACCCTGGCATACTTCACAACGTCCTCCATCGACATTGAACGAAAAATGGCTGGGTTTATAGCCCCGTGCCTTAGATACCTGTTGATCAGCCATTACCTGACGTAGATAATCATAGGCCTTGATATACGTAACAGGATTTGAACGGCTCGATTTACCGATTGGATTCTGGTCAATCATCTCAATCGACGCAATACGGTCTATTGATCCTTCCAGGCTATCGTACTTTCCAGCCTCCT
Source organism: Spirosoma sp. (assembly GCF_048594605.1). Lineage (GTDB taxonomy): Bacteria > Bacteroidota > Bacteroidia > Cytophagales > Spirosomataceae > Spirosoma. The sequence continues at coordinate 7,375 of NZ_JBMDWV010000025.1, forward strand.
CAGCAGCGTCGCCTTTCTGACGCATTAAGGCCGGGTACAATACTTTTCGAATCAGCGTACTTTTTCCCGAACCTGATACGCCTGTAACAACCGTCAACGTATTAAGTGGAATTCGTACATCAACGCCTTTCAGGTTATTCTCACGCGCTCCTTTCAGTTCGATGAAATTCGTGGCTTTGCGCCGGAATGTCGGCACGGGTACTGTCTCACGCCCAGTCAGAAAATCGAGGGTGTGAGACGGCAAAGGGCGTGGGGCATCGGGCGAAGGAGTGGAAACATTGGCATTTCCCTCTGCAATTTCTTCCCACGTTCCCTGAAACACTAAGTGTCCACCTAATGAGCCGGCATCCGGACCGATGTCAATAAGCTGATCAGCTGAACGCATGACTTCTTCTTCGTGCTCTACTACAATAACCGTATTGCCCATATCACGTAGGGATTCCAGTACACTCACTAATCGCTGAGTGTCGCGCGGATGCAGACCAATGCTGGGTTCATCCAGAATATACATCGACCCTACCAGCGCTGATCCGAGCGACGTAGCAAGTTTAATCCGCTGATATTCACCGCCCGACAACGTATTGGTTAATCGGTTAAGTGTCAGATAACCCAGCCCGACGCGCTCCATATAATCCAGACGATTTCGAATTTCGACCAGAATACGGTTGGCAACCTGCTGTTGATTTTCGGGGAGTTCAAGCTCATGGAAGAACGTAGTGACTTTCGTAATAGGCATCAGCACCAGATCGGTGATCGACTTCCCTCCTACTCGTACGTAGCTGGCATCTTTCCGCAACCGCGATCCCCGGCATTCGGGACATGTAGTCTTGCCCCGGTAGCGCGACAACATCACGCGGTATTGTACTTTGAACGTCTGGCTTTCGACGAAATCGAAAAACGAGTTAAGTCCGTCAAAATATTTATTTCCGGTCCAGAGTAACTCCTGTTCGGCGGGTGTTAAGTCCTTATACGGTCGGTGAATCGGGAAGTCGAACCGAATCCCGTTTCTGAGCAGCGGCCGAAGAAACTCTTCACTCATCTTCTCACTTCGCCAGGGCGCAATCGCTCCTTCGAACACGGACAGATTTTTATCAGGAATAACCAGATCCGGATCAATACCCAAAACCTTACCGAATCCATCGCACCGGCGGCACGCTCCGTACGGATTATTGAAGGTAAACAGATTGACACTCGGTTCTTCGAACGCTATGCCATCCAGTTCAAATTTGTCAGAGAAAACCCGCGATTCTTTACCGACAATATCAACGCGGCACGTACCGTCACCTTCATTAAACGCTGTTTGGACTGAGTCAGAAAAACGATACTGGTTATCTTCATCGGGTTGTCCATTATCGTCGTACAACACCGTTCCCCGATCGACCAGAATTTCGAGATTGGAAGAGGAAAGAGTTTCTGTGTTTTCTTCCCCCGCTGCCAGTACGTCTTCTATCTGCAGTACCTGCTGACTGGCATCCCGACCGCCGTAAGCAACAATACGTGTGTAGCCTTTCTGGAGAAGAATGTTCAATTCGTAAGCCAGTGTACGATCTTCTCGAATACGTAGCGGAGCCATCACCATAACGCGCTGACCAGCCTCGAATTCATACATAAAATTGACGACATCCGTAACGGTATCCTTCCGGACTTCACGCCCCGACACCGGCGAATACGTAGTACCTATCCGGGCAAAAAGCAGTTTCAGATAATCGTATATTTCGGTCGACGTTCCAACCGTTGAGCGAGGGTTGCGGGTCGATACTTTCTGTTCGATGGCAATTGCGGGCGAAACACCTTTAATGTACTCAACCTCAGGCTTTTCCATCCGACCTAAAAACTGGCGGGCATAGCTACTGAGGCTTTCAACATACATTCGCTGCCCTTCAGCAAACAACGTATCGAAGGCCAATGAGGATTTTCCCGAACCCGAAAGGCCCGTCAGAACAACCAATTTGTTGCGCGGAATGGCAACATCAATTCCTTTAAGATTGTGTACTTTCGCCCCTTTAATGATAATAAATTGCTTGGGGTCGAGCTGGTCAACGGAACGTAGCGTTTCGGTTTCCGGAGTCTGAGTCATTCGGTATGAACTAGGGTAAACTCTATCTAAATTTTAACGGTTTATTTTAAAATATGGTTTCTCCGATTTTCTTTTCTTACTGGGTAAATGCAACGAGATTTGGGGAAGTACCGTACTAGCTAACAAAACAATGAATTTTGAACAGGAAGATATCATCAGGCTAAGTATTGCCCTGGTGATTGGCGGCTTAATCGGTTCCGAACGCGAATATCATGGCAAGTCGGCTGGGTTACGTACCATGATCATGATCTGCGTAGGCTCTACGTTGTTTACGATGGTGTCGGCACGTATTGATGGCTCAGGCGATCGGGTTGCTGCCAACATTGTTAATGGAATTGGTTTTTTGGGAGCAGGCATCATCTTTCGGGAAGACAACCGGGTAAAAGGCTTGACAACGGCTGCAACTGTCTGGGCAGTATCTGCGTTAGGGATGTGTATCGGTGCCGGTCAGTACGCTATAGCTATCACTGGTTTTGTATTTACGCTTGGCTCTTTGCTGTTTCTGGTCAGTTTAGGCAACCGGATTCAAAAGCTTAATCAAACACGCGACTATAAAATTGTTACAACGTTTCATAACACGGCTCTTACTCGATACGAAAAAATATTTGAAGAATACAATCTATCTCCGGCGCGTAATCATCAGCACCGTATCGGTACCGATATTATCGGCCACTGGCGGGTTGACGGCTCCGAGCAGAACCATGAAAAGTGCATTAATCGCTTACTCAATGACCCTGAGGTAAAAGAATTTACGTTCTGATTTCGTTAAGTTTAGTGTAAGTTTTTTCAGAAATTCACCATGAATTATATCCAGAAGTTTCTATTTATTACACTTTTATTAAGTAGCAGCATTGCCTTTGGCCAACTCACCGAAGATCCGGAAGATCGCCGGGATCAGGGGCGGGATCCGCTACGTACGCAAACGCCTGAAGGCCGCCCGCTTCCTTTTGGCCAGCGCCTTCGGTTTGGTGGCGGTATCAATGGGTTTCGTTTTGGTAATCCGTTCAGTTTGGGGGTTTCGCCGGTTATTGCTTACCAGGCCAGCGAACGGATGATTGTAGGTATTGGCGGGAATTACACATACACCCGTTTCAAGGCTCCCTATTACGTTCCTACTACGTATAACCAGTTCGGCGGCCGTGGCTTTGTTATGTACGAATTTATCCCGTCTATTTTGCCGAATCTGTATTTACACGGCGAACTGGAAAATAGCACAATCCAGGAAAAAGTCGATCAGACCGGTCAGAAAGCAAGCGCCAGTTTAACCTCGCACTTAGTAGGTGTTACGTACTCACAGCCTATTTCGCGTCGGTTTGGCGTCAATCTAACGGCATTATATAATCTGAATTATAACGATAATTCGGGATTAGCTCGTACCATATACGGAAGTCCGTTTGTGTTACGTCTTTCTTTCTTCTAAAATTTCGGGTTGCTTTCTTTGCAACGGAATCCTGACGTAACATACTGTTTATCTTTTGATGGAGTTGAAAGTGACGTAGTTCTGCTACGTCACTTTTGTATACAGAACATTCATTTTTTATCGTTATATTATATTCCACTATCCTTCAGTGCGTTATGAATGTCAATAGTGCTACTGCTGCCAGCCTGTTTTTCCTTTTTAGTTCTTTCTTGGCGAGTGGCCAACCCAACAAGGATACAACGGCCGTGGCTGGTGCGCCCACGCAGGAGCAGCAGTTTGAGAATCTCGGTAATCAGATTAATTCAGAATACAACGAGATCAACCCGGTGATTTCGCCAGATGGTAAGATGCTCTATTTTGCCCGGATTAGTCACCCAAACAATACCCACGGTACCAAAGGCAGTCAGGATATCTGGTTTTCCAGACTCGATACAACCAGTGGTAAATGGGGTCCTGCCCAGCACATGTCTTCTCCGCTTAACAAAGACAATTATAATTGCGCTTATAGCATTACGCCCGATGGTAACACGATGCTCATTAAAGGGCAGTATACTAACGGGAACTACGAAACGCGCGGCTTCTCGGTGAGCAAACGTACTGCTTCAGGCTGGTCAATTCCACAGAAAATAGACATTCCCAACTACGTCAGCATGAGCAAAGGTCAGTTCGATTGTGGGTTTATGTCGACAGACGGGAAAATAATGCTGATGGCCTTCAGTGAAAAGAAAAATAGTAAGGAAGACGACATTTATGTGAGTTTCCGCCAAAAAGACGGGTCCTGGACAAAGCCAATGGACCTGGGGCCGGAAGTCAATACGAAGTTTACCGAAACAACTCCTTTTCTGGCACCCGATGGCGCAACGCTTTATTTCTCCAGTAATCGGGAGGGCGGTTTAGGAAACAATGATATCTACGTATGCAAACGGGTCGACAAAACTTGGAAGCATTGGTCGAAACCGGTAAATCTGGGGCCTAAAGTCAATACGGATGGGTACGATGCTTATTACACGCTATCAGCCTCTGGCGATTATGCGTATCTGACAACGTTTAAAAACACGTTGGGAAAAGGCGATATAGTCCGGATCAAACTGAAAGACAGCTCTAGTGACCAGCCCAGTAAAGTCGGGAATGGCGATGACGTAGCAGGTAAATCCGACGTAACAACGCCTGATCCGGTAGCGCTCATCAGCGGCAAAGTAATCGACCAGACAACCGGAAAGCCCATCGAAGCTCGTATTGTTTATCAAACGCTACCTGATGGTGCCGAAGCCGGCGAAGCGACATCAGACCCCGTTACCGGAGAGTATAAAATCGTGTTGCCTTACGGTCAGAAATATTCCATGCGGGCAATTGCTAAAGATTTTATTGCCGAAGGTGACAACGTAGACCTGACGGGCAAAGTAGATGGCTACAAGGAGATTAAGGGGAAAGAACTAAAACTTGTTCCTGTCGAAGTGGGCCGAACGGTACGTTTGAATAATATTTTCTTTGATACGGGTAAGTCAGAACTTCGGCCAGAATCCGCCCCTGAACTGGATCGGTTAGTAACGACGCTAAATGATGCACCCAAAATGGTTATCGAAGTGCGTGGTCATACCGATAATACAGGTTCGAATGAGTTAAACGCCAAACTTTCGCAGGACCGTGCTGACGCCGTTCGGGAATATTTTATCAGTAAAGGCATTGAGCCGGATCGCATTGCGAGTAAAGGGTTTGGCGAAACGAAGCCCGTTTCCACAAACGATACGGATGAAGGTCGTCAGAAAAACCGACGGGTTGAGTTTGTTATTGTGAAGAAATAACGTGACGGGTTGTTAACATAAAAAACGTATCAACTATCCTCAATTTTTTGAGTTAATCATTTGATTCAGATAACTTCTAATACAACCTCCATTTACTTTAACTATGCAACTCAACGCTGGTTGTGAGCTGACTTTTGAAGCTGAAACACCAACTCCCTTAGTACTTATGTTGCGTCCGCGCTCCGGAGCCGGGCAGTGGATTATCCGCGAAGAATACCAGATTAACCCTACTGTAAACGTAACCGAGTTTACGGACATGTACGGGAATCTCTGCCAGCGGGTTGTAGCTCCGCCAGGGCCGTTCTCGATTTACTTTTCGGCCACTGTGCAAACCGCTGATCTGATCGACGTATCGCCTGGTGCGCCATATACGCCCGTTGAAGAACTGCCCGATAGTGTGTTGCATTATACCTTACCGAGCCGGTATTGCCAATCGGATCAGTTGGGTGATTTAGCCACTGAAATTACTCAGAATGCCGAACCTGGTTACGATCAGGCCGAAGCCATCCGCAAATGGATACACGAGAACGTAACCTATCAATACGGAACCAGTGATGCAAGCACATCGGCTGTCGACACAGCAAACAAACGCATCGGAGTTTGCCGTGATTTTACCCATCTGGGCATTTCGCTGTGCCGGGCACTGAATATTCCAGCCCGAATGGTCGTTGGCTATTTATATCAGCTCGACCCTATGGATTTGCACGCCTGGTTTGAAGCCTATGTAGATGGCCGGTGGTTCACGTTTGATGCTACGCAGAAGCAGCCTCGCGGAAATCGTATTACGGTTGCCTACGGTCGGGATGCTGCAGACGTAGCGTTTACTACCCAGTTTGGCCCTATGCAACTCAACGACATGAAAGTGTGGGTCGATACGGCGCAGCATGAAGACGACGAGAGCGAAAAAAAATCGGAAGACGCTCCAACCATCTCGTCTTCAGTGGGGTCTAACAATCAGGACAGTAAATAATATGAACAAACAACTGCTTTTCTGCGCCTTTGTGGGGTTACTAACGTCCTGCCAACAGGAAGATGCTATTCAGCCAAGCTCATCAACACTGGCCGGAGAAGCAGTCGGTACGTACCGAACTA
>NZ_JBMDWV010000250.1:0-17113 GCF_048594605.1 Spirosoma sp.
CCGGGCGGGGGGTGGGGGGGGCAACCCCCCCCCCCACCACGATTAGTCGCTACAACTTAGCCTGATGGCTACGCGGGTTTCTACCGGTGCGCCAGCCCGGCTACGTTACGTTATCGTGATGATTGGCTCATATACCCTGACCCGTGGTAAAATTCAATACGTTCCGTTCGACCATTTCGATGCTTAACCAGTCGATACGTTTCGCCTGATTTTGCAGGCAGAGGGTTTATTGGTTTCACTGGTTTGAGCAATTGAATTGGACCATTGTTGTTCGACACGAGAAACCACCGCTCGGAACCCGTTGAAATAGAAGCTAACGCTTTGGCATCCCGATCAGCGTGAATACCCGCTACGTCGGGTGGAACGGCCCGGAAATGCCCGCGTCCATCGCCAAGTAACAGACAGCCCCGCCCGGCGTCGTACCACCCCGAATATGTCTCGGATGCGTAGGAATTGCCAACCAGCAATACGTCAGGAAAACTATCTCCATTGAAATCGCCGGTCTGCATCCCGAAGATGGGCGAAATCTGGGCCATCGTTGGGAGGGGCGATACAACAAAGCCATCCTTACCCTTATTTTCCAGATAACAGCTTCGTAATTCGTTCACCGTCAGGACGCTGGCTCCGTCGAGATCGCTATCATCAAAAGCGTCGGCAAACGACGTATTGGCGTACTTCTGAAAACTCGTGAAGCGCTTCCGGGCGAACGTTGGCATTTGATCGTTCAGTACGTCACGGATTGGGCTAATGTGTTCTTCGCCCTGTAAATAATGCGTCAGAATCGGGTCGAGCTGGCCGTTGCCGTCAAAATCTTTGGCGTAGACACGTAGCGGTTCTGTTGCCGATACGCGATACCGGGTGTTCTGCCCAAGGTTTCCTGCGATGTAATCAATGTCGCCATCCAGGTCGAAGTCGGCCCCGATCAGTGAATTCCATAAACCCGATGTCGGTTGATTTGACCCTGTTTTTACCTGCTGAGCGGTTAGTTTGCCTTTATCGTTTGTTAGCAACGTAATGGGCATAAATTCGCCGGCCAGCAGTAAGTCGGCATCGTTATCGTTGTCATAATCAGTCCACAGAGCCGCGCAGACCATGCCGATCCGTCGCAGACCGGGCGCAAGCTGATCCGTTACGTCGGTGAAGCGTGGCCCGGTTGTTTTATTACCGTCATTCCGAAACAAATAACTGGCTGGCGCCATCGGATACTGGCCAACTTTAACGCGTCCTGCCCGAAACAGATCCAGATCGCCATCTCCGTCGAAATCAGCAGCTACAACGCACGAACCGGAGGACGTAGTGAAAGGCAAAATATTCTGCGATCGCGTTAGCTTGCCATGTCCGTCGTTCAGATAAAGCCGATCCTGATAAATGCCGCTGCTGTCAGGGAGTCGGCTGCCCCCACTCACTACGTATAAATCCTGATCGCCATCACCGTCGGCATCGAAGAACAGCGAGCCCATGTCTTCCAGATCATTCGCTCCCTGTTTCTGCTCCGTAAATCGCCCCGGCGAAGTTTGAAGAAATACCGACCGTGTTTGTCCGGCATCGGCCCCAATAAATACATCGTCCAGCCCATTTCCGTCTGCATCGGCAATGGCCAGTGCTGGCCCATTTTTGGCATAAACCTGCGGCAACAAAGGCGTTCGCTCGAAGTCATTGAGGGGGGCTTCCTGATGCTGAAACGTCAGTCCTGCCTTACTGGCATCGGTGGTGGTGAAAAGAGCTGAGGGCAGGGGGCTCGGGGCAGGGGATAGGGTAGAGGGTTTATACGTAACGTCGTGGACACGATCGGCAGGGAGCTGGCCAAGTTCCTGATACGTACCGTCGGCCCAACGCACCGAAACAATTGCCGTCGTGTGCTTGCCTAACCCAACATGAACAAACGGCTCAACCGATGACGTATAGCCCCGAACGGGATGAACTTCCACCGTTTGCTGCTGACCGTCAGGCAACTGGCCGTCTGGCGTTTTGATACGTACCTGAGCACCCAAACCGCGCGCATCGGCGGGCAGGTGCAAACGTAGCGAATGATACATAGTCGACTTGCCAGGCTGGACCGTTTCGTTCCGGTACAAACCCGCTTCGCTGTCCATGTTATTGATGACCAGATCCAGATCGCCGTCGTTGTCCAGGTCAGCGTAAGCGGCTCCGTTTGAGTAGTTTAGCTCGCCAAATCCCCAGGCTTCCGATTGGTCTTCAAACGTCAGATCCCCCCGATTTCGGAAGATGTAATTGTGCAATTGAACAGTAGGCAGTTTGTAGAGTTCGGCCAGTGTTTGCTGTTGATTACTTGCCCGGCTTATCCCGAAACTCGACGCCTGGCTATTTAGGTATGCTACATAGTCGAGGTTGGTAATATCGCGTCGGTAGCCGTTTGTTACAAACAGGTCTTTGAAACCGTCGTTATCGAAATCAGCCAGCAAAGGTGCCCAGCTCCAGTCGGTTCGGAACACGCCCGCCAGTTGACCAATCTCGCTGAAAACGGGTTGACCATTCAGGCCGTTACCCTGATTCAGCTGAAGCGTATTTCGAACGTATTGGTCCTGATAGTCCTGCTGTCGAGCCAGGTGAAAAAACTCCCAGTTCGTTTTGATGAGCATCATTTTCTGACGCGCATTTGCTTCTGGAAGCATGTCGACAACCATTACGTCGGGGCGGGTGTCGTTGTTAATGTCCTGGATATCAACACCCATGCTGTTGTAGCTGGTGTGTTTGAAATACGTAGTGGCCTGGTCCGTAAAAGTCCCATTATGGTTGTTGATATAAACCACATCGTTCGACAGAAAATCATTGGCGCAGTAAATATCCGGCCAGCCATCCTGATTCAGATCGGCAATGGTCAGCCCCAATCCATACCCTTCCGCCAGAATCCCAGCCTCTCGGGAAACGTCGACGTAGTGCACAGGGTGATTTGCTCGTTGCCCCATGCCCTCTGCTCCGCGTCCTTCGCACCTATACAGCCGATCTGTGCTGGGGCCTTCGCCGTTCAGACGCCGGGGGCGGATGATGTTACGTCCGGTGCGTTCGACTGCATTGTTCAGAACGTAGCAGTCCAGGTCACCATCGCGGTCGTAATCAAAAAAAGCAGCCTGCGTGTTCATGCCACTATCGGCCAGACCGTAATCGGCAGCCATTTCGCGGAAAGTGGGCACTGCACCGGGCTTCGTCGATTGATTGATAAACAGAAGGTTGCGCCGAACCATGCGGTTTGTGTCGGGACCCGCTACGCTAACGTACACATCGGGCCAGCCATCCTGATTGACATCCGCTACGCAGACGCCCGTGCACCAGGCTTTGGTCGTGACGCCCGCCTGCGCTGTTACGTCCTCGAATTTCAGATCGCCTTTGTTCAGATAGAGCCGACTCGTTACGTTGTTCCCTGCAAAAAAAACGTCCTGCTTGCCATCGCGATTGAAGTCGCCGATACCAACGCCCGCGCCATTATACATAGGGTCATACGTATTGGCATTCAACGTATCGTTTTCGAAGGGCTGCATCTGGTTGTTGAAGGTTAGCCCTGATTCATCGGACCGAATCAACGTAAATAAAGCATCGGGCGATGTCTCTGATTTACAGGCTTGAAGGCTGATGAAGAAACTACCTAACAAAAGAATACGATAAAGCATATACTGAGTGTGCAAAAAACAACCTGTTGCTATAAGGAAGCGCTGAGCATTTCTATCCCCATGGAATAGAAGTATAAAAAGAAGAAGTAGTAAAAATACGGGTGAAAAGCAGACAACTTATAGCCAATAATCCGTAGATTTAACAATATTTTTAGGTTCAGTGAATAGCGCACTTCTCTATCAACAAGCGACGGACGCCCAAATCTGGGATGATTTTCTGCATGGCGACAAAGCAGCCTATTCATTCATGTATGAAAAATATGCGCCACTCCTGTACAACTACGGCTACAAGATTGCCCAGAATCGCCAGATTACAGAAGACTGCCTTCAGGATTTGTTTCTGACAATTCTGGAAACACGGGAACGCCTGGGACGTACCGATTCCATTAAGTTTTACCTGATGCGGGCGCTGCGTCGCGACATTGTACGGAAACTGACCAGCGAGCAACGCTTTGATGGAGACCTGGATACCCTGGATTTTACGATCGAATTTCACTACGAACCGACTTGGCTCGATGCCCAGATTTCGCAGGAGCAATCGACGTTACTGCTTCAGGAACTGAACAGCTTACCGGCTCGCCAGAAAGAAGCCCTGTTTTTGAAATACTTTGATAATCTCAGCTACGAAGAGATTGCAGGCGTAATGGGCATTGAACAAACCTCGGCTTACAAGATCATCTATAAAGCCATTGCGTCGTTGCAAAAACGGATACCGACAAACGCCGTTTTTCTATTATTGGCACTGGTTCAATAAATTTTAGTAAAAAATCATGTAGTCGGCGAGATAATCTGAAGAAAAGGGCTCTTTCACTGGTACAAATTTACCTGTGCCATGATCACTAAATTTTCTCCCTTCGTTCTGGCGAGTTTACTTGTTCTTCACCAGGCTGATACGACCGTAATCTGGCAAGAACCGATCCTGATCGATAATCAGCCTACGTTTGCCGATACGGGTGGTGTTTCGCACGCGGGCGGAACCGATTTGCGCAAGCATGGCCTGTACGGTTCCGAATACGGCCGGATGGTACGTCTGAAAAACGGCAATTGGCTATCGGCCTACACGATCTCGCGCAACAACGGTTATAGAAACGATCCAAAAGGTGGGCTTGAATTACAGGTCTCTGAAAGTATCGATAATGGCAAAACCTGGAAAAACATCGCTATTCTGACTGATTCAGGACGTGATCTCGACAATGCCCAGCTTTGCCAGCTACCAAATGGGAACGTATTACTGGCCTGTCGGTCAGTACGTTGGCAGGAATCATATCGATTGCCTGTTTACCAAAGCACCGATAATGGAAAGACTTGGAACAAACGTAGCATGATTGATGCCGCCGAAGGAACGCCCGGTAGTTTGGGTAAGCCCGACAAAGGAATCTACGAACCGCATATGGGTTTTCTGGCCGACGGTCGATTGTCGGTGATGTACGCCAATGAAAAACACGTAACGGAAAATCCTTCGTACAGCCAGATCATCTCTCAGAAAATCTCGACGGATTTGGGCGCTAGCTGGGGACCTGAAATCTGGGTCGCTTACGAACTAGGTCACGATGCGTCGCGACCTGGAATGCCCGTCTGGGACCGTCTGAAAGACGGCCGTTACATGGTTGTGTATGAAATCTGCGGCCCTGAAAAATGCAATGTGTATTACAAAATCAGCGCAGACGGAGTTCAGTGGCCGGTTGGGTTAGGTACGCTGATTCCCGATCAGTTGGGCGGCCCTTATTTACTGTCGATGACGGACGGACGATTGGTCGTTTCGTCGAATAGCAGTCATATTTCGGTTAGTAGTGATTCCGGCAAATCCTGGCAACGTATCACCGACGCCTGGCCCAAAATGCTATGGAGTAGTTTGTATGAGCCCGCTCCTAATCAGATCATTGTCATGAACTCTGTCGAACGATCGGGTGGTGGACACAATGTTCAGATACGGTTCGGGCAACTTTCCAGGTAGGTTTAGATTATTAACCCCCTAAAGTCTTATAACCCCTAAATCCCCTGAAGGGGACTTGGTCTACGCGTGAGCAAAGTCCCCTTCAGGGGATTTAGGGGCTTAGGTAGCATTCAGCCGATGAAATTTAGCAAAAAAATAAGTCGTCGGGAGGGATAATCTGGTTCGGCTAATTCTTTCGACTATAATTCTGCCTGCTTTTATCAATGAATTTCGCAAATACACCGGATTATAGTCAGTATTCAGTCAGTGATTTTGTGCTGGATGAATCGTTTCGGCGCTGGGTGCTTCAGCCCGACGAGCAGACGATGTCGTTCTGGCATACCTTTATGCTTCGGCATCCTGATCAGCAGGCTATTATCAATGAGGCCAGTAGTATTCTGCTTCATCTGCGCGCACGGCATGATGATTTAACCAATGCCAGTCAGGAACGTATCTGGCAAGTTCTGGAATTGGCCTACGATCGGCAACCATTACCTCATGAACAACGGTCAAATCGCTCCAATCTTTTCCTGAAACGGTTTGTTAGCTATCCGTTCAGGAACTGGCAAATAGCTGCGTCGCTAACCGGCTTACTGCTGCTGGCGGGAGGAGGCTGGGCCTGGAGACAGTACGGTAAACGTCAGGAGGTGCATACCAACTATGGAGAGCAATTAAGCGTAACGCTGCCCGACGGCTCATTAGTTCGGCTCAATGGCAACTCGACATTAACGTATCGGAATTCCTGGCAGGAGCAGGCTGAGCGGGAAGTCTGGCTGGAGGGGGAAGCATTTTTTAACGTAGCGAAAAAACAAACGGCAACGGGCCGGCTCAAATTCGTAACGCATACGCCCAACCTGGACATTTCGGTGTTAGGCACACGATTTAACGTGAATACGCGCCGGGGAAATACGCAGGTCGTACTGGCCGAAGGGAAGGTTGAACTCTCAAAACCAAATGATCAGGAGGCCAAAGTTATTCTGATGAAACCCGGCGATCTGGCAACCGCTCAGGTGGGAATCGAACAGGTAGCTATTCAGCCTTCCAAACCGCAACTGCACACCGCCTGGACAAAAAAACAGTTTGCTTTCGATAATACGTCCCTACGCGAGATTGCCCAGCAACTGAACGATACATGGGGCGTTACGCTGATCTTTGAAGATACGGCACTGGCTGAACGACGCTTTACGGGTAATCTGTCGAGCCAGGATCTCGAAACCCTGATCACAACCTTAGCTACCACCTTTGACGTAGCGGCAGATCAGAAGGGTAACCAGATTTATTTACGTCGCCATTAAGTACTTATATACCTGAGCTAACCTGCGATATAACAACGTCCTTTTAACTTTATTTCTGGCATGAAAAAAATGTCCTTAACCCTTTCGCTCTGGATAACAGGATCGGCGCTATTTAGCCTGCCGTATGCCTCGGTTGCCCAGTTGCTGACCCGGGCGCAAACGAAGATGGAGCATTCGTCTGTCGATATTCGACCGAACAAGGCCCGCTCGATCAAGAAAGCGCTGAATGAACTGGAACGACGCTATAAGGTAAACTTCGCCTACGAAGAAAGCCTGATTGCAGGCCGATTGACGGAAACAGAAATTGACGCACCTACTTTAGAGCAGAGCCTGAGCCAGTTGCTGACTGATCAGGGACTGCGTTACCGAAAAATAAAAGATAACCTCTACGTTATTCAGCCTACTGCTAAACCAGAGTCCATTACGACAAACCCTCCGGTCGCGTCCGACGAAAGCCGGTCGGACGTAGTCAGTGAAGTGAGCGCTGTTCGCCGGATTACCGGTCAGGTGACTGACGAAAAAGGCGGGGGCTTGCCCGGCGCAAACGTCATTGAAAAGGGCACCAACAACGGTACTACCACTGACGCTAACGGTAACTTCGCGCTAAATGTGAGTGATGTCGCTACTACGCTGACCATATCCAGTGTTGGCTACGTTAGTCAGGATGTTACGATCGGTACCCGTACCAGTATCAATTTACAGTTGTCGCCCGACAATCGTACCCTCGACGAGGTGGTTGTGGTATCGTACGGTACGGTAAAAAAATCCAACCTGACCGAAGCGGTGAGTATCGTGAATGTGGCCGATGCCAAGAAAGTACAAGCGGCTTCGGTCGTCGATCAGATTCAGGGTCGGGCGGCTGGCGTTACGGTAGCTTCCGCAGGGGGCGCACCAGGTGCTACCGCCAGCATCAAAATCCGGGGCTCCAGTACGTTCGGTTCTAATCAGGACCCGATTTATATTATCGACGGGGTAATTATTGGTAGCGCGGCTGCTGATTTTAACCCAAATGATGTGGAAAGCGTAACGATTCTGAAAGATGCGGCTGCTACGGCACTTTACGGTTCGCGCGGCATGAATGGAGCTATCGTAATTACCACAAAACGGGGTAAAGCTGGTAAAGCAACCATCGAGTATAACGGCTATTATGGTGTGCAGAACATCGATCACCGGCTGCCCTTAGCCGACCGTGAGCGATACATCAGAACCTGGACAGCCGCTTATCAGAATGGTAAATTACCCGTACCGGATTTCGGCAAAGGTGGCTACAATACTGATTGGCAGGAGGAGCTAATTAAGCCGGGACCTATTACTGATCATAACGTCAGTATTTCGGGCGGGGTCGATAACGGTGCGAATAAGTCGAACTACCGGATTTCAGCGGGTTATTTTTCGCAGGATGGCACCATTCGGGGTCGGAAAACGGATGGCACCGAAGTAAGTCCGTATTTCAAACGATATTCTGCTCGCGTCAATGCTGGCGTTACGCGGGGTAAATTAACGATTGGCGAATCGGCTTACTTAGCGTATGTTAACCAACGGCGGGTTATTGGTCAACCGTTCGACAACGTAGTGAGGATGCCGCCTACCATTCCGGTATTTGACCCGAATAATGCGAGTGGGTACGGCTATGGTAACGCCGATAACGCTACGTTCGGCACAAATCCAATTGGCCAGCAGGCGAAAGACGACGACACAGGCAATAGCTACAAGCTGTTGGGAAATGTATTTGGCGAATACGCGATTCTGCCCTGGCTGACGTATCGGTTAAGTGTAGGGCTGGATTTCAGTAATTATCAGAATAAATATTTCACCCGCCCCGGTGCTCTCAGTTACAATAGCCCCAGCGCCCCCAATGGTATTCTGGACGATCGTAACGGACGTTTCTTCAATACGTTGGTTGAGAACACGTTGAATATCAATAAAACCATTGGTAAACATCAGTTTGGCGCGTTGTTGGGATACACACGCCAACGGTTCGATTTCAACGAAATTTTTGCCCATACGGAAGGAATCGTCGGTGAATTCTATCAGCAGAATGCGGGTACCACCAGCGCCCGTACCGAAGGCCGTTCGGAAATTCAGGGGCTGATCTCGTACCTGGGTCGGATTAATTATACGTTCGATGATCGGTATAATATTCAGGCCAACTTACGCCGGGATGCTTCCTCGAACTTCCCGAAAGATAACCAGGTGGCTTACTTCCCATCGGTTTCGGCAGCCTGGAACATCAATAAGGAAGCATTTATGCAGGGCGTTACGTTCCTGGGCGACCTTCGCCTGCGGGCCAGCTATGGATCGGTGGGGAACCAGGCCATCGCGCCTTACTCGCTTGACCCTACGATTCAGCCGAACCTGAACTACGTACTGGGTGGTGGCAACACCATTGTTCCGGGTGCTACGAACCGTCAGTTGCAGAATTCTAACCTGAAATGGGAGAGTAAAACCACAACCGATATAGGGATTGACGCTA
The DNA here is from genome assembly GCF_048594605.1 of Spirosoma sp. Taxonomy (GTDB): domain Bacteria; phylum Bacteroidota; class Bacteroidia; order Cytophagales; family Spirosomataceae; genus Spirosoma. The sequence continues at coordinate 9,328 of NZ_JBMDWV010000250.1, forward strand.
CGTTCCTGAACGGCAAAATTCAGTTGCAGGCGGACTATTTCTACTCGCTCTCGAAAAATCTGTTACTACGTGTTCCTATCCCAATCACCGCGGGTAATCAGGGCGACAACCCGTACGATAACCTCGGAAAGATCGAGAATAAAGGCGTTGAGCTGAGCGTAACGTATCAGGATAAAAAAGGTGATTTCCGGTACAGCATCAATGGGCAGATCACCAGCATCCGTAACAAAGCGTTGCAACTGGTGCCCAGCAATGGCAACCAGCCGTTGTATGGCTACGGTCAGATTACGCGTACTGAAGTCGGTGGTCCATTGGCGGCTTTCTACGTACTAAAACAGAACGGGATTTTTCAGAGCCAGGCAGAAATCGACGCTGGTCCTAAGCAGCCTAACGTATCGCCAGGCGATGTTCGCTACGTGGATACGAACGGTGACGGCCAGATCAATAATGACGACCGGCAAATTGTGGGTAACCCATTCCCTAAACTTGAGTATGGTACTAATATCTCGCTCGGGTATAAAAACTTCGAACTTACAATTTTCTTCCAGGGCTTGTCGGGTAATCTGCTGTTCAACCGCGCTCGTAACTGGACCGGCCGTTTCGACGATGTGCAGAATGTGCGCTCGGACGTCGACTTCTGGACCGGGGCGGGTAGTTCAAACATAACCCCTAAGCCCATTAAAGGCGACCCTACGCTGAATCCCGCTTTCAATACGGATCGGTGGGTAGAGAGTGGCGCGTATGGTCGGATTCGGACCATGCAACTGGCTTACAATTTCCCGGCGGCCATGTTGAGTAAACTGAAAATGGGATCGGCCCGGATTTATCTAAACGCGCAGAATCTGTTGACAATCACAAAGTATTCGGGCTACAACCCTGATGTGATTGGTGATGTAGGGGCTGGTGCTCAAAATAGTAGCAACTATATCGGGCGTGGCATTGACCAGGGTAACTATCCCGTGTCCCGCGTGATTAGTGCAGGTCTGCAACTGAGTTTCTAAGCCATCAACCAAATCATTCGAACTCTCGTCTAACACGATTTTTTTATGAATACGAAAACACTGGTGCTGACTGCCATGATGAGCGGGGGAATCCTGTTCAGTTGCAGCGAGAGCAAACTGCTCGACCAGGTTAACCCTAACCAGGCCTCTACCGCTACGTTCTGGAAAACATCCGATGATGCGATCAAAGGCGTTAACGCGGCTTATAGTGCCATGCAGGACCGCCGGTTCTCGCTCTGGATACGCTTCCTGACCGATCTTAGCTCTGACGAAGGCTACAGCCAAAGCCCCTGGACCGACCTGGGTAACATAAGCAAGTTCATCGTGACTGACTATAACATTGCGATGAATATTGAGCCATTTCAGGCGGCTTATCAGGGCATATACCGTACCAATCAGGTGCTGGAGAACGTACCGAACATCAATATGGATGCTACGTTGAAGAAGCGAGTCGTGGCGGAAGCCAAAGTGATTCGGGCTTATTTTTATTACAACATGGCGAATATCTGGGGGAACGTACCGCTGGTGCTGACCTCGCAGACACTAGGCGACCGTCCCGCACAAAATACCCAGGCTCAGGTTTTTGAGCAGGTTATTAAAGATTGCCAGGAAGCGGCCGCCGATCTGCCCGAAAGCTATACGGGTCAGGATGTGGGTCGATTGCACAAGTACAGTGCCATTGCCCTGATGGGGAAAGCCTACATGCAACAACGCAAATGGGTCGAAGCTACAGCCGCCTTCAAACAAATCATTGATCAGACGCCTACACGATTTGACCTGGTGCCCGATTTCAAGGACAATTTTACTACGTTACTGGAGAACAATAAAGAATCCTTGTTTGAGATTCAGTATTACGACGAGAACGAAAGTAAAGTGGGTGGCGCGGTTAACTATGACGTAGCAGGTGGATCCGAGTCGTCGGAACGCGCCCAGTTTTTTGGGCTACGCAATACCACTGGCTTTAACAAAGGAGGGTGGTGCGATGGACAGCCAACGAAATGGCTGCTGAATGAATTTCTGAAGGAGAAAGACAAAAACGGCAACAAAGACTATCGCCTGGACTACACAATGTTCTACTCAGGAAGCTCACTCAAAACGCATGGCTACTCGTATGAAGATCTGACTAAGTTGGCGGCTGGCAGTGATTACTTGCCTCAGCGGGATCGCTTCTGGATTAAATACACGGCTTATTACCAGTCGACGGATAGTTATTTTTCGGGAATTAACGACCGCGTCATTCGTCTGGCTGATGTGTATTTACTCTATGCTGAAGCCCTGAACGAACAGGGGCAAACAACAGCAGGTATTCCATTTGCCAATAAAGTGCGTACGCGGGTGAACATGAAAGAACTGCCTCTGACGATGACACAGGCCGCTTTCCGCGAGCAGTTACGTCATGATCGGGTGGTTGAATTGGCCGGTGAAACGCAACGGTTCTGGGATATGAAACGCTACGGTATTCTCGGCCCTGAACTGGCCGGGCCTGACGCCGGCAAGAAACCCGCGAACGAATCTGATTTCGATACGGATTTCAGTACGTTTGTGAAAGGGAAAAGCGAACTGTATCCAATACCGCTATACGAAACGGATGCTAACCCAAACATTAAGCAAAATCCTAACTGGTAAGAAACAGTCAAACCTCAACAAAGCCGATTCTACCAGAGAATCGGCTTTTTTACTAGCAGGAATCACTAAACGTATGAAAAAGCGACTTTTCTCTCTGCTACTGACAGCCACAGTTTTTGGGATGTTGGCCTGTAAGAAATTACCGACAACCAGTTCAAATACACCCACGCCGACAACGCAGGATACAACGACTCGATTTCAGAATCCTCTGTTGAGTTCCGGACCTGATCCGTGGGTGATTTACCATGACGGGTTTTACTACGTTATGCACACGACCGGCGGTGATTTGCGGCTCTATAAAACCAAAAAAATGAGTCTGCTTGGTCAGTCGCAAACGAGCGTTGTCTGGTCGCCACCCGGTACCGGACCTGCTACCCGCGACATCTGGGCACCGGAGATCCACCGCGTTAACGGACGCTGGTATATTTATTACGCGGCTGTTGTTGCGCCCGGCACGACGCATCGGATGTGGGTACTCGAAAACGAAGCCGCTGACCCGATGACCGGTACGTGGACCTCAAAAGGACAGTTACAATTACCCGACGACCGGTGGGCTATCGACGGTACGCTGACGCAGATTAACGGTACGTTATATTATGCCTGGTCGGGGTGGGAGTATGCCGAACGTAACAACATTCAGCACATTTACCTCTGCAAGCTGACGAATCCGTGGACAGCCGACGGCCCGCGCTTACGCGTATCATCACCTGAGTATGACTGGGAAAAACAGGGAACGCCCTATGTAAACGAAGGGCCGGAATTTCTGAAGCACGGTAATAAAGTGTTTCTGATCTATTCGGCCAGCCATTGTAGTACCGACGCGTATGCGCTCGGTATGCTCACTGCCGATACTACCGCCAACCTGATGAACGTAGCATCGTGGACGAAAGCTCCTCAACCCGTTTTTGGTCCAACTGCCACCGATGGCGCTTATGGCGTTGGTCATAACGGTTTTTTCACTACGTCCGACGGTAAAGAAGACTGGATTTTATATCACGCCAACCCACAGGCAGGGCAGGGGTGTAGCGACAAACGGTCGCCCCGAATGCAACGCTTTAGCTGGAAAGCAGATGGCACGCCAAACTTCGGCAAGCCTTTACCCCTAACAGAGTGGATCAGGCGCCCAAGCGGTGAGTGAATAAATATGGAATGATTATAAAAACCAGTCATAAAAATGCCCGCCTAAAATAGTTTTAGGCGGGCATTTTTATGAAAGAACGTATCGTTTATTTCTGAAACGATTTGAAAACATAATCCCATAGGGGCGATGATACGCCGTAATTGCTTTCGGGATTTTTATAATGGTGAACGCTATGGTTGATCCACAACTGCTTGAAGATATTCTTCGGTGGCGCATAGGCATGGACAATAAAATGCGTGGCCAGATAGCCTGTGTAACCGACCAGGAAGCCCGGGAAAAACGCATAGGCCGATTCACCCATCATTAAAAAGAACATACCGAAGAAAAAAGCAGCTACGAAAATTGCCAGTGCCGGGGGCATCGCCAACCGGGTTTTGTCTTTCGGGTACTCATGGTGAACACCATGAAAAGTATATTGGATCTTGGCCCGCTTTGGTGTTGTTGGTGCCAGATGGTATAAGTACCGGTGCAGCACATACTCGAACAAGGTAAACACAAAGAGACCAGTCAAAAACAACAGACCGATGGTGCTATTACTCATGTCTGTATACGTAAAGGCATACCATATCAGAAAGGCCGACAGAACCAGCCACATCGAGACCGGTACCATAATATGCGTTCTTGAGAGTGCTTCCAGAATCGGATTATCAAACAACTTTTTAGTACCGCTATTTTTAGGCCGCGTTTTACCATGGCCAGCCATTGTCTGCAGTTTTTCAGTAGTTGATTCCATAGGGATATACGTTGATTGAAAAAAGTAATAATACAATTATGCTACTGTCGAGCTGTATTTATGGCTAACGAATTAATTGGTCAAATAAATGCTAAAAACTACTCAACATCAAATTTATCGACGCAAAAGTACAACGAAAATGAGTTTAATCAGTAAATAGTAAACCAAATTTACTATCTTAGTTATGTCTTACTTACCTCTACCTGATCAGATAATTTTCTTTGTAGGGCATTCACATCGCCTTTGGGTAGCTTAGGTCGGATGATAAGCCGGAGCGAATTGCTATAGGTGAGGTAGTTAGCCATCCAGTTCAGAAAAATGAACAAACGATTTTTTACCCCAACAATCGACATTAAGTGAACGAATAGCCAGGTAAGCCAGGCTAAAAATCCCTGAAATTTTAAATAAGGCAGATCAACTACGGCCAAACCTCGTCCGATCGTTGCCATCGTGCCCAGATCGTGATACGTAAATTCTTCGGGTTGTTCGTTGTTAATCCAATGCAAAAGGTTTTTAGCCAGGTGTTTTCCCTGCTGGATAGCGGGCTGCGCAACCTGTGGATGTCCGTTTGGCCATTTATCTTCAACCATCAACGCTACGTCACCAATCGCAAAAATATCGGTAAAACCTTGTATCTGGTTGTACCGGTTGACCATCACCCGATTGCCGCGCCCGATGACTTCGGGAGGTAAGCCCGCCAGTGGATTCGCCCGGACGCCCGCTGCCCAGATGAGATTATTGGTACGTAGTGTCGAGCCGTCATTCATGGTTACAATTCGCCCGTCGAAATCCTTCACCCGCGTGTTCAGCCGGACATGAACACCTAATTTTTGCAGATATTCCAGCGAATGTTCCTGCGATTCGACAGACATAGGCCCAAGCAGTTCGCCACCCGATTCGATGAGATAAATGTCCATCATCTTGAAATCCAGCTCGGGATAGTCTCGCGGCAGAACCGTCTTTCGCATTTCGGCCAGCGTTCCGCAAAGCTCAACACCTGTTGGCCCGCCACCAACGACCACTACGTCCATCAACCCTTCTTTTTCGTCCAGCGTTTCAACGCTCAGGGCATCTTCGAAATTTTGTAAAATCCGGTTACGTAACGCAATCGCTTCGGATACCGATTTCATCGGCAGCGCATTTTCGATGATGTTTTGCTGATTGAAAAAATTTGTATCCGCTCCCGTAGCCATCACCAGGTAGTCATACGTAACAGAACCAAGCTCTGTATCAACGGTTTTTTCAGCTGGACGGATACCCGTTACGTTGGTGACGCGGATATGAACATTCTGACAATTGCCAAACACGGCCCGTAACGGAAAAAGAATCGAGTTAGCTTCCAGGCCAGCGGTAGCCACCTGGTAATACAAAGGCTGAAATTCGTGGTAATTCTGCCTGTTAATCAGAACGACCTGAAATTCTTTCCGTCGCGATAATTTCCGCGCCAGTTTCAGGCCTCCAAAACCTGCGCCAACGATCACAACACGTTTCCGATCTGTTTGAGGTATGTTTGGATTCATTTAGTCAATCGTGTATACGGTACAATGAACGATGAAAAAGAAATAAGATCGCCAATCCGCCAGAGGTTTAGAAGAGAAGAGTTATTTCCATTATCCATAATTCATTAGTAATTGTTCATTAAACGTTATCCATTACTGCTTGCAGCACCCGCTCGTAGTGGGCTTCGTAGAAAGGCAGGATACGCGATAACTCAAATTCTTTAGCCCGTGTCAGTGCGTTTTCTTTAAAGGTAGGCAGGTGCGCATCATCAAGTACGTACAATGCGTTTTTGACCATATCATCTACATCGCCAACCGGACTGAGGAAACCTGTTACACCCTGTACGTTCAGTTCGGGCAAGCCCCCGGCATTTGACGTAATAAGGGGTACTTCGCAAGCCAGCGCTTCGAGAGCCGCCAATCCGAAGCTTTCGTTCTCGGAGGGCATAAGGAACAAATCCGCTACGGATAGAACCTCTTCCACGGCATCGAGTTTGCCCAGGAACCGAACCTGGTCGTAGATACCGAGGTCGCGCACGAGCCGCTCAATCCGGGCGCGTTCGGGGCCGTCGCCAACCAGCAAAAGCTTAGCGGGTAGTTGCTGTTGAATGTGATAAAACGTCATGACGGCGTCGTCGATACGTTTCACGCGCCGGAAGTTTGAGGTGTGAACGATCAGTTTTTCGCCGTTTGGACAAATGGCTTTTTTGAAATGCTCTTTCTGCTGACGTTTGAAGCGACTCAAATCAATGAAGTTCGGAATGACTTCGATCTCACGATGAACGTTGAAATGCTTATACGTATCCTGCCGCAGATTTTCCGATACGGACGTAACACCATCTGACTCATTGATACTGAACGTAACAACGGGTTCATACGACGCATCTTTGCCCACGAGCGTAATGTCAGTACCGTGAAGCGTAGTGACAACGGGTATGTTACGTCCCTGCGAGCGCAGAATCATTTTTGCCATATAAGCCGCCGATGCGTGAGGAATCGCGTAGTGAACGTGCAGTAAATCGACGTTTTCGTTCATTACGACATTGACCATTTCACTGGCCAGCGCAGACTCGTACGGTGCGTACTGGAAGAGGGGATACGACGGTATATTTACTTCGTGATAAAAGACATTTTCATTAAAAAAATCGAGCCTGGGGGGCTGTTGATACGTAATGAAGTGAATCTGGTGGCCATTTTTAGCCAACGCCTTTCCCAGTTCGGTAGCGACAACGCCACTTCCCCCAAAGGTCGGATAACACACGATGCCAATTTTCATGCGTGAGAACGAGTTTGTCTTTCAACAACAAATTAGGGGGAAAGGATTCATTCGGGCGGAAGGGAAAAAAGAGAAATGAAGAAGAAAAAGGGGAAAAGTTAGCTATCAAAGAAATCAGGCCCTATTTCATTCATAGGTAAAATTAAAAAAGGGACTAAATGCACGGGTTGCCGTTGCGATCGTCCGCGGTTTTGGTGCGAAACGGCAAATGAACCCAGATAAGTCAACTAACACAAAGATTGTGTTGTCGAAAAAAAACGGCATCCAGGGCGCTGAAGCAAAAAATCAAAAAGTCGCTGACGCATTGAGAAATAACAAAGGGGAAAGGAAAAGCAGAAAAAAACAAAACACCAAAAGAGGTAACCGGGAAAGAGGGGGTAAACTATAAATTTAGTTAGAAATTGATTTTTTACTAACCCATTTAGTAGAAAAGTACAATAAAACGGGGTGGTGACATACTAAGTCGCCACCCCGTTTTATTGTACTTTAGTAAGAGGTGTTGTGTAAGAG
>NZ_JBMDWV010000251.1:0-2028 GCF_048594605.1 Spirosoma sp.
CTTCTTGAAAGCCTGGCGTATTCAGCTCTTTCTTTAATTCAGCGATAATTTCCGCTTTTAATTGAGCTTTTGTCTTTTCGTCATCTCCTTCAATGGTATGAGTGTGATCTATAGGATGATTTACTACATTCGGCTTGTTTAAACTTCCCTCCAAACGATTTACCTTTCGCGATAGAATTATTACGAATACAAGCAAGCCAATAACGCCAATGGCTAAAAATGCTGTCCCGCCTACTACAAGGTTCCACCACAAGGGACTATAATCTCGAGGAAGAGTTGTTAAATCCGTGAGCTGTCCAGATTGCGGAATTTCTGGTGGTAGAGGGTTTAAATTTAAGTAATCCAATACCCCCTTTTTAGTTTCATGAACTACAGAAGTGTCAATTTGAAATGATTTACCACCGATGATAAATGAAGAAGATATATCTTTCTCAATAAATTTTTTAAATTCCTCATCTGAATTGAGATACGAAAACCTGCGTTTATAACCATTAATCGTTTCAGAAAGACCTTGTCTCGTATTAGGGTCTTTTGTCATTGCTCGTTGCAAACTATCCCAATCTGGAACACTCTCTACTTCTTTTATAACGACGTATTTTTTCTTCCAACGGACTGGCTCCGTACGAATCATAATATTGTCGGTATATCGCCAATTGATATAATCGATTGCTTTATTAAACTTATGTTCTGGCGGTGTGTTGCCGCTCAGCCCAACGAGCAACAAAACACTCACCAACGACATTCTAACAGCTCTCATCACTACTTGTTTAGTTAAGCTACCCGTTTAGCGACTTCATGTAAGGCTCCTACCAGCGGATAGAAAAAGAGCGTTTCGTTGAGTACTTCAGAGGTTGCCTGACCTATCTCGGCAACACGCTCATCCAATCCGGCCTGATATGCATTAACGAGTAAGCGTTCATCGGTTAATACATCAATAACGACCTGTAACGTAGCCGTATCAATACCAAATTTATCCATAAACCGCAGTTGGCGGTCAAGAACTGGTATCAATTTAGCGATTTGCTGTACTTCGGTTACTACATTATTTCGATACGCCAAATCGCCAACAACCTCCTGATAGGTTCGCCCTGTCAACGTACCTTTTATAACCTCTGTTGTTGATGTGCCCGTGAGTACTGTTTTGATTGTGTCTAAGTCTAACGCTTTCAACTTTGCGAGAGCTTTATCTGATAGCCCGCCTTTACTGGTCACTTCTTTAGGATTGGCTGTCTGTTTTAGTTCTACTGAAGGACATGATTTTTGATAGACATAATCAAAAATCAGTTTGGTCAACTTCTGTAGAGAAGGCAGTTTAGGGTCAGGATCTAAAATGGTCGTGAGCTTTGAGCCTTTGCCACTGAACAATATGAATTGGGGAGAATCTAATCCTAATCCCTGCATCAATCGGGCAATATGGTAAAACAAGCTCAAATAAAACGTCATCGGTACTACTTTCATCCTCGTATTTTGGGCTAATAGGTCGGCGAACGATAAGGGGATGTTTTTAGTCCGAATATCCGTATGGTCAGCCAGAGAAAAGAAAAACGAGACGATATCAGACGATTGAAATTCCGTATTTAAGTCAGTAAGTTGATCCAGTATAGCCTGTAAATCGCTCAATTCATTTTCTTTGAGTTTTTCTTTTATAGGATCTGTGAAAGTTTGAATGAACCCATTATCCATAGGTTGGCCTGTATAACCATCTCCGTATATAGCATTAGCAGCAAATGTGAATGAACTGAGCGCAATAGGTTCATTGTTAACGAATATGACCAAATCGGTTGTTCCTCCGCCAATATCTATGCTAACAGCGGGTTGAGCAGTTGCCTGTTCATTATAAAAATAGAAGGGAGCCAACGATTCGGATAGCCGAATAGGCTGTTGCTTGGAGGTAATTAACCTCCTGAAAGCATTGTCCCAGGCTTTATTGAATAGGGCCAGCCGATTTGTTGACATACTGCTTGGATAGAACCAGATTAGTTCAGTGCTATCCAAATCTCCACCCTCATTTAAAATTTTAGCTCGGAT
>NZ_JBMDWV010000252.1:0-5323 GCF_048594605.1 Spirosoma sp.
CGCGGGTACAATGTTTGCGTCAGCCAACTCTATATCTTTATAACCCTATAACTCTTAAATATTTACTTTCGAAATGAAGCGGTGGTAGAACGGTGTTTTGCTGTTTTCGTGCTTCGGCATGTATTTACCCGTTACGACCGGTACGTACATCACCCGCCGACGGCTGGCTTCGCCAACGTGGGGCGACTGTTGCGCCCGATGCCAGAGCCGACCGTCATGCACAGACAAATCACCCGCATTAATGTCGAAGCCAATCTCCTGTTTGTCGGGTTCGTTATCTACAAAATACTTCTTACGGAAAAGCATTTTAAGAATTCCCTGCTTGTGCGTGCCTGGAATGACGCGCAGACCACCATTTTCGTACGGTGTGGCATTCAGGTGAATGCCTACGTTCAGCATTGGCATAATACGCTGCCCCAGGAAGATGTCGCGGGGGCTATCGGTATGCCAGCCCATCTGGGAAAATTTACTATTTGGGGTGCGAACGTAGTGATTAAGTATAAGACCGTCTTTTTCGATTTCGGCGATACGCCCTTCGTACGGTTGAAGTAAGTCGACGACAGCCTGTAGACGGGGGTCTTGCAGGAATTCGTGAAGAGCTGTGCTGTGTTGCGAGAGAAAGCACATCCGTTGAATCATCGGATTCCCGGCCTCATCCTGACCAAACTTAAGCGGAATACCGTTTACTTTGTCACGCCCTTCATCAAGCCACTGTTTTTCAATACGTTCGGTTTCGCTGATAAAAAGTTTGACTGTTTCAGGGTTAATAAAATTACGAAAAACAATAACGCCATGTTTATTGAAAAACTGACGTTGTTCCGAGGTAATAGTTTCGCCCAGCGTAAAGGGCGGTAAATCGATTTTGCTCATATCGGTGGTTTACAGTTCGGACGGTCCGGGTTCAGTGCCAACCGTTGGCTGCCTTCCATTAGAAGGATGCAACCATAATGGTTTCTTTATGCCCCAAATCTACGAAATTTACAATTTTAGGCTTACTTTTAATTGATTTAATTAATGCTACTTTAATTAACGGCTAATATAGGTACAGCAACTGATTTATTTGACTAACGGTTGATTTATCTGTTAATCAGTGAGTTTACTAAGTATTTTTAGGACTTTGCCAGCTTGATCGAACCTTTTTAGCTTCAGCATTAATCAGCACAGTTTGATCATTAAGGCCTTTTTTACAGCTGTGCGTAGCCATTCAACCACGTATTGATCGATCAGAATACGGCTGTTTTCTATTTCTAATACATAGTTGCCAAATTTATACTCACGCCAACCGCAATTTAGTGCAGATGTGTACGGAATGGCTTATTTGCCGGATGAACGGTACGTGCTGGCTGATTAGTTGTGCGAGATTACTTTCCTGATAAGTCTCGTGGGTCGGCTTCAGGCGAAACCTTGTCAACGGGATGTTCGACATTATTCCAGCCGCTAAGAGCAAGCCACTTTCCAAGCCGATAGAATGGGTAAGAAAGTACGAAAGCGCCTACCACGTCGATGGTATAATGTACGTGCTGAACGAGTAGTAAGGCACCTACGATTAGGGAACCGATAAAGACCAGTAGCCGATCCAAACGGCGACGCAGACACAGAAAAATCAGGAAGATAGTGGAGGTGTGGCCTGAATAAAATAAGTCTTTGGTGATATACACTTTCCCATAAAACGCATTAGTGATCGGGTCAACCATGGGAATAAGACCAACGGGCGGATTGAGCGGAAACAGGTTGATACTGATCATCCGCGATAAGCTGATGATGATGTAGCTGTAGACAAACATCATGAAAATAGACGGGCTACGGCGGGCTCGAATCAGCAGTAGCAGCGCCGATGCCCAGATAACCAGAAAAATGATCAGTGATACGTCTACGGATGGAATTCTGGCCAGAACCCAATCATTCAGGACGGGGCCGGTGTGCTTTTCAATGATCTGAAAAAAAATGGGGAAGGCACCCAGCAGGGCAAGAAAAGAGACGATACCGATTATGAATTTCCGGCGAAACACAGGCGACCGCCAGGCGTCATTCCAGAGTATATCATTAACCGGATGCGGGGTAAGAATGGACATAAGGTAACGTAAAAGGCCGCAAATTTACGAAGAGAAGCGCTACGTTACGTAAACAGGCTAAATGATAATCCTGTTTAAGCGACGTTACGTTCCTGCTTCACTTGGCCAATCCGGTCAGAAGCTTAAAAACGTTTCACAGTTTAGCCGCACAATATTTGCAATACACCGCATCAGGATCGTGGCCTTGCCGACTGCAGTTGGGGCAGGCCTGCGTTGAGATTTCCTGTTTTCTGCCAGCGTTGGTCAGGCTAACCGCCACTATACCCGTCGGCACGGCAATGATTACGTAGCCAAGCAGCATGATGATGGTCGCTATAAACTTACCCATGGGTGTGCTGGGAACAATGTCGCCATAGCCAACCGTAGTGATGGTTATTACGGCCCAATAGATACTTAGCGGAATGCTTTGAAAGCCGTTGGCGTGACCTTCCACAACGTACATCATCGACCCAAGCGTAATAACCAACGCAAAAATAGCGACGAAAAACACGGTGATTTTTGCCCGGCTTTCACGTAAAGAGTAGGCAAGGATCGAAGCCGCTTCCGTGTATTCGCCCAGCTTCAGAATTCGAAAGACACGTAGCAGACGCAGGATTCGTACAGCCGCGAACTCGTGGGCCCCAAACATGAATAATCCCAGATAAGCCGGTAAGAATGACAACAGATCGACCAGTCCGAAAAAGCTAAATATATACCGAATCGGCTGCCGAATACTGAGAATACGCAGGACGTACTCAAGCGTAAACAGAATGGTGAAGATCCACTCAATCCGGTCGAATATAGGACCATATAGCTCTGCCAATGACGGAACGCTTTCCAGAATGACGGCCAGTACGCTGAAAACAATCAGGAAAAGCAACGTAACGTCGAACGCACGTCCGGCCAACGTATCGGATTCAAAGATGATTTCGTGGAGTCGATGTCGGAAACGTTGCCACTGGGAATTCATGATACGAATCGCTTTAGTTAGCTAAAGTAAGGATTCTGTTTACACGCTATGCTGAAAAACGTTTTTTACACCATCAGTAATCGCCAGATTCCCGAAATCAGAAGCAGCAGCAATCCCGCTGGCGTGAGCACTTTCCAGCACAGAAACATCATCTGATCGACACGAATGCGTGGAAATGTCCAGCGTACCCACATTTGAACGAGCACCGCAAAGAATACCTTCGACAGGAGCCAGAAACCGCCTGTAATCTGCCCCCATAACGTACCCGGTGCCCCGCTGGTCCAGTCGGCCAGACGAACGGGACCGATATTGGGTAGGGGCGTATTCCAGCTTCCCAGGAACAGTACAGCGCCCAGGAACGACACCAGCAGCATCATAGCGTATTCGGACAGGTAGAGCAGGGCAAAGCGCATGCCAGAATATTCGGTGTGAAAACCGCCCACAATCTCCGATTCGCCTTCGGGCAGATCAAAAGGAGCGCGGTTACTTTCAGCCAGCGTACAGATGAAAAAAATAACGTAAGCAATCAACAGAAACGGGTTTCGCAGGATATTCCAGGAGAAAATTCCACCCCATTCTGTTACGTTGATTCCCAGAGCTTTCAGCCCAAACAGATAGTTGGTTTCGTTTGTGTATATGCCTTGCTGAAAGCTGAGTGTCTGTAGATTGAGTGTCTGGCAAATCATCACGACGCACAGAATGGTCAAACCCAGCGGAATTTCGTAGGAAATTATCTGCGCTACAGATCGCATCGCCCCGAACAGGGAATATTTGTTGTTTGAACCCCAGCCAGCCATCAGAATACCCACTACGTCGAACGAGACGATAGCCATCAGGTAAAACACCCCAATAGCCGCGCCCGATCCCTGTAAATCGGGTGTTAGCGGCAAGACGGCAAAACCCGCAAATACCGACGCAAAAATGATCGATGGAGCTAGTAGAAACAATCGACGGTCGGCGGCTGTGGGTACGATGTCTTCCTTCTGAAGCAACTTCAGCAAATCGGCGAAGAGCTGGAGCAAGCCCCATTTTCCGGTTTCCATTGGCCCAAGCCGGTCCTGCATAAACGCCGAGACTTTCCGCTCGGTGTAAACGCCAACGACCACGAAGCCGGAGGCCATTGCCAGAAAAATGGGAAGTGCAAGCATGGGTTGAGAATAATGTAGAGACGCAATACCTTGCGTCTCCTGTGCGTCAGCAACAATAGCCGTTGGGCAAAAACCATCCGGTTAGGAGACGCAAGGTATTGCGTCTCTACAGAATTTAAAACTCGGCTGATTTCGGTGCCCTTGGGAAGGGGATTACGTCGCGAATATTGCCCATGCCTGTTACGAACAGAACGAGTCGCTCGAAACCAAGCCCGAAGCCAGCGTGCGGTGCCGAACCAAACCGGCGCGTGTCCAGATACCACCAGAGCGCTTCAGGTTCGATACCGACCTCGTGCATCCGGGCCACCAGTTTATCCAAATCGTCTTCGCGCTGAGAGCCGCCAATGATTTCGCCGATGCCCGGAAACAGTACGTCCATCGCTCGTACGGTCTTTCCATCGGGGTCCTGCTTCATATAGAACGCTTTGATCTCACGCGGGTAGTTGGTCAGAATAACCGGTTTTTTGAAGTGCTTCTCAACCAGATAACGCTCGTGCTCCGACTGCAAATCGACGCCCCATTTCACTTCATACTGGAACTGCCCTTTCTTCGCCGGTTTGGAGTTAACCAGGATATCAATCGCTTCTGTGTAGGTCAGCCGAACGAATTCGTTGTTGATGACAAACTGTAGTTTTTCGAGCAGGCTTAATTCACTTTGCTCTTCCTTCTTTTTCGTTTTTTCTTCTTCTTTCAGACGATTGTCCAGAAAAGCCAGATCATCAGCGCAGTGTTGCAGGGCGTAGCGGATAACGTTTTTGACGAAATCCTCTGCCAGATTCATATTGTCTTCCAGCTCGTAGAACGCCATCTCCGGCTCAATCATCCAGAACTCGGCGAGGTGACGGGTCGTATTCGAATTTTCAGCGCGGAACGTAGGACCAAACGTATAAATCTTGCCTAACGCCATTGCGCCTAGTTCGCCCTCCAGCTGACCTGATACGGTCAGGTTCGTTTCCCGCCCGAAGAAGTCCTGACTATAATCGACTTTGCCTTCATCGTTCAGTGGAGGTTTAATAGCATCCAGGGTTGTTACGCGGAACATCTCACCGGCACCTTCGGCATCAGACGCGGTGATAATGGGCGTATTGAGGTAAAAAAATCCGTTGTCGTTAAAATACTTATGAATCGCGAACGCAAGAGCGTGGCGGATACGT
>NZ_JBMDWV010000253.1:0-23627 GCF_048594605.1 Spirosoma sp.
AGTTGGGTAAGCCTGCTGGTGCTCCATTCGGCTATTCTATTGCTGCTGGTTATGTATGGCGGCCCATACACGCAGGCAGATTTTGCGCATAACCCGCTTCAGTGCACGTACTATTGCGAAACAAGTGGCTGCACGCATCGGCTCCAAAACTCACCGTACCATTTTCTGCTGGTCTGGCAGATTGACTTTTTAAACGCCTTTTCCCGTTCGTACACGTTTGCGAATATTGCTGTTTACTGGGGGCTGATTGCTGGTTTCTGGCTGATAGCCCTGACGTATCTGCTCAACGTAGGAAAGGCAACGTGGGTAAAGACCGAGTTGCTGGTAACGATTCTATTAGCAGCCGCTTTTGGGTACTGGTTGCTCCCGGCTCATACCGATACGTTATTTAAAGCATCCGTATTTTTCTGTCTGCACCTGAGCCGATTAACCGGCTACTCCCTGTACGACGTTTATCTGACGCTGTTTGGGTTTGTACTACCAATTGTAACCATTGGTCTAGCGAGCCTGATGCTTATCAAACACAGTTGGTGCGTCGTAAAAAGGCTATAAATAACACGACAACACGAGTGCTGTATTCCCGATGTAATGATTAATTTAGTCCACCTTTGGGGGGAATAATAGGTTCGGCACAATGCTACAGTTGTCTCACCTTGTAGAGACTGCTGGATTGAGTTAGGTGATACTGATATTATCTAACCAAGCCAGCATTTTTTGTGGAGTAGGGCGTCAAGCTTTGCCCTCATTTTTTACAGCATCATCTATAGCTGGATTGGAGTCAGGAAGTAATCTCTGTATTATTGATCAGTTCGGCACGTAGTGCTTTTTGGTCCTCCGACATATTATCATTGCGCCCAATAACGAGTAGTCTACTCTGTTTCCAGATATTCACGCTGAAAGTCAACGTAACTCATTCCGATGAACTGCTTAACCTGGTCGTCTAACAAGCCCGGTTCCCCGATAACAGAACAATAATTTTGAAGATGATGAAGAAATTCGACTGATACGTAATCAGTTTCTCTCTCTGATACTGGCAAATATTTATTCACAAAATATTCTCCTTTGCTATTATGCCAGATAACAAAGCCCGGATTTTTTGTAAGCATTGAAGCATGATAAGCAGGCTCAATCCAGTTAAATCCTAATTTGCATAAAAGCTTATCACTTAGTGGTATGCCTTTTATAGTTTCTGAAAAAAACGGAAACTTTTTCTCACCTGATAAACTCTTGTGTACGAGAGAAAATTTCTTCGAATGCCTGTCTTCAACGGTTTGTACATCAGAAGCTAATACTCTAACTCTGATGTCAGAATCGGAAGCATCTTGAATGTAAACGCAGTTATCAATGTTGTAGTCAGTAAGATTTTCCATTGTCTTTAAATTTTTCAACAAATGAAGGAACCGGCGTGCTTTTTAGCAACATTATAACTCCCTTTGGTTATTAAGCCCACCGGAGTCTAAACGTACTGCTTGTGCCTGCTTGCACTAATCCTCCCAATATTCAAATCCATTTTTATCGATATAACCCCATTGCTCTCCCTGCCGTACAGAGGCCAGTCCTTCGCTAAATGATTCAGCATCGTCGTAGCGGTAGGGGATCACCAGCTCACCAGCGTGATTGATAAAGCCCCACTTCTCTGTCTGATTTACCGAAGCCAGTCCTTCCCCAAATGACCGGGCACTGTCGAAGCGATAGGGGATTACTAGCTCGTCAGCAGGATTGATAAAGCCCCACTTCCCTCCTTCCTTAACCGGAGCCAGCCCTTCTCTAAATGATTCAGCCCCGTCGTAGTGACAGTGGATCACTAGCTTGCCAGCAGGATTGATAAAGCCACAATTCATGCACCACGCTACCAAGGCCAACCCTTCACTAAAGGGCATACCAATCTCGTAGCGATAGGGGATCACCAGCTCGCCAGCGGGATTGATAAAACCACACTCGTACCAATCCCATCCCCGCTGGTGCTCAACCAGAGCCATCCCTTCGCTAAATGACTTAGCCCCATTGTATTGACAGGGAATCACTAGGTCGCCAGTAAGATTGATAAAACCCCATTGTCCCCCCTGCTGTACTCGGGCTAGCCCTTCACGAAATACCCCGGCCTCATTATAGTGACAGGGAATCACAATGTTCTTATTTTCGTCGCAAAAGCCCCATTTATCTCCCTTTCGATAGGGAATAAGGGTAGGGACTGCCAGCAAGGTTCGTTCGGGTAATTGCAGAGTCTCCGCCGTCTGTTTCGCCGCTACTTTTTCTACCAAGGCCAGCCACTCTCGCTGCGAATCGTTACTCTCCTCATAAATAGCCGTTAATAAAGCACTCCGGCGGGGAGCGCGGATGTCTTCGGAACAGATCAGGAGCGATTCACCGGGGTTGTATATGGCTTGCCAGTTCGGGAAATCGGCAAGCGTATGAAGTTCTAAACCGAGCACGAGCAGGCTAAAATCGTCGATATGCCGGTCGAAACTGATATTGATGCGCCTGGGGTGGGTGTAGGGTGGGGTGCCGGTTTCGGTGGCTCGTTCTCCGGCCAGGTCGGGTACAAAAAAGCCGTCGTAATCGACCAGTACCAATTGGCCGTCGGGCCATACCATGATGTTATCAGGTTTGAGGTCTCCGTGGGCAATGGGCTGGTCCAGCAGCCAGCGGGCGAGCGTATCAAAGCGATCTGTTAGTTGGCGTAGACCAGGGCGGTCGGCGTGGTCGCAGCGCGTTTTTACGTATTGCCCCAGCGTCTGGCCCTCTACCCAAGGCATCAGCATGGCGTCGAACTCCTTTTGTTCGGTCAGGCCGCTGTCTACCCATACTTCGTTTTCGTAATACGTGAGCGGCAGCAGGTAAGGCGTATCGTAGCGTTTGAGGTAATCCGCTACGAGCCGGAGCCGTCGTTTGCGTTCGGGCACGTCGCGTAAAAAGCATTTGAGGGCCATGTGGCGGCCCGTTTGCGTGTCCAGCATTTTAAAGACTACGGCAAAGTTGCCGCTGCTGAAATACAGTTGCCCGTCGGCTTTCCGCACGGGGCGCAGGTGGTTCAGATGGCCAAGCGTGTGTTCGGCCTGTTCAATAGAAGCTACGTATTCACCGAGAGTAGGAAGCATAGGAGTGTGGTTTCGTTTGTGCCATGCGGATGTGCTGAAGCATAACAGTGGGTTAGGGTTCCTGTATCAAAATCATTGTATAATCGTCGGGGCCCAGTAAGCTCTTTTTATGCCCGTTACGTGTGCAGGCCTGAAAAAAGCGTTGGTTTGTTAATCCGGTACTGAGCGGCTGCCAGACGTCGGCCACAAAATCAGCACAACCACGTAGTAGCCAGTTGGCGGCCCGCTGTCCCAGCGCCGTGGGCTGGGAAGCCAGTTCCCGCAGTACGTCGGTAGAGCCGGTATGCGTGTGCCAGGCCATGAGCACACAGAGCGCCAGCGTGTCGGACAACAGCGCGTAAGTCTGGCCCGGTTCGTGCGTCCATTGCCCGGCCCGGAACCCCGCAGCCACTGGGTCGGCATTCCAGTTGAGTAGGTGGGGTGGGTGCGAAAACAACCGCAGATCGGGAACCGACGTTTGCAAACGGGCCGTATGTGGGTTAAACGCCAGCACCACCGCATCGCCGTAGGTCGCCCAGTGGAACGTATCGCCCAGCCGGTGGAGCGTGGCCAGCGTCGCATAAGAACCTTCCTGTGCCCATTTGTATGCTTTCACCGCATCGGCTTGCGCCGGCCCGCTAAACTGACTATAAAAAGGCTCCCAGATCTGGCCCAGCCAGTGAGACAGGGCATCGATGTCGGTGAAAGGTTCCGGCGGTACGTTGTCTACCAGATACCGCGCCCATTCGGCCGCGTAAATACCGCCACCCCCGGCTCCGTCGGCTACGGCCCAAAAGCCAGCTTCGTCGTCGGCGCGCCAGGCGTCTTCATTGTCGGGAAAGCGCGGTACGTCTTTCCCGATCGATTGGGCTATGCTCTTCATACCGGTTGCTGACGGAGGCCGAAATTCTGGTTGGCATTGGTGGGCGTGCCGATGTTCATAAACTTCACCAGCGCGTTCACATCGGCGTTGAAACAAAAGCCTGTATAAGCGCCCGCAGCGTCTTTACCGGTCAGTTGAGCAATATCGGGGTTATAGGATGTCGGCAGGCTGCTCGACATATCGTAGAGTAGCTGGGCAAACGTATCGGCGGGCAGATCGGCAGCACGGGACGGAAACAGCAGAGGTTCGGTACTGACGTCGGATAGATGCACATTGAACAACAGCGTATTACCATCCATCGTGTATAACGCTTTAATTCGGTTGGATACGGCCAGCAATTCATCGGCTATTGCGTCGGAGGCTGCCCCATCGGTAATATTGATTACCGTGGGCGGATAAACGTCTTTGCCCTGATACGTTACGATCCACTCCTGCACCAGCGATTCGGCCAGTTCGAGGGCACTTTTCATCGGCGTCAGCGAGTTAGCCACTGGCTCCACCCAAACCGGTCGTTTAATAATGGTCGTAATAGTCTGGCCACGAATCGTTTTAGTCTGCTGAATTGCCTCGTCGCGCACGGCGGCTGCTTTCAGTTCGTCGGGCGTCAGAAACCGCCTTCCGGTGGGAGCTTGCATTAACAGATTGGCGTCTGTTTCGCTCTGTCCGCCGTATCCAACAAGGGCCACGTCATAATAATGTCGGATGTCGTCTCCTTTCTGGCAACGAAGCAGCATCTCCCACAGAATCTGATTCACTACCTGCGCAACAGCGTCAGCCTTGGAACAGGTAATTCCATTAAACAGGACTTCACCCGCCATCGATTCAGACTGGTCGATTAACAGCACAAAGGCGGTTGGTGTCGTGCGGGTAATCAGGGCCGTATAAGGCCGGGTTTTTATCGGCGTTTTCAGGGCATCGGTCAGCGTCTGCTGCCATTGAGCCGCCGATTGTAGCGAAGGTGTAACGGGCGAAAGAGTAGACATAATAAATTAAGTTGTGCGGTAAAGTCGAGTTATGTATTATGAATTAATGAGTTGGGCCTCCAGGGTTTGAATCTGCTGGATTAGCTGGGCACGTAGCCGGGCAAAGTAGCCGTCGGCATCGGTCACGTTCCAGCTACAGGCCTCGTGGGTTTGTAAGGTGGCTACGTCCTGTTCCAGCGCTGCCTTACGTTGTTCCAGCCGCTTAAGCAATTTCTTCAATATGTCCCGGTCGGTTTCGGCGATCCGGTCTTCCCGAAAAATCAGCTCATCGTCCAGATCCGCGACAAGCTGGCGCACAGCTTCGGCGTCATTACGTCGGTAGGCGCGGTTCAGCTCAGCCATAAATGCGGTGGCTCTGGCGTAGCGGTCGGGATCGTTCAGAAACCGGTCGGGATGGGCTTTCATCGCAGCCCGGTAATACAGCTTGCGCAGATCGTTGGCTAGATCGGGCTGGACTATTTGCTGAAGGGTAGCCTGGGCATCCGAAACCTGCTGACGCGTCTGATCAAACAACCGCCGGGCCTCATCGGCTCGTTCTGCATCGCTACGTCGGCCACTTTGCTGCGCAATACGCTCAGCCAGCTTCGTTTTTAATTCGGCAATTCGATTCAGTAAATCACCCAGTTCCAGGCGAAGCCGATGGACGTAGCGGTCAACAAGTCCTTCCAGACGAGTTTTGGTTTCCTGTAATACGCTCAGTTCCATTTCCAGCATACGGATACGCGCCTTCAGCCGGTCAGGCTCCAGATCGCGGATCAGGGTCGCCGAAACGGATGGTACTGCTTCTCGTTGGGTCACCGCTACCGGCGTTAGTAAGACACTTTCGGCCAGCATCGCGTGGAACTCCTGCTGGAAAACAGGAATGTCAGCGAAGTTGTCCCCCGGCTCAAAAACCAGCAGTGTTTCGCGGTTAGCGTGGGCAGCCCGATACGTCCAGTTATAGGAACCCGTCAACAGGGTTTGTCCATCAATCAGGCAAAATTTGTGGTGCATGGTCTGCTGCTTATCACCATACATGTAAGCCTGACCGCCTAACTTTCCGAATTTATCCCAGTCGAAGCCAGTAGCCTGGTTAATCGAATCGCTGGTGATAATAACCCGGACGGCTACTCCTCGTTGTAATAAGTCGAGCAGTAGGTCAAAAATGCCCTGGTCCGTAAACCAGGCGACGGCTGCTTCTACGCTTCCCTGGGCCTGCCGGAGATGCTTTAGTACAACAGGACGAATATGGGTAAAGCAAGACGTTGCCATGAGGAACGGACTTCGCGATCAGGTGACGTATTGACTGGTTAGTTGATAATGGATTTAGCCGGAAAGTCAACTGTGGGACGATAGTTATATATACAAAGTCACCAAAAATGAACGTATAAGTGACTCCGCATTGTGCTGATAACTTATTCAAAAAAGATAGATTAACATCGAAAAAATTCTACTTTGCTATTTAATTCTGCTTTCAAATGCGGCTGATAAGCCTATCTTTACGCGCAGTTCGATTTTTTTAAACCTTTAACTAAAACGCATGAATAATAGTCTTTACATCGTCCCGTTTCTGGGGTTGGTGGGGTTAGCGGTGATGTTCGCCAAATTCGTTTGGGTTTCGAAACAGGACGCCGGCGACGCCCGAATGCAGGAAATTTCAGGCTACATTGCCGATGGTGCTATTGCCTTTCTTAAAGCCGAATGGCGTGTACTTATTGTTTTTGGAATTATAGTAGCTGCTCTACTGGCATTCGCTGGGGCACAGGTTGAAAATTCATCGTGGATCATCGGTATTGCTTTCGCTTTCGGAGCCTTTACGTCGGCATTGGCTGGCTACATCGGCATGAAAATCGCCACGAAAGCCAATGTACGTACTGCTCAGGCGGCCCGTACCAGTCTTACCCGGGCTCTG
Organism: Spirosoma sp.; assembly: GCF_048594605.1. Classification (GTDB taxonomy): domain Bacteria; phylum Bacteroidota; class Bacteroidia; order Cytophagales; family Spirosomataceae; genus Spirosoma. Next base: position 6,835 of record NZ_JBMDWV010000253.1, read on the forward strand.
GATGTGTCCTTTACGGGTGGTTCAGTAATGGGAATAGGTGTGGCTGGTCTGGCTGTGCTGGGGCTGAGTGTTCTGTTTATTATCCTGTATAATATGTACGTCGGCCAGTCGGGCGACGTAAATGGATTGCCAATGGAGAAAACGCTTGAAGTACTGGCAGGCTTCTCCCTCGGTGCTGAGTCCATTGCTTTGTTCGCTCGCGTGGGTGGTGGTATTTACACAAAAGCGGCCGACGTAGGAGCCGACCTGGTGGGTAAAGTAGAAGCAGGCATTCCTGAAGATGATCCACGTAACCCGGCTACGATTGCTGATAACGTGGGTGATAACGTGGGTGACGTAGCAGGGATGGGAGCCGATTTATTTGGCTCATACGTAGCAACGATTCTGGCAACGATGGTATTGGGTCGTGAAATCCGCGTTCCGGCCACTGCTGATATAACCGGTCATGCCCCCATCGTACTTCCTATATTGATTGCTGGTTTAGGATTGATTTTCTCGATTCTTGCCTGTTACCTGGTTCGCGTGAAAGACGATAATGGTAACGTACAGGGCGCCCTTAACATGGGTAACTGGGGGTCGATTATTCTGACTGTAATTGCCTCTTACTTCCTGGTTAGCGCTGTGCTGCCCGATACGACAATGGAAATTCGGGGTGTCGAGTTTACTCGTATGGATGTATTTTATGCAATCCTGACGGGCTTAATTGTGGGGGCTTTGATGTCAACCATCACAGAGTATTATACGGCAATGGGGCGTCGTCCGGTAATGTCAATTATCCGACAATCAGCTACGGGGGCAGCGACTAACATTATTGGGGGGCTAGCCGTCGGCATGGAATCAACCGTATTGCCAATTATCGTGCTGGCGGCTGGTATCTACACCTCCTATCATTTTGCCGGTCTTTATGGCGTAGCGATTTCGGCCGCGGGTATGATGGCGACAACAGCCATGCAGCTTGCTATTGATGCCTTCGGGCCTATTGCGGATAATGCGGGTGGTATTGCCGAAATGAGCTATCTACCCGAAGAAGTCCGGGGACGTACTGATATTCTGGATGCGGTTGGTAACACTACAGCGGCCACCGGTAAAGGGTTTGCTATTGCCTCAGCAGCCTTGACGGCTCTGGCCCTCTTTGCCGCTTTTGTGGGTATTTCGGGTATTTCATCGATTGATATTTATAAAGCCGACGTATTGGCTGGACTATTTATTGGCGCTATGATTCCGTTTATTTTCTCGTCGCTGGCCATTGCGGCTGTGGGAAGAGCGGCCATGAGCATGGTTGAGGAGGTGCGTCGTCAATTCCGCGAGATTCCTGGTATTCTGGAAGGCACCGGTAAGCCTGAATATGAAAAATGCGTAGCAATTTCCACTCAGGCATCCATTCGTGAGATGGTGTTGCCGGGAGCGATTGCTCTGAGCGTACCCGTTATTTTTGGCTTTATATTCGGTCCTGAAGTGCTGGGTGGCTTGTTAGCGGGCGTAACGGTTTCGGGCGTACTGATGGGGATCTTCCAGAATAACGCGGGTGGTGCTTGGGATAACGCCAAAAAATCGTTTGAGAAAGGTGTGGAAATTAACGGGCAGACGTATTATAAAAAATCTGAACCCCATAAAGCATCGGTAACGGGCGATACGGTTGGTGACCCATTTAAAGATACGTCGGGGCCATCGATGAATATTTTGATTAAGCTGATGTCCATTGTATCGCTGGTTATAGCCCCCTACATTGCTGTTCAGTCGTCCGAAACGCCGGGCTACAATCTGGAAGGCAAGGAAGCGGCTGGAACAGAAGTGCCTCTGGAACAATCGACCGCTGCTGACAACGATAAAGTAAGCACACCCAATGCGAAGTTAGGTGAGTTCAGTGTGCAAAAACTGACCAGTGGTATTGAATTGAATATTCCAGAATTTGGCATCGAAAACAAATTGTTAAGTTTCATCAAAGGCGATCAGCCCGTCGATAAAGAAACCTGGTTCGACTTTGATCGGCTGACGTTTGAAACAAATAGTGCTACGTTGAAACCTGAGTCGCAGGAACAGCTGAAGAACATTGCTGAAATCCTGAAAGCTTACCCGGGCGTAAATGTGAAATTAGGAGGCTATACGGACAACACGGGTAATGCAGCCAGTAATCTCAAACTCTCGCAGGATCGCGCTAATTCAGTACGTGCTGAACTGGAGAAAATGGATATTGATAAAGACCGTCTGGAAGCAGAAGGTTACGGTCAGGAGCATCCAGTTGCGTCAAACGATACAGAAGAAGGTCGGGCGCAAAATCGTCGAATTTCGATTCGTGTAACGAAAAAATAAGTTTTTAGACGTAACAAAACCGGCGTGAGAAGAAAGACACCCTATTGGTAGGCCTTTCTTCTCACGCCGGTTTTGTTACGTCTGGCTTTAATTGCCTAAAGCGTTATAAATCAGAAGCTGATTTGTCGTAACAATACGATCGCCGGAGGCTAACCCTCCTGTTAGGTAGGTTTTTTCGCCGATGGTTTTATAAATATTTACTTCGCGGACAATTGGCTGATTCTGGCTATTAACCGTTACTACGTAGTTACGATTTTTGTCAAAAACAACAGCTTTTGCCGGAATGGTTGTTCGTTTGTCATGGCCAGCATACGTAACATTTACGTTAGCAAACATCTCCGGTTTAAGTCGGTAATCGGCATTGTCCAGCGTAACCCGTACTTTCAATGTCTTGCTATCTGGGTCCAATACGTTGAAGATTTTATCAATTTTACCATGAAATACTTTATCTGGGTAGGAGAGAGTGGTAATTGTAGCCGGATCACCTTCGTGCACATTGGCCAGATCGGATTCATACACGTTGGCCAGCACCCAGACATGGTCGAGGTTAGAAACCGTAAATAGATTCTCCGGATCATCAGAGCGAAGTTCCATCCCCTGTGAAGCTGTTTTCTCAACAATAAACCCGCTCATCGGAGCTTTAACCAAATAAACAGAGCCATTGCCGCCAACGATTCGACGGCGCTCAGCGACGCGGTTCACTTCACCTCTGGCGGCCTCCAGTTGCTCTCTGCTGGCAACCAGTTCTCGTTGTGAGCTTAAACCTGCCTTCGTCATATCCTCTGTTACCTGCATATTTTTCTGAGCAACCGACAGCTGACCCTTTGCAGACACAGCCTGTTGTTCCAGGTCTGCCAAATCGCCAGAGCGAATAACGGCCAGAATCTGTCCTTTCTTCACGTAATCGCCCAAATCTGCTTTGAGCGTTTCAATATGGCCACCAACCAATGGGAATACTTTAACCACCTGATCCTGATTAAACGTAATCTTTCCGGTCAGGTTTAATTCATTTTGCGTTTTCTCAAGTTTTGCTGTATCAAAGGTGGCAGTTGCCAGCAGGTTCTTTTCCTGATGAGCCGGGGTATTCGTTTTTTCATCTGCATTTGCTGAACTACCTCCACAGCTCAACAAACTCCCTGCTAGAAACAAGCCCGTCGTAACCGCTATCAGGTGGCAACGTAATAAATAAGTGCTAACGAATTTAGTACTATTAAGCCTCTGGCGGGCGTAGGTGTCAGGATTTGAAATTGGATGCCTTTTCATAAGAATTTTATGCCTGCACAAAGGTCCATTCTGTCAATTAAAGCGTTCTTAAGCAAGTATTAAAAGACAATTAAACCAATAAAAGCAAAGCCCTCCCCGAATACATATTCGGGGAGGGCTCCTTCTTTAAGAACGTTGAGTAAACAATGTAGACTTATAAACGTAGTCATACTACGTATACTTGACTACACTCTTGCTGATGATCTGGCATCGTCGACGCTGTTTCTTGCGTCGTCTGCCAGCTCATCAACTTTATCATTATACTGGTCTTTTGTTTTGTTGAAGGCTGTCTGAGCCTGGTCTTTATACTGGCTTAGCTGCTCTTTAGCTTTGTCTGTATATTGATTGACCTGACTTTTTGCCTGTTCATAGCCGTCTTTAACCTGAGCAACACCCTTTTCCCACTGGTCTTTAAGATCGCCAGTACGTTTGTTTGCTTCTTCGGTCAATTTATCGCGTGTCTCCTTGCCGCTACGGGGTGCAGTTAAGATACCAATGACAACGCCTGTGATGATGCCGACTAAAAAATCTCGTGAACTTCTCATTGCTGTTTTGTTTTAGGTGAGTTTTAATTTGTACAGTTAACTAGTGTTTGGCTTTCTTTTTTACCTGACCTACCAAATCCTGGGTTTTGTCTGTGGCCGCGTCAACATAATCATTGTATTGACTTTTGATACTATCCAGGCCCGTCTGCAATTGATCCTGTAAGTCTTTAAAGAATGAATCAGACTCTGACGAGATTCGCTTCCGCGTTTTTTTACCGCTCTCGGGAGCAAGGAGAATACCTACAACTGCGCCAACTGCTAATCCTACTAAAACTCCTGGTAGTGACTTCATGGTTTTTATGCCTTTTATGAATGATTGTATCTTTTTTGACAATGCCAATCTCATAGAAAATACTGTACCATTTGTCTTGTTAATCCGATAAGTATCTGTAAATAAAAGACTTATCTAGTAATCTTGTTCTCGTCTGTATAACTACAACTGAGGATTTTTTTCTACAGGTGCGTTCCCTTTTTACGCCATTCCTCACCTCAATTTTCACTATCCCTTATCGGTTAGCCCATCAAAAGTAGATAATAAAAATCCCCGCGTTCAATTCGACGCAGGGATTCCGTACCCACCGTAACTTGTACTTAACCTAAAATGGTTTTCTGTGAGCTAACTCACAAAGTATATCTTATTTTGCCTACCTACCTCTACTTGTGTCGCTAGTAATGATGTAGGTATCAGCACCTTATTTCTATTTTCTTATACTCCGCGGCCCTGAATCAAACGTAGAATAATTGCAATTACTGCGATTACCAACAAAATATGAATCAGGTTACTACTGCCAATCCCTGTACCTAAGACACCTAGAAAACCGAGAAGCCAGATGATAATCAGGATGACAGCAATCGTGTAGAGGAGGTTTCCCATTGTAGTATGTGAGTAAATCAGAATCAGTTATCTCGCAATCGGTAATTCTATTAGAAAAAGTTGTGCCAAATCATTCTGAAAACGGCATATACAAAGCCCTTCAGGGCTATAGGCTTGGAAATGAGGTCAGAATTTATATATGGTAATGAATATTGAACTTTGTTTAATAAAACGGACAGAACGTTTGTGGGGATAAAATTCTACACTTGTAGAATAAGCGTAGAAAAACGACGCATAATTCGGCGGTATTATAACGTAGTAATTAACAATGAATTAACCGCAACATAAATACAAATCGTTAAACCACTGTGTTTTATTAGGTATATATACGTGATTCCAGAAGACCCCCAGTTTTTCGGCATCATATTTTGTATGGATATGGTGTATTAAGTACACACTACAAGATTAAGCACAGCCGTGGTAAGAACGACAACAGGGGTTAGCGCGGGGCAGCCATTCAGACCAATAGTAATGAATAAGCCAACTCTTGCAAAACGGGTATTGATAGTAGATGATGAAGCAGATATCTGTCTGTTATTATCAGGATTATTGAGACGCTTGGGCTATCAGCCTACTTGCGCTCATTTTATTGAAGAAGGCCGTCAGTGCCTGAATGCACAGAAATTTGATGCCATTTTTCTAGACCTAAACCTGCCAGATGGGCTGGGTTTTGACTTATTGCCAGTTATAAAAGAGGATCAGAACGAAGCCAAAATAATTATGATCAGCGCTTTCGACGGGCAGGCCGAACGCAGGCGGGCAACTGAACAGGGAGCTGATTATTTTATTGGTAAACCATTCACCAGGCGTTCAGTAGAAACGGCTTTGCAAACCATTCAGGTTTGAGTAACTTTGTTCATACAGCTAACGGTATGCTCATCCATTTTGAAAATGGGCTGTCTGGGCAAGTATACTCCTCTTCATGGAAAAAATTCTGATAATAGACGATAACCACGATATATGCCTGCTCTTAGAACGCTTTTTAAGTAAGCAGGGCTATAAAACCGCATCGGTACAAAGAGGAGATGATGGGCTTGCTCTACTCCGTAAGGAAGCTTTTGAACTGGTTATCTGTGATTTTAAGCTACCGGATATTGATGGTCTGGAAATGCTGCGCCGGATTAAGGTAATGCATCCTACTACCGCTGTTATTATCATCACCGGTTATTCTGATGTACGGATGGCGGTACAGACCGTTAAGCACGGCGCTTACGACTACGTAACGAAACCGCTCTACCCCGACGAAATTCTCTACACGATTAAAGCTGCCCTCGAACGACGGACACAGTCTTTGAATCAGGCAAAGGTAGTTTCCCAAAATAACACTGCGACGACCAAAACTGCTCCCGCCAAACCTTCTGTCGCCAAGACTGTGCTGACTCCTGACGGAAAGCGATTCATTTTTGGTAAGAGTCGGGCGTCCGAACAGCTCCAGGAACACATTGACCTGATCGCTCCGACTGATATGTCGGTAATAATCACCGGAGAAACGGGTACAGGTAAAGAGTTTGTAGCCAATGCTATCCACCTGAAAAGCAAGCGTTCGGATAAGCCTTTTGTAGCTATCGACTGTGGTGCCCTGAGTAAAGATCTGGCAGGAAGCGAGTTATTTGGCCATGTCAAAGGGTCTTTTACCGGCGCAATGTCGGATAAGGCAGGGAGCTTCGAGTTTGCCAACGGTGGTACTATCTTCCTGGATGAGATCGGTAACTTGTCCTACGATAATCAGATCAAGCTGCTACGTGTGTTGCAGGAACGTAAGATCCGCCGTATAGGTAGCAATCAGGACATCCCTGTTGATGTACGTATCATTGTGGCCACTAATGAGGATTTGCGGGAGGCCGTCCGTCAGGGCAAGTTTCGCGAAGACATATATCACCGTATCGCTGAGTTTGAGATGCATCTTTCGCCACTCCGGGAGCGAAAAGCCGATATCATGATTTTTGCCGAACATTTTCTTGAGTCGGCCAATCAACAGCTCGAAAAGGATATTTTGGGTTTTGAGGAGGAGGTGAAGGAGAAGCTGAAAAACTACTACTGGCACGGCAACCTGCGCGAACTTCAGAACGTAGTAAAACGAGCTGTACTGCTCACCAAAGGGGATTACATTGAGTCTGACGTATTGCCCCAGGAAATCATTACGCCCCAGTATCTTACCTCTGATGATGCCAGTATTAGTAGTGTGCAAATCAGTTTCGACCCTGCCCGGCCAGGTGTACCCGTATTCAGCCAGTCGGCAGCTAATTTAAAATCGGTGTCAGAAAATGCTGAACGAGCGGCTATTCTGAAAGTTCTGGAGAAAACAGGGTACAATAAAACAAAAGCGGCCGAGGTACTAAACATCGACCGCAAGACACTCTACAATAAACTTAAAGCGTACGATATTCATTTATAAAAGTGCGTTGTTGAATGATTGAATTAGTTTGTGCCAGCTATTTTCAACCATTCAACAACGCAGCCATTCAATATTAGTTCAGGCTAAATCCGACAGAGAGCAAACCAACACCATTTTTTGCGTTGCCTAGCAACGTACTGGCAGCGCCATTATTGGCGATACGTTGTAGGCCCTGTTCGTAGCGAGCCCCAACGAACGCTTTCCCGAAATAGATATTCAGGCCTCCTGCAATCCCGTAATCAATCTTGTTAAAATTGTCGCGGTTTATAGCACTTGATCCCGACCCAAGATCACCATTGGTTGTTACGTTGGAGTTGAGCAAATACGATACGTAAGGACCCGCCTGAATTTCAACAGCCTGTCCAAGCTTGAACGTAGCCAGCACGGGCAACTCTGCATAGTTTAGTTTAAAAGTATTTCTCCCCTCGAAAATGGCGAAGTCGTAGTTTGCCGAAGCGCCTTTGGTCATATAAAGCAGCTCGGGCTGAATAGCAAAAAATTCGCCGATAGGAACCTGGGTAAATACGCCTACATGGAAGCCAATTCGTTCATTTTTATTGCTGACTCCCTGATTGTCGTAAAATAGTGAACTGGCGTTCAAACCGCCCTTTACACCAGTGCGAGCTACACCCTGAGCCAGAGCGTCAGAAGAATTTAGCATGAACAAACCAGCCGCGAGAATAGAGGCTGCGAATAAGGTTTTTACGGATGTTTTCATAACATACATTAAGTTACTGGCAGTGGTATTATCAATTCTGCCTTTACCTGGAAATGTGTTAAATCCGTGCCAAAGCTGCCCTAATGGCTCAATAATAGTCTATAGTCTTGTATTATACGGGTTTTAACTGTTTAACGTAACGTTTTAATTCGTTGGCTGAAATGTAAAAACTGAGTAATAAAATCCACAACTTGTGGAAGTCCTCATTCAATCGGATCAAAATACATTTTCGCTAAGTATTTTATTGATATTGTGCTATTCTAGTGAAATAGTATCTATATAGTGTAATAAAATTGGGCATTTGAAGAATTGTGGTCAAGTAAGTACATTACATTGGTTGATTTATTAATAAATTGGCAATTGAAGAAAGTCGGGTGAATAAATTATTAGCTTAACAGCAACAGCGTGATCAATTCTGATCGCAAACTGTGAAGGCAGGCCGAAGGAATGATTTTATTAATTGCCAGCTTTATCAAATCATAGCTTTTTGAGTAATTTTGACGAAGTCAATCGTCTACTACGTAGCACATCAGGATAAAAATAGATACTTCTAACCAATAGGCGCCTGCAGGTAAGAAACTGACTTTTGCTCAACACCGTACTTATTTATTTTATGAATCGGAAGCCTACGTCCTTGACTATCCTAATTGCTGACGACGATACCGATGATCGCCTGTTTATGGACAAAGCGCTTCGGCAAAGCGGATACACACACAACATACAGTTTGTTGAAGATGGCGAAGAATTAATGCACTATCTGCGTCGCGAAGGGCGTTTTAATGAGCAGAACGCTCCCTGGCCGGATCTGTTGATTCTTGACCTGAACATGCCCAGGAAAAATGGTTTTCAGGCCCTTAGTGAAATAAAAGATGATCCAGCCTTACGGCGTTTACCGGTGGTCGTTATGACTACGTCATCGGCAGATGAAGATGTTGTTAAAACCTATAATCTCGGTGTCAATTCGTTTGTGACAAAGCCGTTCAATTTTAACCGTTTAGTTGAAATGGTTGGTGCTTTAAAAACATATTGGATGGATACCGTTAAATTGCCATGAGCAGCAATTAGCGGTCAGTAAGCGCTCTTTTATCTGCTATTTGTTATTATCATAGCCGTTTACTGAATTATGTTCCCAATCTCACTTGACGTTACTGAAGACAAAGAAATAATTCGCGTTCTTCTGATTGAAGACGATGAAGATGATTATTTGCTGACCAAAGCTCTGGTATCAGCAAAAGAGAACAGCACTATCAAACTCAATTGGGTCGACAGCTACGACCAGGCTATTGCCGCCATTGAGGAAAATCAATATGATGTTTACCTGGTCGATTACCGATTAGGCCCTTACACGGGTATTGATCTTATTCAGGAAGCTTTTCGACTAGGCTGCCGGGCCCCCATGATTCTGCTTACCGGGCAGGATGACCTGACGGTCGATCAGTCGGCCCTTGAGTTGGGAGCTGCTGATTATCTGGTAAAAGGACGTATTGACGCTCAACTGCTGGGACGTAGTATTCGATATGCGTTACGTCAGGCTAGTGTACTGGCTGAGCTTGCTCAGAAAGAAAATAAATACCGGAGCCTGTTTGAGCGGTCGATAGACGCCATTTTCGTTGCTGACAATGAACTTCATTTTCAGGATGCCAATCCTTCAGTTGAGCGTTTGCTAGGCTACAGCCGGGAAGAACTTCGATTGCTGAACCCGGCTCGTTTATTTGCTGATCTTGATCAGCTGCGTAAGCTGCGCTTCAACGTAAGGGAACATGGCCAGATCAAAGATTTTGAAACAACCCTCATTCATCGAAACGGCCGTAAACGTATTTGCCTGATTTCGGTCTGGCAAGTTGAAGATATAGTTGGTAAACCCGAGTGGTATCAGGGAATTGTGCGGGATATTACGGAGCAGAAACGTGCGCAGCAGGATCTGATCCTGGCCGAAAAACTGACTATGACGGGTAAGATTGCCCGTAGCATTGCGCATGAGGTACGTAATCCGCTTACAAACCTTAGTCTGGCTTTGGAGCAGCTTAAAGATGAGCTGGAGACAGATAGCGAATACGTAACGATGTTTACGGATATCATCGGGCGGAATGTCGATCGTATCGGACAGCTCATAACCGAGATGCTTAATTCATCGAAGCCACGCGATCTGGATCGTAAAAAGCAGGACTTTAACGGAGTGGTTAAGGAAACGATACAACTCATCAGCGATCGGATTAAACTGAAACGGATGCGGCTTGAGACAAGCTTCTCGCCCGATGACTGCAATGCACTAATTGATCGTGATCAGGTCAAAACGGCTTTACTTAACATTCTAGTCAATGCCGTCGAAGCCATGCAGGAAGGAAAAGGGGTTTTGCTGATAAAAACAAACTGCACCGACGACGGACGGGTATATGTTGAAGTAAGTGATAATGGTGGTGGCATTACGGAAGCCGATCGCCAACGACTGTTCGATCCATTCTTTACAGGAAAATCGGGAGGCATGGGCTTAGGATTAACTGCTACTCAAAACATTATTAACAGTCACAAGGGATCGATTGAAGTCGAAAGTCAGGTAAATCAGGGCACTACGTTCCGTCTGTACTTTCCTAAATAGCTTCCAGCCATTCTTATATTCATCCAAAAACCAGCTCTACAGGGCTGGTTTTTTTGTGGAACAGTTGGGTAAGAATGTACACAGTGCAATATCTAATTCTACAAACGTGGATCAATCTGCTTAGTTGCAAAATGCACTGCTGTGAAGTTTGCCTCCATGTAAACTTCTGATTTTAAACGGTTTACATGAATAAATGTTCAGGTTTTCGGTAGCTTTCCAGAAATGGCATAAAATAAGCTACTATATAAGTGATACACACACTAAATCAATCTAAGCCTATGTGGTCTATCACTCACTTTCCGTCGGCAATGCGGTCGTTAAACCCTAGCACCCGCGCTAAGGCTATCGAAATAGCGAACAAGCTCCTCGAACAAGGACGACTCGACAAAGAGAGCGTGGTTGCCATCAGTGTTGATGAAGCCCGCCGTTGGGCTCGTACTGAGCGGGATTGGTCTACAGGAAGTGTTCAATTATACGCCTGAATCGATTTCACCTGAAAAAACTTACTTGCATCATGATCTGGAAGAAAAACATTTACGATTCATTGACGAGTTGTGCCACCATTTGTAATGAGTTTGCAACCGAATGTTCCAATTCGGAAAATATAGAATCTTGGTATCGGAGTATTTTTCTGAGTCTGGATTGTGCTGATATGTGCCGAAATCTGGCTATGCTCTACGTTCGTGGGTCTGAGAACGCACGACTACTGGCTACAGCCTGTATCGAGGTTTGTGAAAAATGTGCAAATGAGGTGAGTCAGTTCAACTCTGAATGCTGCCAGCAATTGTACGCTGTATGTCAGCAAACAATACGTAGCTGCGTAGCTATTCTGGACATGGCTCAGCCTACTGAATTTGAAAGCAAGAATCCTGCGGTGACGCCAGCATCCTTATTTTATGGTATTGATTTGCGGGAAACGCTCTATAATTAATCAAATTAAGTCGTTAGTCATCAATTGATAGTCAATAGATTTTCATTATTGACCGTCGATTGATGACTACTAATTTTTCAACGCTATGGAAACGAAAACACCAATAAATAAGCAACTGGAGAAAGTTCTGGACATTATTGAGGATGTTCGAATTGCCATGATGACAACGGTAGATGGTCAGGGCAATCTGGTAAGTCGTCCGATGGCGGCTCTTCAGGTTGACGAAAATGGGACCGTCTGGTTCTTTACGAAGCGTTCTTCACCTAAAGTCGACCAGATTGATAGCGAAAACCGGGTGAACCTGTCATTCGCATCAGTAAGTGATGCTGACTACGTATCAGTTTCGGGTAGAGCGCAGGAACTGGACGATCGGGCAAAGGTTAATGAACTCTGGAATCCACAGGCAAAGGCTTGGTTTCCGGAAGGAAAAGACGACCCGGAGCTGGTTTTGTTGAAAGTTCATATAGATATGGCCGAGTACTGGAGCGCAAGCGACAGCAAAATGATACGTTTCTTCCAGCAGGCTACCGCAGCTATAACCGGCAATCCGCCCAAAATGGGTGAGAATGAGAAGGTTTATAACTAGTATCGAATTTACAACGATTAATTGAGCGAATGAGTGATTGGTTGAATCGCTGCCGCAGCATAAGTTAGCCGGGTAGTATTCAGTCAGTTGCTCATTCGCTTTGTTGTTACTAATCCTTATGATTGTTACTCAGATAGATATAGGCTGGCAGATCATTAATCAGCAGGCACACGGTTTACTTGCTGTGAAATTAGCCCAACATTGGCATCCAGATAAACGGCCTGTTCAATGGGTTGAAACCTTGATCGCCCTAACTGAACATGACGATGGACAAGATCCGTGGGAAGGACGTAATCATCTGACAAAAGCGGGAGGACCACTTCATTTTCAGATTCTACAGTACTCAGTGCAGCAATGCCGTAACCTTATTCAGATTGGCTTGCAAAAAAGTCGCTGGAATGCGCTGATGATGTCAATGCACACTACGTTTCTGTATGAGCCAAAACGCGGTACAGACAAAGCGCTGGATACGTTCTTGGATCAGCAGATTGCCAATCAGGCTAGTTGGCGAAGGCAGTACAAAGCCACGAAAGAGGAAACCAGCTATGCCTACTCATTTGTACAATGGTTCGATGCCTTATCGCTGATTCTATGCATGGATCAGCTTCCACCTGACGAGCGCCGTTTAGAGATAAGCGTTGGCCCGGATGGCATTGCTTATTACATTCAGCAACGTAGCGACGGTACATTGTGCGTAGATCCCTGGCCATTTGACAAACCAGAATTCTCTGTTCACGTCGAGACATTTCAGTTAGGTCAGCTAACATTCAAAAACGATAAAGAACTGTACGATCTGATATACAAAACGCCCATTACTATGAAGGAATGGGCGTTTAAGATGTGAATCGTCGGATTTTTTCTGCTATTACTTCATACGCAGCAGTATTGATGAACGAGCCGGTATGGTAACAGGTTGCCCGCCTTTTACTGGCTCGCTCTCTGGGTAAACCTGCCCCGCATTCGTGTCGACGACTATTTCCCAGCGGGAGTTTTTTCGTCCAATCTTAGGAAGCATAAAGGGAATTTCTTCCCAGTAAGCGTTCAAGATCCAGAGTAATTGCTCATCGCCAATATCCTGTCCATCTTCCGTTTGTTCAGTAACACGCATACCGTCAATGAATAGGCCCAGACAGCGGGTCTCTGGGTTATGCAAGTCATGGTCGGTCATCTCACCGCCTTCGGGTAATAAATAGGCAATCTGCTCATTTCCAAAAAACTTGCGTCGGCTTAGCAGCGGAATATCCCGACGTAGCGCCGTGAGCTGACTCGTAAATTCAAACAGGGCCTGCTGCTTCTCGTTCCAGTGCCAGTCCATCCAACTGATTTCGCTATCCTGATTGTATCCATTGTTATTACCGTGCTGGGTTCGTCCGCATTCGTCGCCCATCACAATCATGGGCGTTCCCTGGCTCAGGAGCATCGTTGTCAAGAAATTACGCTTTTGACGCTCGCGCAGGGCATTAATTTCCGGGTCGTCGGTAGGTCCTTCGACTCCACAGTTCCAGCTTAAATTATCGTTGGAGCCATCGCGATTGTCTTCACCATTGGCCTCATTATGTTTGTCGTTGTAGCTCACTAAATCATTGAGCGTGAAGCCGTCATGAGCCGTTATCAAATTAATACTGTTGGCTGGCGAACGACCGTCATTGGCGTAAAGATCAGGGCTGCCCAGTAGCCGAAGGGCTGTTTCGGCTGCTTTGCCACTGTCGCCCTTCCAGAATCCCCGAAGTGTATCCCGGTACTTGCCGTTCCATTCCGACCAACGTACTGGAAAGCCTCCAACGTGATAGGATTGAATATCCCAGGGCTCCGCAATGAGTTTTACCTGTGCCAGAATCGGGTCCTGCGCTACGGTGTCCAGGAAGGAAGAAACGCTGCCAAATTCTTCATCAGTACGTATCAGTGCTGAGGCCAGATCAAATCGGAAGCCATCAACGTGCATGTCCGTCACCCAGTAACGAAGGCTGTCCATTACAAGCTGTAGCACGCGTGGCTGACTCAGGTTGAACGTATTACCTGTACCCGTGTAATCCATGTAATACTCAGGATTGTCGCCAACCTGATGATAATAAACCCGATTATCGATTCCTTTAAACGATAGGGTAGGGCCAAGTTGATTACCTTCAGCAGTATGATTATAAACGACATCCAGAATAACCTCAATTCCGGCCTCGTGCAGGTTTTTTACCATTTGCTTGAATTCTGCAACCTGCTGACCAGCCATTCCAGAAGAAGAATACGTATTCTGTGGCGCAAAGAAGCCAATGGTATTGTAACCCCAGTAACTTTCGTCGGTAAACTGATGGACGGGTAAAAGTTCGACAGCTGTAATACCTAATTTTTTCAAGTACTCAATACTTTCCTGCGCGCCAACACCTGCGTATGTGCCACGGATGGCTTCATCCATCGTAGGATGAAGGTGCGAGAAGCCCTTCACGTGCATCTCATATATTACGCTGCGGTGTAAAGGCGTATCAGGTGGAGCGTCGTTGCCCCAGTCGAACGTAGCGTCAACCACTACGCTCTTGGGAATGGTAGGGCCGCTATCTTGCTGACTCATGACCAGGTACTCATCCTTCCCTTCTTCGCTCGACGTCGGTTTTTTATAGTCGTAGCCGAGCCAAGCATTGTTATGCGTAATGGGTGCTTGAATAGCGCGTGCGTAAGGATCGAGCAGCACTTTATGAGGATTGAAGAAATGCCCGCCCTGTGGATCATAGGGCCCGTCGACCCGGAAGCCATAGAGTTGACCTGGCTGTAAGCCGTCGAGGTATATATGCCAAACCAGATCAGTCCGCTCGATTATCGGAATACAGGCGGTTTCGTGGCTGGGGTCGGCACTATCGTAGAGACACAGGTTAACAGCGGTAGCATTTTCACTAAAAAGGGCGAAATTAACGCCTTCACCATCGTATGTAGCTCCAAGAGGATAAGGTTTGCCCGGCTTCGATTGAATAGAGTTGGAGGCATCGTCTGCCTTAGAGGGTTTACTCATAAACGAATTTAAAAAATTGATGTAACAACCTTTAAAAAGGCCCTATTACGTAAACTGGCTGTATATAGTATTGTTTGGCTAGTAGGAAAAACAAAAAAGCCTGCCTTCAAAGAAGACAGGCTTTCCAATCCCACCATTCACTACACTACCAAAGCCAGACGAGCCATCGACGCATTCGCGGTATCGATGCTCTGTTTCTGGCGTAATAATAACTCGCGCGTACTGGCTGCTAAGTCCGTTTCCTGAAGCACAGCGTTGTAGTTCTCAAGGGCTTCCCGGTCACCCCGGTGGCATTCCTGCACTGTTGCTTTATCGTCGTTGCTGGAGAACGTTGTTTTTATATTAATCCAGGCCCGATGCAAATCGGCCGCCAGGCTCGTGCCATTGTCTGGCTCGCCACCTAATGCCCGAATTTCGCGATCAATTTCATGAGCAAATTCACCCCGTTGTCCTGATTGAGTCAAGAACAAGCTTTTTAATTCATTGTCTTTTACATTGTCAGAAGCTTCTTTGTAGCCTTCTTCGGCATCACGATTAAGCGTGAGGAGTCGATTCAACTGGTCGAGAATTTCACCCCGGGTTTCTTTTACGTTCATAACCTGTTCTGTTTTGTTAGGTAATCAATAAATTGTCGAAACTATTCTGTCGTTGAGTAAATCAGAAAGCCATTAGCAGGGGCTAATTTGTTACGCTCACTTACGTACCGCCACACCCGCCAACCGCTGGTTACTTTTCGGGGTCGTGACCCCAGTTTTTTAATGAATATGCCCAGTTCGAACCCGCTACGTGTTCGGGTTGCTGAGCACTATGCCGTTTCACGTAGCTGACCACTTTACCCATGTGGGTATAGTCATCGTCGGATAAATCATCGGTTTTCTTTTCAAGAATATCAATGATGTGCTGTCCTGATTTGTGACCTATCGATTCGCTGTCGCCGTCCTTCTTCTGACCAACCGATTTAGACTCCTCTGTCTTGAGCCATTTCTCAAGCTGCGAAGCCGACATGTTTACTACCGAATCGAAATCTTTCCTGAGCGCCTTTTTCTGTTGTTCGTCGAGAATCGTCTCCGCCATAACCGTGCTATTTCTTAGTGACCTCACTGGCCGATTTTATTATCTTTTTGCTGCCCTGCTTTATCACTAAGGCCGGTTCTTCGGGCGATCCTTTACGCTTTACTTTAGCACCCTGCACAGTACGCTCCACATCGTCTTTGTGTACTTCGGCTACGGTTCCTTCACCTTTACCGCTTCCATAGTTCCACTGCACCTCATCTCCTTTCTTTACTGTTGCCATTTGTTTATTTAGTTGTTGCTCTCAAAAAGTTGTTATTCACCAAGCTTACCATCTTTAGCATCTTGTTGCATCTTTTTGTTTGCAAAAACAGCAATATCTACACGACGATTTTTCTGGCGGCCCACTACGGTCGAATTATCGGCTACAGGTTGTACTTCACCATACCCCTTTTCTTCCACCCGTGACGTTCGTACACCCTGGGCTTCCAGAAAGCTGGCAACTGCGTTAGCTCGCTGTCTGGACAATTTTAGGTTGTAGTCTTCGGGACCAGTAGCGTCAGCATGAC
>NZ_JBMDWV010000254.1:0-16167 GCF_048594605.1 Spirosoma sp.
CATGACCCCAAAAACGACCGGGTTGAAGGCACTATTTCGTTTCAGGGTGGAAACCGGGCCAAAATAACGCTACGTACCGATGAACTGCCCGATTGGTCGCGGGATGGCAAACTAGGGCTTGAAGTGCTGTTCGATGAGAACAGTTATGATGAAATGGAGCAGGCTCTTAAAACGGCCAATACGTTAAGCGATAAATCCGATAATCGATTAATCAAAATCCTGACGGGCGAAAAATCACCAACGTTTTATCCTGAAGCTCCTACCCTCTCGCTGCCCAAACTCAATCCGAGTCAGGTTTCGTCGGTCGAGAAGATCGTAACGGCCAACGAGCTGGCCATTGTGCACGGGCCTCCCGGCACGGGCAAAACCACTACGTTGGTACAGGCCATTAAAGCGCTGATCAAGCAGGATAACCGGAAAATTCTGGTTGTAGCACCCAGCAATACGGCCGTTGACTTATTGAGCGAAAAACTGCACGACGAAGGGCTGAACGTATTACGTGTCGGGAATCCGGCCCGCGTATCGGAACGGTTGATGGCGCTGACATTAGATTACAAAGTGAGCGAGCATCCGTATATGAAAGAAGCCAAAAAGCTAAAAAAGCAAGCCAATGAGTTTCGGAACATGGCGCATAAGTACAAGCGCAATTTTGGCAAAGCGGAGCGCGAGCAACGAAAAGCCCTGTTCGATGAAGCCCACCGGATCATGAAAGACGTAGCGAACTCGGAGCAATACGTAACGGACGATCTGATTGCCAAAGCGCAGGTCATTACCGCTACGTTGGTGGGGGCCAATCATTACACCGTTCGCGATCTGACGTACCATACTGTGGTGATTGACGAAGCCGGACAGGCGCTGGAACCCGCCTGCTGGATTCCGATTCTGAAAGCACAGAAAGTGGTGCTGGCGGGCGATCATTGCCAGTTGCCACCAACCATCAAATCGCCGGAAGCGGCCAGGAAAGGACTGAGTACTACGTTGCTCGAAAAGTGCGTTACGTTGCATCCGGAAGCCGTTACGTTGCTGAATGAGCAGTACCGAATGCACGAACATATCATGGGCTATTCGTCGCAGGTATTTTACCAGAATAAAGTGAAAGCACACGCATCGGTTGCCAGTCACTCGCTGTTTGAAGGGGATACGGCGCTGGAATTTGTCGATACGGCGGGTTGCGGATTTGACGAAAAACTGGATGGCACCAGTTCAACAAACCCCGAAGAAGCCGCACTATTGATACGGCATCTGAGTCAGCGGGTGGCCGATCTGAGTACGCGGTACACGAAAGAAAACTTTCCGACAATCGCCATCATTTCGCCGTATAAACAGCAGATAAATATTCTGAAAGAGCTGTCTCTGCAACATCCTGAACTACAGGCGTATGGCGACAGTATTTCGATCAACACAATTGATAGTTTTCAGGGGCAGGAGCGGGATATTGTTTATATTTCTCTGGTACGTAGCAATACGGAAGGCGACATTGGTTTTCTGGCCGACATTCGCCGAATGAACGTAGCGATGACCCGTGCCCGCAAAAAACTGGTCATTGTTGGCGATAGTGCTACGTTGGCAAACCTTCCGTTTTACGCCGATTTTATTGCCTATTCCGAAAAGCTCAACGCCTATCAAAGTGCCTGGGAGTGGCTGTGAGCCAAACACGTTTGGCCTGTATTCTTACATTTATCACAAAAAACGAACCTTATGAATCCCAATTCTGTAATCCTCAACCCATACCTTTTCTTCGATGGTAACTGCCGCGAAGCAATGGAATTTTATAAGCATGTATTTGGCGGAGAGCTGATGCTCACTACGTTTGGCGAAGGACCTGCCGACGCTCATGCTGACCCGAAAGCGAATAGTGCCGACGTAAAAGACAAAATTATGCACGCCCGCCTTACGGGTGATGTCGTACTACTGGCCAGCGATAACCCGAATGGTACAGAAGCTAAGAATAGCAACCCGTTTAGTTTATCGCTGGAAGGCTCCGACGAGCAGCGTTTGCAGACGTATTTCGACAAACTATCTGAAAATGGGGATGTTAAGGCTCCGCTTGTTAAACAATTCTGGGGAGATGTATTCGGTATGGTAACGGACAGGTTTGGCGTAAACTGGATGGTAACGATCTCAGGTGGCCAACGCTAAGCTTACTTTTTTTGCAGGTGGCGCTGGATTAGACGAAAACAATTATTTTCTCCGGCCAGGACGTAATGCCCAGCCGGAGAAAATCAACGCCAGCCCTTAATTAAGAAATCTGAATTTGGGTTGGAGCCTTGGGGATAGCGTCTTCTTTTTTAGGAAGATCGATGTGCAGAATTCCATCTGCATAGCGGGCTTCAATCCGGTTCTGCGCACAGCTATCTGGCAGCCAGAACGAGCGGGCAAAAGCATGATAACTAAATTCCCGCTTGGTGTACTGCCCATCCTGATCTTTTACCTCCTCCTGGTGTTGCTGCTGAGTAGCAACGGTCAGCTTACCATTATCGAGAGTTAGGGTAAAATCTTCTTTTTTCATGCCGGGTGCAGCCACCTCAATATGGTACCGGTCTGTAGACTCCCTGATGTTGACCGCCGGTATCAACGTACCCACCTGCGACCGGGTTATACCCGGCCAGTTTGTGTTGAAGTTAAATAACTCGTTCATGTCTCTGCCCATGAATTCATCCAGCAGAGAGGGAAGCTTCCCGTTTCCATTGAATTTAACCAGTGACATAGTTAATCTTATCGTTTAAAAGTGAAACATGAAAAGTTTTCGCTCGATACGTAAGCAACACAAATGCCAAACCCTAGCTTATGCATTGACTGACATGGTTTCATGAACAAAATGACAGGGCAAACCAGAAATTTTGTCAGCCAAAAGTCATACTATGTAAACCTTTTGTCATAAAAAATTAAACCGACGCGACACCGACGGCGCAACGACGTACATTGATTGCCCGTCCGGTGTCGTTTTGTCTCGTTTAATGCTTACTTCTTCTCAAGTTTTTTC
The DNA here is from genome assembly GCF_048594605.1 of Spirosoma sp. Classification (GTDB taxonomy): domain Bacteria; phylum Bacteroidota; class Bacteroidia; order Cytophagales; family Spirosomataceae; genus Spirosoma. The sequence continues at coordinate 2,984 of NZ_JBMDWV010000254.1, forward strand.
AACTCCGCTTGAATATACTCTTTCGGTAGCCAGTTCGTACCGATCATTACCCCTTCTATATTCCGGGTCTGCGTAATGTCTTTCAGCGGATTGCCATTGAGCAGTACCAAATCGGATACATTACCAGTTTTGATAGTACCCCAATCGGACTTCTTGAGATACGACGCTACGTTGACAGTTCCGGTACGTAACGTTTCGTAGGGCGTCAGGCCAGCGTCGACCATATACTTCATCTCGTGATGAATCGAAAAGCCGGGTACGTTGAGTACCTGTGGCGCATCGGAGCCTAACAAAATATCCACGCCGTTTTTCTGGCATTCGTAAATCAACTTACGACGTATCTGAATCAGTTTTTCGGCATGTTCCTTCGAAAATTTCGGGTTGTTGTTGTAGCTGTTTTTCGAATTTATCCAGTTCGTCACTTCCTGCGGTTTCATGTATTTGAACTCAGGCGCACTGGCAAATGCATCGGCCGGTAGCGGAGAGAGCCAACGTTCGGCCAATGCCTGCGTAGGCACCACGCGGATATGCTTATCACGCAAACCCTTCACCAGTTTAGGAATCTGCGATTCATCGGCGCGGTAGGCAATCCAGGAACCAAACAAGCCGGTTTCCTGCTCCGCCAACGTGTCAGACCTTGGCACTATGGCTTCAATGAAACCGTCCAGGTGATCAATTGACGAATACTCAGCCTCTATAGCCCGCCAGACACCTACATTGAACGATACGTGCCCAACGAACGGGATACCGACTTCATGGGCTGTTTTAGCAATGGCCGGGAACGTAGCGTTGGTGAGGCCGGGGTGTAGTTTCAGAAAATCATAGCCCGCTGCTTTCTGTTCACGTACCATTTCGGCACCGCGTTCCGGCGTTTTTACGGTTTGCCCGTTGAAGGATGGCCCCGTTGCGTAGAAGTGAGGCCCGAGAATTTCCCCGCTGTTGATTTTACTACGTAGTTCGAGGTGTCTGGGATGGCCGAGCATGCCCCGAATGGTGGTTATTCCATTGACCAGGTATAGCATCAGCACCTCTTTCATCGGTTCGATATCATCGATGGGCGGTACGTGTGCATGAATTTCGGCCCAGCCCGGCGTCAGGTATTTTCCTTTCGCATCGACAACCAGCGCATTGTTGCTAAATTTTACGCTACCCTCCTTTCCCAGTCCGGTTATCCGTCCATTTTTCACGACAACCGTCTGGTTCTCGAGCACCCGTTCCTGGTCCATAGGAATGACATTCACCGATCGAAAAACAATTTCGCGCTGGCCATTACTAACAAGGCTTTGTGCTGGGAGCAGCGAGCATGGGGCGAGGAGCAGGCTGATGAGCAGCGTAAAAAGCAGATTTCGCATACCTTAAATTAGTTTAGAGAATAAGCTTCTGATTAGTAAAGAGATGTCAGGCGGTTTGGATACTGTTGAACAAGCCGATAAATTCATTCCACGATTAGCACAAACGAAGCCTGTTCGGCAATGAATCATTCTGACCACAAAGAGCACAAAGATGAATGATTCGAATCGGCTGTTTGTGGCTCTGTAGTCAATAATTTTATCCTTATGAAAATCAAAGCAATTATAACCGGCACTACGGGTATGGTAGGCGAAGGCGTCTTACTCGAATGTTTACAGCATCCCGACGTTGAGCATATTCTGGTCATCAACCGTAAACCCGGTGGCATATCGCACCCCAAACTAAAAGAAATCATTCATAAGGATTTTTTCGATCTGACATCCATTGAAAGTCAACTGACGGGCTATAATGCCTGTTATTTCTGTCTGGGTGTATCGTCGGTTGGCATGAGCAACGAGGAGTATAAACATCTGACTTACGATCTCACCATGAACGTAGCGCACGTACTGGCGAAACACAATCCGGACATGACCTTCTGCTACGTAACGGGTGCCGGAACCGACAGTACGGAACAGGGAAGCCTTGCCTGGGCGCGCGTAAAAGGCGCTACGGAAAATGCGCTGATGCGCCTGTTCAAAAAAGCGTATATGTTCCGGCCGGGCTTTATGAAAGCGGTGCCCGGCCAGAAAAACGTAAAGAGCTATTATACGCTTCTTGCCTGGCTCTATCCAATCGGTCGGGCGATTTACCCAGCGGGTTTCTGTACATTGCAGGAAGTAGGACAGGCAATGATTAACACCGTTACGAAGGGCTACGAAAAGCAGATTCTGGAGGTAAAAGATATTGTTACGTTAGCCAGGCGATAAAAAACATTGAGCTCAAAATCAGTCGATTGCAGATACAATCACGTAATTGTCGTTACGCGTAATACCGTAAAACACCTGCTTGTTTTTAATGCTTCGATCGATGGAAAAAGCCTGCCCTTCACTGATGGTCGGAATGGTTTTTACGTACTGCAACGTATGGCCTCGCTCCGGTAACTTCAATACGTACATTTCCGGTTTGTCGTGCCCCGTGCAATAGATAAGTTTATCCGCTCCCCAGGTGCCGCCCGACGTACTGTAGGGCGCAAAGGCCTGTAATACGTTCGCCGGAAAAGCCCAGGCTTCCAGTTGTTGCCAGTTTTCGTTGAACTTAACCAGGGTTGTCCAGCGATTGTCACGCCCTTCGGCCGACGCTTTGTTTGAATAATTGGCAAAAGCCACCCACCAGTATCCCTGATAAAAATCAGCCCAGGTAACGGAGCCAGGAAACAGCCCGAAACTGTGATTACCAACGTGTTTTAACGTTCGCGTATCAAAAATCTCGATGGAGCTTGCCATCGGCACATCGGGATAATTCGAGTGTGTGCAATACAATTTCTGACCTACCACAACGCCACTATTCATGTGCTTCAACAAGCCTGTCGTATCATCCCAGGTCGCAACCAGCCTGCCATCGGATTTTACATGTTTCGTTAATGAATGATTATTGATGACATAGAAATACTGCCGATCGACTGCTACGCCCTGCTGCACCTGTTTCGGCTGAAAACGTCGAATTTCGGTTGCTTTTTGCGCATGGCTCCACACAGGACACAGGAGAACGCTCAGATAAAGAACACGATTCATCAGTTGACGTACCTGCATAGGATAAAGTTGGTCTTGTACTGATCGCAAGGTAGAAATCATGCGTTTTTTACTCATAAGCGCCACCACTGAAACCACCGGCAGCAGGTTCACTACGTATCGCCCGGACGGGTAGCTGGTTAGCCGATTAATAAGCTGTTTATAGCCAATCGACTAGCCAAAGAGTTATCTCAATCACCGCTTGTCACAGTTCGGGCAACGAAGCTGTCCTTTTTTGCGTAAAAATTGTTAGTATTGACACAAGGAAACGTATCTATGCCATGAACCGTCTACTCGTCGTATTATTGCTGTCACCACTGCTTTGCTCGGCGCAAACGACGATTGATACGTTACACTGGAGCGCAACCCGACGTCTGCTGCTTTCTGATTTTCATGCTCCCACACATCCAGGCCTGGGCGGATCGGAATTTCACTATCAGATTGGTTATGAAGTGCGGCCAACCTCGATCTGGAGTCAGCCGGTTATTGAATCGTTCTGCCTTATGTTTCGCAACTTATCATGGATTTCCGAAACGGCACGTAACGAACGTACGCTCGTCTATAATCAGTTGTTGTTCGATCTGGTTGAGGTGCATGCCCGACAGATGAAAGCCAAACTCATTGCGCTCGGTATCGACAAAAATTTCAAGCAAAAGGCGAAACAGATTGAATACCTGACCAATTCCGAGCTGGGTGGCGAAGTCAATCGATTCCGGAGCGAGACCGGCGGGGGCGACGATTTGCCGGCTCTTCAACGCTGGCAGCGTCAGGTAGCCAAGCAACTCTACGATACCCCTGACTTAGTAACAACGTACCGGCTATCGAAAATGGGCTATGGTATCTTCCTGAACGGGGGCGTTGCTCTGCCAACAGGTCCTCTGGCTCAAATTATCAATGCTTCGGCGGGTCTTGGCGTCGGTTTGGAAGTTTCCTACCGGCAAAATTTGCTGCTGGCTCAGACAACCATGTTTGGCGGTACAATCCAATCCGGATTTACGTATCAAAATCAATCTTGGGAAACCGGAATTCAGGTTAGTCCAATCGTCGGAGATTTAGCGATTGGGCGCATTTTAACCACTAAAGCGCATAATCGGGTTATTCCGTATGTTGGCTATCGTTATTTCAGCATAATCCCCCGTGACCATAAGAACGAGCGTTATCAGAATTTTTCTATGGAGAGCCATGCACCGACGGCCGGGCTTATCGTCGATTTAAAACTGATGAATAACCTTCGCCGAGCCGACCGATCGGAAGATAACTTCTTATTTCTCAGGACTAAAATATCCTACAGCCCGCTGCTGAAGTCAGAACCTTTCTCCGGCGGACTGATCAACATCCAGATTGGTCTGAGTGGATTTAGCCGGCCTCGCAAAGTGCAATACCAACCCCGACGTACAACGATTTCACCACCTGAAAAGCTGATTTAATTACTTTTCATAACAGCCTGCATCTTAATAATTCCATTAGGAAACAAAAGTTGGGGAGAATTCCCGTAATCGTTATTCTGCAAAAAGTGAGCAGGCACCTCTCACATAGAGGCTTTTTAGGATAAAAAAAAGACTTATTCTCCAGTTAAAGCGGTTTGCTTTTTTATTACAGTAAGGTCTGATACTGATCCAGCAGAAGCAAAGCAGACTTTTCAGCCATATTCGTCAGCGCACCCAATAAGTCAGTCCCACTCTCATTTAGATAGAGGATTCATTCTGGCAATTTCCCGGAAAAGACACTTCGGGGCAGAAAGCGTAATTCCCTGAGTCGTCGATCGGGCACCTTAATAACAAATTAGACCTGACTTCCCTAAGTTAATAACCTGAAAATAAACTAACCAAGCAGGCCCTGGTGAATTCATGGGCTACTCCTACTTATCAGTACGAACTGGCCAACAGGGCCTGAAGACATTTTTTCATAAATAAGATTAGTGTAAACTAAAAATATACATTTTTTTCATATTAAAACAAAATTTTTAATCATTTTTCTTTTTTTTGATCAATTATTCTATTTTTGTTAATATAAAGTTGCATGTTCATATGTTAGAATTTAATTTAATATGATGGTTTTTATTGATGGTTTTAAACAAGGCATTTGGTATGAAAATGTAGGATTTTGGATTAAAACGTATGAATCAGCCTTCGAGAAGTTAACCCAACTGGTAGCCGATAAGTGGAGCCTGTCAGTAGCTATTCTTGTTGACAAAGGGGAGTGTATACACTTACCCATTGAGGCCTTTGATGGCCAACCCATTCAAGCCCAAATTGAAGCCTTAGAACAGGAATGGACCCAGCTTTTGGAAGCCAAACCTCAATGAGCCAGTCCATCGCTCCTCGATGGACTGGCTACATTTGCCTGGAGACTGTTTTTATGCAGATTTGGGGCAAACTTCGATTTGATCATGGTTAAACGACGCGTGCACCAGCTCGGTTAGCCACCTTCGAGTATAGTGAAGGCTGGTACAACGGCACAGGCCGCCCTGCGCCAGCGGAAACATTCGTCGTTGGGCTACCGCAGCCTATTCAACAGGAATCTTATTTTTAGACCTCATCGATGGCTGCTTAAGAAAAATCTCCACTATACTGTTGCAAGTCCACTTCGCCTAATAGATAGCAGGTGAGAGGCTATGTCATATTGTAATCTGTCTACTAGTGCGTAACTCATCACGTTGAGAATGGTCATCTTGTCATGTCGGGAATTCTTACCAACTTCTATTTGCTAAATTACCATTACCTATTTATTATGTTTTCTTACAGAAGCGGCTTTACTAGGGCTGCTTCCGCATTTTTTGTATCTTCGGCAACAGTCAGAGCCAGAACCTAATCAACTCATTTTACAATCACTTGTCCTACATGGATTCCAGACGGGATTTTCTCAAGAAAGCTGCCCTTTTATCAGCCAGTCTACCGGGTGTATTGCCCGAATCGATCCAAAAGGCATTTGCCATTGATCCGCAACCCGGTACTACGTATCTGGACGCCGAACACGTTGTGATTCTGATGCAGGAAAACCGTTCATTCGATCATACCTACGGAGCCTTGCAGGGTGTTCGGGGCTTCAACGATCCCAGAGCCATCGACCTGCCAAACAAAAACAAAGTCTGGCTACAGACCAACGCGGCTAATGAAACTTTCGCCCCGTTTCGGCTGAACATAAAAGATACCAAAGCAACCTGGATGAGTTCATTGCCCCACTCCTGGGAAAATCAGGTTGATGCACGTAACGATGGACGCTACAACGGCTGGCTCGAAGCCAAGAAATCTGGTCACAAAGAATACGCACACATGCCCCTGACGATGGGCTACTACAACCGCGACGATCTGCCGTTTTATTACGCACTGGCCGATGCGTTCACGGTTTGCGACCAAAATTTCTGCTCGTCGTTAACAGGCACAACCCCCAATCGACTATACTTCTGGACAGGTTCCGTCCGCGACCCGCGCGATTCGAAGGCGATGGCCAACGTACGTAACGAAAACGTTGACTACGAACGCGAAGTTAGCTGGACGACATTTCCTGAGCGACTGGAAGATTCAGGCGTTACGTGGAAAATTTACCAGAACGAAATCAGTTTACCGACGGGTCTGGCGGGCGAAGCCGATGCCTGGCTGGGCAACTTTACCGACAACCCAATCGAGTGGTTTTCACAGTATCAGGTTCGGTTCCACCCGGCTTATTATCCGTTTATTCAGCGAGAAGAGAAAGCGCTTCCCGGACGTATTGAGGCATTGGAAACGAAGCTGAAAGCAATGGCCGAAAGCGATAAAGACTATGCCCGCACCAAGCGGGAACTGGCGCAGCAACAGCACTGGCAAAAACTGATTCAGGACGATCTGGTGAAGTATACGCCTGAGAAATTTAACCAATTGTCGCAACGAGAGAAAAATCTCTGCCAGAAAGCGTTTGCGACGAATGTCGGCGATCCGGATTATCATACCTTAACGACACTAACGTATCAGGATGGCGGTACCAAACGCGAGGTACAAGTACCCAAAGGAGACGTACTGCATCAGTTCAGAAGCGATGTAAAGAATCAAAAACTACCTACTGTCTCCTGGCTGGTAGCGCCCGAAAACTTCTCTGACCATCCGGGTGCCCCCTGGTACGGTGCCTGGTATCTGTCGGAAGTACTGGACATTCTGACGCAGAATCCAGACGTCTGGAAAAAGACAATTTTTATTCTGGCTTACGACGAAAACGACGGTTATTTCGACCACGTACCGCCTTTCCTTCCCGCTCACCCCGATCAGCCCGAAACCGGCCTCACCAGCAAAGGCATCGACACGCGACTGGAATTTGTTACGCAGGAACAGGAGGCCAAACGGCCAAACAAAGGACGTACCGGACCGATTGGCTTAGGCTACCGGGTGCCGCTGGTCATTGCATCACCCTGGAGCCGTGGCGGTTACGTATGCTCCGAAGTTTTTGACCATACATCGACGCTTCAGTTTCTGGAGAAATTTTTAAGTCATAAAAAAGGCCAGAAAATTGAGGAGTCGAATATCAGCGCCTGGCGACGTACTGTTTGTGGCGACCTGACGTCGGCGTTCCGTCCGTATCAGGGCGAAAAAATCAAACTTCCGGCCTTTGTGGGCAAAGAAGCGTTTATCGAGAGTATTCATAAAGCGCAGTTCAAACCCGTCCCATCGGGTTATAAAGCCTTCAGTGCCGATGAAATACGCCAGATCAATCAGGACCCCGTCGTTTCTGAACACATCCCCAACCAGGAAAAAGGCGTACGCCCAGCCAATGCGCTGCCCTACGAACTATATGCTGACGGACGTAGTGATGGGAAGCAATTTATGCTGACGATGGCGGCTAGAAACGAAGTGTTTGGTAAACAATCCCTGAGCGCGCCCTTTCAGGTCTATCAGCTATTGAACGACGACGTAGCGCTACGTTCGTACACCGTTGCCGCTGGCGATCAACTGTCAGATTCCTGGCCAGTCGACACCCCTTATCAGTTACGTATTTACGGCCCGAACGGTTTTTTCCGTGAATTCAAAGGAGGACCCAATAACCCGCCCGTTGAAATTACCTGCGAGTATGAGCGAAATGTGAAAAAGCAGCTTACCGGCAACGTAGTGGTGAAGCTTAAAAATACCGACGCTCAGCGAACGCATCAGGTACAACTTATTGATAATGCATATCATACCAAAGGCGAGCAGAAACTACTGGAAAAGGCAGGCACAAAAGGTGCTCAGCAAATGCTGGTATTGAATCTGAAAAATAGCCACAACTGGTACGATTTCAGCGCAAAGGTGGCGGGTTTCGATTCCTTTGAACAACAATATGCCGGTCGCGTGGAAACGGGTAAATCAGGCTATACTGACCCGCTGATGGCAGGAACGATTGTCCAGTTAATGAGTGAAAGAGCGAAAGAATAAAAGGGCGAAATTGATGCGCCAGCCACTCTTTCACTCATTCAATCTTTCGCTCTTTCACCCTTTGACACATGCCTGAATTAAAAAAAGCGTTAAAACCTGTTCATCTGTGGGCCATTGGCGTTGGGCTGGTCATTTCAGGCGAGTATTTTGGCTGGAATTATGGCTGGGGCGTTGCCGGAACGGTTGGGTTGCTCATTGCTGCCCTGATCATTACGGTACTGTATTTCACATTCATTTTTAGTTTCACCGAACTAACAACGGCTATTCCGAACGCGGGCGGTCCGTTTGCGTACGCGTTCCAGGCTTTTGGCCCAATTGGCGCGCTAATTGCCGGTTATGCTACGGTGATCGAGTTTTTGTTTGCAACACCCGCCATTGCGCTGGCACTGGGTAGCTACGTCCATTTTCTGTATCCATCCATACCCGTCGTCCTGTGTTCGGTGTTATCCTTCGTCGTTTTTACACTGATTAATTTACTTGGCATTCAGGAAGCGGCCTGGTTCTCGCTCATTATGACGCTGATTGCTATTGGCGAATTGCTGCTATTTATGGGCGTTGTGTTTCCGCACACCAGCCTCAATACGTTTCTGCACAATCCGATGCCCTTTGGCTGGGGTGGTGTTTTTGCGGCCTTACCGTTTGCCATCTGGTTATTTGTTTGTCTGGAGGGCGTAGCGATGGTGGCTGAAGAAGTGGAAGATCAGAAAAGCGCCATTGCAAAAGGATATATTTCGGCCGTAACGACCATTGCGGTGCTGGCTTTGACGGTTATGATTAGCGTAGGCGGCATCACTAATTGGGAAAACCTGGACCACCTCGACTATCCCATGCCTGAAGCCGTAGCCATCGTGCTCGGTCGGCAGAATCCGCTGACCAAATTCTTTGCCAGCGTTGGTTTGTTTGGCCTCATTGCTTCCTTTCACGGTATCATTATCAGTTATTCGCGACAGATTTTTGCGTTGGCACGTAGCGGCTACTTACCACGCGTTTTGTCGACGGTGAGCAAAAAAAGGCAGGTGCCGTATTGGGCTTTACTGGTCGGTGCCCTGTTCGGAATCCTGGCGCTTGTCCTGTTAAATACCAGCCACCTGGTTGTTCTTTCAACGATTGGCGCTGTCGTTGTCTACATCATCAGCATGCTGGCGCTGTTCCGGCTTCGACAAACGCAGCCCAACATGCCCCGATCCTTCAAAGCACCTTTTTACCCCGTTTTTCCGGCCATTGCCTTATTGCTGGCGGTTGTCGCCTTAGCTGCCATGCTCTATTTTTATAGCTGGCTGAGTCTGTTGTTTCTTGGCGGATTGATTATAGTTGCGGGCTTGTTCTACATAACGGGTCAATACAAAAGGAGCATGCAGGAATGGCCGACCGACGTAACGGCCAATTGATAGAAAGAATGTCTGTTTATCTCTAAATCAAGCCAATAACTACTGCCAAAACCAGACCTCATCATGGCGTATCACTGTACCGTCGGTGGTTTTACGTATCGCTTCAACGATTTGAAAGAGCTACTGGCCAAAGCAAGTCCGCTACGTTCGGGTGATGCACTGGCCGGATTGACAGCCGAACGATACGAAGAGCGTGTAGCCGCTCAAATGGCCCTGGCAGATTTACCACTCACTACGTTCCTGAACGAAGCCGTTATTCCGTACGAGCAAGACGACGTAACGCGCCTGATTATTGATACGCACAACAAAACAGCCTTTACACCGATCAGCCATTTCACGGTAGGCGATCTGCGGGACTGGCTACTGAGCGACGAAGCCGACACCGCTACGTTACAACAACTGGCACCCGGACTTACACCCGAAATGGTAGCTGCCGTATCGAAACTGATGCGCAATCAGGATTTGATTCTGGTGGCAAAAAAGTGTGAAGTAATTACACGATTTCGAAATACGATTGGGTTGCGAGGGCATTTGTCCGTCCGGTTACAGCCTAACCATCCGGTTGATGATAGGAAGGGAATTGCCGCCAGTATGATCGATGGGTTGCTCTATGGCAGTGGCGACGCGATGATTGGGATTAATCCCGCTACGGACAGTCCGGCTGCTACGTCCCGGCTGCTGCACATGATTGACGAGATTCGCGAGCGGTTTGCTATCCCGACGCAGAGCTGTGTATTGAGCCATATTACCACTACGTTGCAACTGGTGAAGCAGAAAACGCCCGTCGATCTGATTTTTCAGTCGATTGCCGGTACCGAAAAAGCGAATGCGAGCTTTGGCGTTACGTTGCCGCTTTTGCAGGAAGCCTATGAAGCGGGATTAGCGTTGAAACGCGGAACACTTGGCAACAATCTGATGTATTTTGAAACGGGTCAGGGCAGTGCGTTATCGTCCGGTGCGCATCATAACGTTGATCAGCAAACCTGCGAAGTACGGGCGTATGCGGTTGCCCGGCACTACAACCCGTTTCTGGTCAATTCCGTCGTTGGGTTTATCGGTCCCGAATATTTGTTCGATGGCAAGCAGATTATCCGGGCGGGACTCGAAGATCATTTTTGCGGAAAACTGATGGGCTTACCAATGGGCATGGACATTTGCTACACCAACCACGCACAGGCTGATCAGGACGATATGGATACGTTGCTGACGTTGCTGGGCGTAGCAGGCATCAATTTTATCATGGGGGTTCCAGGAGCCGACGACATCATGCTGAACTATCAGTCAACGTCTTTCCACGATGCCCTTTATTTGCGCCGGATACTTGGCCTGCGCCCGGCGCCGGAATTTGAAGAATGGCTGCTTCGCCAGGGCATTATGGACGCTCAAGGCTACCGGCTGGGTAAAGGCACGGGCCGCAGAGAATTGCCGGGATGGCAAGGATTGTTTACTAATACGTAATACCCCATGCCACCTGCAATTCCTTACCTAAAAACCGATGAATGAGCTAAAAAAAACAGGCGCTGACGCCGACGAATGGGAGAGTTTAAAAGCTTATACGAACGCCCGCATTGCGCTCGGCCGTACCGGCGTTTCTATTCCACTTCGGGAGTCGCTCCGGTTCAAACTCGCTCATGCGCACGCCAAAGACGCGGTCTATTCTAACCTGGATATTGCTGAATTACAGACGACTTTAGCCCCTGCGAATCTCCCCATTCACTACGTTCGGAGTCGGGCCGAAAACCGCGATACGTTTCTGCAACGACCGGATTTAGGCCGCTTACTGGACGATACATCTACCGAAAAACTTCAGCAGCTTAACCTCCCTCCTGCCGACATTAGTCTGATTATTGCCGATGGGCTTTCAGCAACAGCGGTCATGCAGAATGCGGCTCCTGTAGTCAATTCGCTCGTCGAAAAAATACGGCAGGCGGGCTACTCACTCGCGCCTGTTATAGTGGTCGAGCAGGGACGTGTTGCCATCATGGACGCTATCGGGGGCTTGCTACGTTCGCAACTGGCCATTATTCTGATTGGGGAACGCCCAGGCCTTAGCTCGTTCGACAGCATGGGTGCCTACATTACGTATGCGCCACAACCCGGCCTTACCGACGAACGACGCAACTGCATTTCGAACATTCGGGAACAGGGTTTGCCGCCTGCTATGGCCGTAGACAAGTTGCTATATCTGATTCAGTCAGCTTTCCGGCTGCAACTGACCGGGGTAGCCTTGAAAGATAACGACGGACTTCTGGAGTGACATTCTCCTGAAAATCGTCGCTCTGCTTAGCAAACGAATTTTACTCGTTCGCTAAACTTTTGGCAGGGTTCGCGGCTTAGGTAGTTACTCAACGCCGATACGCATGGCCAAAACGAATAAATCGATTTACAGTGCACTCATAGCGAACCTGCTCATCGCCATTACCAAGTTTACGGCGGGTGGTTTCACAAACAGTTCTTCCATGATTTCGGAAGGGGTGCATTCCGTAGTCGATACAGTTAATCAGCTTTTACTGCTTTATGGGCTGAAGCGTAGTAAAAAGCCTGCCGATATCAAAAGACCGTTTGGCTATGGCAGAGAATTGTACTTCTGGTCGTTCATCGTTTCAATTCTCATCTTTGGTCTGGGTGGCGGTATTTCCATTTACACAGGTGTCCTGCATATCCTTGATCCTGAGCCACTAACAGATCCCACCTGGAACTACGTGGTACTCGGCCTGTCTATCCTTTTTGAAGGCAGCTCATTAATTATAGCCATTAAAGAATTCAATGCTGTTCGGGGTAAAGATTCCTTCTGGGAAGCTATTATCAAAAGTAAAGATCCCAGCAGTTTTGTGGTTTTATTTGAAGACAGTGCCGCCGTAATGGGCTTAGCCATCGTTGCCGTTTTTATGGTCGTCGAGCATCAATACAATCTCCCTGTGCTGGATGGTGTCGCTTCGGTACTGGTGGGATTATTGCTCGTATTTGCCTCGTTTATACTTGCCCGCGAAAGCCATAGTTTGCTAATGGGCGAGGGGATTTCCGATGAAACGCGTAAGCGAATAAAACGTTTGGCTGAAAACGATCTGGCTGTTGATAAAGTACTAAGCATCTTATCGACCTATCAGGCACCGGAAGAAGTTCTGCTTATGCTTATTATCGCCTTTCGACCCGACCTGGAAACGGACGATATTACGGAAGCCATTGATCGCATTCGTGAATCGGTAAAAAGAGAATTCAGGCTCGTTCGCTTCGTCATCATTCAGCCGGACGAATATGAAGCTGCCAGACAGTCGGTTTAAAGTTAAAAAACCCCCTAAATCCCCTGAAGGGGACTTTGTCTGCGAGTGAGCAAAGTCCCCTTCAGGGGATTTAGGGGGTTTAGTAAAATGACGCTATACCTTTCGGACAATCAACTCAGGCTC
>NZ_JBMDWV010000255.1:0-8755 GCF_048594605.1 Spirosoma sp.
TCTTTGCGAGCTGATAAAGCCATTCTCAAGGCATTGAGTGCCCCTTGTGCGTGCATCGTCTTCTGGAGTGACCAACCCACAATTTTGCGCGAGAAGGCATCCATAATGACATACAAATACGCGTAGTTAGGTCCTATAGAAATATAGGCTAAGTCACTAACCCACAGTTCATTCACCCGCGTTGGCTTCAAATCTTTTGCCATGTTAGGATACTTGTAATGGGGATGGTTAGACTCCGTGGTAGCAACCTTGCTGGCTTTTTTCTTGGCCAGCATGCCGTGTTCTTTCAAGAGCAAGTGCAATCGATCTCGACCTAGTTTTATTCGATGCCGAGTCAGAAACTGCTTCAACTCATTATGCAATTTGTGCGTACCCATCCCAGGCATCTCACACCGTATTCGTCTGACCTCCTGCAAGATAGCATCAGTCTGGAAACTCGTTCTTTCCGCTCGCTTAGTAGCCGCATACCAAGCTTGACGCACCCGGCCAAACAGTCGACAAATCAACTCCATGCCCACTAAGGGGTAGCGACGAGTCAATTTTTCGGCCGCTTGGCGCCAGGCTTTTTTACGATAGGAATATGAAACTGCTCTTCAGCAATCTGAATAACGGTTTGATATGCTTCAGCTTGTAGGCGTAAATACTGATTCTCTTTTTCCATATCAGCCAGTTTACGCTCCAGCATTTCGACATAATCCGCTTCCCGTTTCATAGACTTTCGACGGTTTTTAGGGTGTAAAAGGGGAAGTAAGCGGCACCGGTAGTACCAGCGGTTAAGACGGCGTAATTCCGTCCGAGAGATGCCCAGTTTTTCTTCTAATTCGGAGGCCTGGACCCGTTCAGCGCGATAAGCTTCGACCACTTTCCATTTAAAGAGTCGATTTTTCTTTTTCCTATAAGCTACTAAGTCATCGAGATACGCATTCATACTGGTTTAGCGACTACTAATTCCAGTAGCATACGAGTCTATTTTGACAGCCATAGTCTTGACCTTTCGTATATGATTTGGGACACAAGCTGCAAAGAACAATTTATGTCGCAGTGCAACTATCGGCTGCTTAACCAAGGGTTTTACTGAGCAATATTTACTGAACCTCGCCAATATCAAATAGTAACTAAGTAATTCTGGTGGAGAAATACTGTCCGGAGCCACATCTTACTTCGTTTGATCTGTGCTGGTTCGACTATGAATAGACCTATTATATTTAGAAGGTGGCACCTGATAACGCTCTTGAAATACTTTCGCAAAATACGACAGGCTCTCAAAACCTACACTGTAGGCAATTTGAGTGACGTTATCATTGCCCAATCGGAGTTGTTCCGCGGCTTTCTCCAGCCGGATTTCCCGAATAAAATCTGTCGCTGTTGTGTTGGTAATGGCTTTCAGCTTGCGATACAGTTGAACTCGACTCAAGCTGACCGATTCAGCCAATGCTTCCACAGAGAAGTCTGGCTGTTCAATATGGTCTATTACTACGTTTCGTAGCCGCTCAAGAAATTTTTGCTCGGCTACCAGTAAGCTCGGTTGGGCAGTCTTGACCACTGGCGTTTCCACCACCGGAGCCGCGGCTTTACTAGAAAAATGCGCAAACAGGCGTTGTCGCTGCTCAATCAGGTTGCGTACGCGTGCGTTGATTACAGACTGGTTAAACGGCTTGGTCAGATAATCGTCGGCTCCTAATTCAAAGCCTTCAATACGATCTTCGACAGTGGCCTTGGCGGTCAGCATCACCACGGGAATATGACTGGTGGCTTCCTGCGTTTTTAGCGCCCGACAAAACTCAAATCCATCGAGCCGCGGCATCATTAGATCGCAAATGATTAGGTCTGGTAACGCAGTGGTGGCTTTCTCCAGGCCATCCTGCCCATCAACCGCATCTAGAATCTGGTATTCCTGCTCAAAAATGCCACGTAAATACGTCCGAATGTCGACATTATCGTCGATAATCAGTAGAATTTTATCGGAGGTAGAAACTAAGGTAACGTCCTTCACTAGTAAGGTTTCCTGTAAGAACGGATCAAGCTGAGGGACGACCGATGAGGGGGGCGTTAAGCTAGGTAAAACAGAATTTACAGTACTGGTCAAAGGCAGCGTAACCGTGAATGTTGTTCCAACATATTCTGTGCTAACTACTTCAATACGGCCATTCAGTACGCGCACAAGTTCATTGACCAGAGCCAATCCAATACCTGTACCTTCGTAATTTCGATTTGACGTACCATCGACCTGGTAGTAACGGTCGAAAATTTTGGCCTGATTCACTGAGGCAATACCAATGCCTGTATCTGTGACGGTTAGGGTAAGGTGGCTACGTTCAGTGGGGGGCGAATACGTAACAGTCATACGCACCTGCTGGCCGTCGGGCGTAAATTTAAGCGCATTCGAGAGGAGGTTAATTACAATTGTTTCAAACTTGTTGTGGTCGAAATTGGCCCACACTACTTCACGATTCTGGGTGAAAACAAAAGATATTCCCCGGGTTTCGGCCAACGATGTAAATGAATTGGCTAACAACTGGAAAAATCCGGCTATGTCGCCAGGTTCCGATTCGATTTTAAGTTGACCCGCTTCGAGTTTACTCAAATCAAGGAGTTGCGTGATCAGGCTTAGTAGTCGGTTGCTGTTTTGCTCCATCAATACCACGGTTGGCTCCGTGATTGTTACGTTCGTTTCCGTTAGAAACCGTTTTCTCAATTCAGTTAAAGGGCTCAGAATTAGGGTCAATGGAGTTCGGAACTCGTGCGAGATATTGGCGAAAAACCGCGTTTTCAGAGCGTCAAGCTCGGCTAATCGGCTGGCTTCTTTCTGTTCGAATCCAATTTGTTGGACTAACAGCAGCCGCTGCGTCTGGAATCGGTATAGTTGCCAGGCAATGATGACCAGCACCAACAAGTAAAATAGATAAGCCCACCAAGTCCGATAAAAAGGCGGATTTATCCGAATCTGTAAGGTCAGCGGTTTGCTCCAATGCTCGCCATCCACCGACCCCATCATAGCCAACTGATACGCTCCATCGGGCAATTGGGCGTAATTGGCAAATCGGTTGGTACCTGCCTCCACCCAATCTTGGTCGATTCCCTCAAGTCGGTAGCGATAGCGGTTGGTAGCCGAATTGGTGTAATCCATTACCCCAAACTCGAACGTCAACAGGTTCTGGTCGTGGGATAAATTGAGTTGATTGGTGAATTCAATGCTCTGTTCCAGGACTTTATCGTTCTGGCCGACTTCGGCTGGTTTATTATTTACCTTCAGCCCAATTATATTCACCAGTGGTCTTTTATTTACTACAGCAGAGAGTTCTGAAGGGCGAACAATATTTAATCCTTTCACCCCCCCAAACAGCAGATCCCCCGATGGGGCTCTGGTAAACGAAGCTGTATTAAACTCATCATCCTGAAGGCCATCGGCGCGGGTATAGTTTCGAAAATGGCGGGTTCTGGGGTTGAACTGCGACAGGCCCCGGTTGGTACTCAGCCAGAGGTGGCGATTGGCATCTAGTAAAATGCCATAGACGACTTTATTGGGCAATCCCTGCGCTTCGGTAAAGTGATCAAATTGGCCGGATTGCTTATCCAGTCGATCCAGCCCACCGCCTTTTGTTCCTACCCACAAATACCGACCCGGTTCATCCGGGTCATTGGCCAGAGTTAGCACAAAATTGTTACTCAAACTTTGCCGATTCGTGGTCGAGTTTTTAAAGTAAGTGTAAGTCGGTTTCGTTGATAGATGGTCGGCCTTGATCAGCCCCTGCTGCGTACCGATCCAGAATGAACCATCGGGCTCGCGAAGGAGTGCATGCGTTTCCATTTCGTACTGGGCCGGGTAGCTGAATACGCTGAATGTTTCGGTTTTAGGATTAAATCGCACTAACTTTCCCCGCATTGCCCCAATCCACAGGTATCCGGCCGGGTCTTCCAGTGTCTGATTTACCCAAAAGCCAAATTCAATGCCAGTAGGCATTGGGTATTTCCTAATCAATTTCCAATCACTCGAAAATTTAAACAGATGCTGGGTGTGGGTCTGGAAATTGGTGTTTGAGACCCAGAAAAAGCCTTGTCGATCCTGTATGATATTTCGTTGGCGTCGATCCGCTTCGGGCAATCGATCATCCAGAAAGGGGACTAATTTATTGGAAACCTTGTCTAGTAAGCCGAAGGCAAACTGATAACGGGCGTATATTCGCCCTTGCCGATCGACCAATAAATTCGAGAGGGTTGACTTTGGCAGGTACGACTTGAACTGCTTGACATGCGGATTGAACTTTCGGAGTCCATAGCCGCTAGTCCCTGCCCAGATATTCCCCGTCATGTCCTGAATCACCGTTGTGACGCCATACACATCCGGGGGGAACTCGATAAAGGCATTCCGAACGCTCAGGCTATCCTGGGCAAATAATTGGGAAGCTGATAACAGCCAGAGATGGCTGTCGGTCGAGATAGCCAGTGTATTTTTATTAATCGGTTTGATATGGGCTCCTAGATTCGTCTTGCCGGGTAACGCAATTGACTTGGTGATGCCCCGATGCCAGGCCTTTATTTGTTTACTGGCGCTGGCAAACCGAAAACCCTGCTTCGTATCTTCATAAAGATCAAAAATACCAGAGGTTTCTCCGGCCAATGGATTGAACGTACGGATAGCGCCAGGTTTGCGCCAGTTGAAGATATGAATTTTGTTACCAACTGCTGTCAGACATTCGCCATTTTGGTTAAAACTGAAATGAAAATGATCCTGAGTCGCCCGCTTCTTATTAAGGTTCAGCGATTGTTTTTTAATCTGCGAAGTAAAGTCAACTTTTTCGGGGAAGCCTGTCTGAAGTGAGGGAGGTAATTGAATTTTAATGGATATCCCCACACTAGTACCTACCCAGATATTACCCTCCGGATCTTCATCCAGCAACCGAATCTCATAGTTATTGGCCGATGCAGCTTTGTTGTCATTGAGGGTTATATGGTAAAATCGTTGTGTCTGGTCGTCGTAGAGATTTAGACCGTTTGTGAGTGTACCAATCCATAGTCTACCTTTTCGATCAATTAATAAAGCAGAACAGGCACTCTCAGAGAGACTGTATTCATTGTAAGGGTCGTGGGTAAAGACCTTGAAATTGTAGCCATCGTACCGATTGAGTCCATCCTTGGTAGCGATCCAAAGAAACCCCCTGCGATCCTGTTTAAGATCGAAGACCATTCCTTGCGACAGGCCATCCGAAATAGTCAGTTCCTGCCAACCTTTTTGTTGGGCAACTAACGTAGTGGAAAGAAAAAAAAGTAAAAAGAGGATGCGCATTCGATAAGCCACTAATGACAACTAATAATCCGCAAAATAATAAACCGGTTATTATATAGTAACAATAAATACACCATTTATATAAACAAGACTAAACCGGCAGCTTTTTGGCCTTTACGAAGCCTTTTTTGCTAAATGAAACCGGAGAGCTAAAAAATGAAACCAGAGCGTTAGCAGTCCATCGGGCATGTTCGGAGCTTTAGGCAAGCCAAAACGATCATGACAATACATTTCTTTTCTCATCCAAAACTCGCGGCAGTAGCTACGTGCCAGTCTGGTTTAGCCCCTAAACGTAGCAGACCTAGCCCCATGTCGCGTCGACCATTTACACGAAGCGGAATGCAGCCAATCCGCTTCATTCTCTTAATTGGATTGGTGGCTGGATTACTACCACCACTTTGGGCGCAGGTCGCTACGCAATCATCGTCACACTGGGCGAACGAATTAGCACGGCAAACTGACAGCACGCGTAAGGCTGAAGTGCTATTGTTCATGGCCAAAGACATAGAGATTAGTGATCCGAAGACCGCACTAACCTACGCACAGCAGGCATTTAACCTCGGTGAACAGCTCAAAGCGTCAAAAGTAATAGGCTTAGCTGCTCTACAACTCTCAAAGTTACACGCAATATTAGGGAACAAAGCAAAAGCTCGACGTTTCCGCAAACGGGCTGAAGAAACCCTACGGTCGGTAGACCTCATGGCTGAGCTGAATCAACTGGAAACGCAGAAATCACAGGCTGAAGAAGCTGCTCGGGCTAACGCTGATGCTGCCGCCATTTCGCAGCAGGCCGTGAATCAGCTCAGTGGCGAAGCGCAGCAAAAGCAGGTGATCTTAGCTCAGCAGGGCAAACAACTCTCGCTACGTAATCAGCAACTGCGTCAACAGGATAAGTTGATTGGCCAGAAAAATCAGCTCATTGGGCAAAAAAACCAGCTTATTGGCCAGAAAGATTCTATGCTGACCAAGCGGGAGTTAATCCTGCAGTCCCAACAGGATCAAATTAAAATTCTTGAACAGGAAAAAGCGCTACAAAAAGCCGAAGCGGAGCATGAACGCACGGTACGTAACGCGTTGCTAGCAGGAGCCGGACTGCTGCTGGCACTCGCGGGGCTGCTGTGGCGACTGATCACCAATAAGCAGCGTACCAATCGTGAACTGGCGCAGAAAAATACCCAGCTTGATCTGGCCCGCCAACGTTCCGACGAACTGTTATTGAACATTCTGCCTAGTGAACTGGTAGACGAATTGAAGGTAAAAGGCATCACCCGTACCCGTCAACATGAAGAGGTGACAATCATGTTCACTGATTTCCGCGACTTCACCAAGATCAGTGAGCAGCTTTCACCCACCGATCTTGTTCAGGAAATCGACTACTGCTTCCGCCACTTCGATCATATCATTGGCAAATACCCCAGCCTTGAAAAGATCAAAACCATTGGCGATGCCTATCTGTGTGCTGGTGGCCTCCCTGCTGCACACCCCGACCACGCCCATGATATGGTAGCGGCTGCCCTTGATATTCGAGATTTCGTCAGCGAACTCGAAAAGCAACGTGCCCGTGAAGGCAAGGTCGCCTTCCAGATTCGAATTGGCATTCATACCGGACCGGTAATCGCGGGGGTAGTCGGAGCAACCAAATTTGCCTACGACATCTGGGGGGATACGGTGAATACAGCAGCCCGACTTGAATCGGCGAGTGAACCGGGGCAGGTCAATATTTCAGGGGCGACTTACCAGCGAATTCAGGATCAGTTTACCTGCCGGTATCGGGGCGAAATAGCCACGAAAAATAAAGCGAACATGAACATGTATTTTGTTGACAAATAGCAGTATACGCTCGAAAATGTTTTACACTGGCAACCTGAAAACATCTATGAGACTTAGCATTGAACCTTTGGTTAACTCCTATCAGAAAGAACAGTTATTAACAAACCTGCACCGTATTTTCGGTCAGTTCGATACCACTATGCTAACCATGCTCGAGCCCCTGCTGGAGTGGGTAGAGATCAGTGGAGGGGATATTCTGTTTCGGCAGCACGATATTGGTGACTCGCTCTATTTAGTTATTAGTGGTCGATTACAGGCGTACATACTTGATGAAAAGAATCGACGTCAAGTAATCGGCGAGATCATTCGGGGTGAAACGGTGGGCGAGATGGCCATTTTCACCGGTGATCCCCGCAGTGCTACAATCGTTGCCTTGCGTGATACTGTACTGGTGAAACTTTCTAAGTATGCCTTCGAACAGGTCATTGCGGCCTATCCTGTCGTATCTATGAACGTAACCAAACTCATTATAAACCGGCTTCGTACCTCTCAGGGTCAGCGAAAAGTAATCAAGAAACCCGTCAATATCTGTGTACTTGGTTTACACGAGAACCCGGAAGAGCCTATTAGCCAGGCCACCGGGTTTACCTCCAAATTAGCATCTCTTTTGCACCAGAAGGGCTCAACCTTTATGGTGTCGAGTGAGGTAGTGGATACTAATTTCAACCAGCCTGGATTTGCTCAGGTGGATAAACAAACCCCAATGGCCTATCGTCAGCTGACTCAGTGGCTCGATGACCAGGAGTCGCAGCACGATTTCATGCTCTACGTAACCGATCCCTACCAGCCTGGAGAGCCCCTTCCCGAGTGGACACGCCGATGTCTGCGTCAGGCCGATGAAATCTTGCTACTGGCTGATGCTCGGAAGGAACCCGATCTGACACGTATCGAAATACAATACCTGACCAACGAACTGCGCGCGGGTGTTCCACACACATTACTCCTGTTACACCCTTCCGATACAACGCATCCACGTAATACGGCTCGCTGGCTAGCGCTACGTCCGGCGGTTAAATCGCATTATCATATCCGTCCAACACTTGGTCGGGATATGGCCCGTTTGGCCCGTATCCTGAGCGGTACAGCGATTGGACTGGTACTGGCCGGAGGGGGAGCGAAAGGGTTTGCACATATAGGTGTATTACGGGCTATACAGGAGTGGGGCATTCCGATTGATTTTGTGGGCGGAACGAGCGTAGGTGCGCTGGTGGCGGCTACTTTCTCGTTCGACGAAGCGATTGAACCAACTACCCAGCATCTCCGCAAAGCTGCTCATTTTAACCCTACTAGGGATTACAATTTTCTGCCGTTTATATCACTCATTCAGGGTCGACGTATCAAACAGATGATTCAGACCTGCATCAACGACTTTACAGGTAATATGAACCCGGATATCGAAGATAGTTGGCTAACCTTTTTTGCCCTGTCGAGCAATTATACGCAGGCCCGTGAAGAGGTTCACACGCGGGGCGCTATGGTTAAATACCTGCTGGCTACTTCGGCCATTCCGGGTGTATTTCCCCCTGTGATTGATGGCAACGACCTGCTGGTGGACGGAGGTTCATTCAACAACTTCCCCTCTGATGTGATGAGTCGATTCGGTGTGGGTAAAGTGATTGGAGTAGACCTAAGTATCGATAA
>NZ_JBMDWV010000256.1:0-11376 GCF_048594605.1 Spirosoma sp.
GTATCACCAGTCTTCTGAACGCCCTCATACCGATTCAATGACGAATTGTACGTAATATCAAATGAGTTAAGAATCGTACCTGATATAGCGGATAAGGGATCAGAGGCAGGATTTGGTGCGCATTGCTGAAGCTGAATAACAAACCCCATTCGCTCGGGACCGCTAACGGTAGCTGTAACACTACCTCTACCAGCAGGTAAACTTCGAGTTGCGCTTGCAAGAGTGCCAGACCCTGTGATTGGGGCCGCTCCACTATTACCAATGGTAAAGCCTACTGTAAATTGGGAACCAACGTTCTCTAGTGGGTTCGGCGTTAATGTATTGGCTGTGACGGCAGGGTCAGCACCAGATTGAGCCAGACTGTTAAATGTCAGAAAGCTGGCGATTCCGAAAAGTAGTATAGATCTAATCATATGGAGGCAAAATTAATAGTACAGTTCATAAATACGTATAAGTCCTCTTTCAAGTTTTACGTCAGTTAATAATTGATCTTAATTTTAACGCGACAATTTATATATACTATCCGACAAATTTATACACCTATAGTTATAAATTTTTACAATTACTTATTTAATGGGATTTAGAGTATAAGCTAAATCAATTACGATTCATGCAAGTAATCTTTCTATATAATCTCTACACTAGTATAAACTTTTAATATAAAAACATACATAACCCTGCGTTATATCCGTAAAATTGAGAATAATCGCTAAAACTAATATGATTTCATATATCAACCTATCCTAAACGACTTGTTAAATCTCCCCTTTGACACGCTTCTTTAGCAATAAACATAGTAATTAAATCGGCTCTGGGTCACTTGTTTCGAATATTTAATCCAGGTAATACTCTCTCCCCGTACCTTCTTATTCGTGTCTTTCCATTAACAACTGTTGCGGGTGATCAAGCCATTTTCCAACTCGTTTCACCCAGCCCTCTACACAGTTCAACTGATACTTTGTGCAGTTCGCACAGGAGGCACTACGTCGACCGAATCTGCTCTTATATGTTTGTTGTGTTCAATCAGGAAAATACAAATACCAAAAACACAAATCAATATGTTATCCATGCCAACTTTTACCAAATTGGGCGTTTTTGCCCTTACCATTACGCTTTCGATCAACACTGCTCTGGCGCAGCAGCCTGTTCGACGTACGGCCTCGAAGTCGACCGTCCGGCCAAAAACATCGGTAGCTACCCGCACTACGTCTACCCCGGTTAGAAAGCCAGTGGCAGCCTCAACCACGCAACGAGCGCAGGCGGTTCCTACCCATACACAAGCTCCTGCCCCCGCTGCTCCGGTAGAAACTCGTCAGGCTGCTCCACAGCAACAGCCTGTTGCAAGAACGACGTACGGGCGTCCGCGGGTATCATCAAATCACGCCCATCGGAACGTCTATCTTAATGCGGGCGTTGGTTTGGCTGCGTATTACGGTGGCGGTTTCCCAATTGGCGTATCCGTCGAGGTGGAAGCTAAAAACAATTTTTCAGTTGGTGGCTCGATTGATTACTACCACTACAATTACGGCTATTATTCGGGGGGCTATAACTTCATTTATGCGGGAGCACGTGGTTCTTATCACTTCCCCACAAATAACAGTGCGTTCGATCCTTATATCGGTGCTACGTTAGGCTTCCGTTACGCTGGCTATAAAGACTCGTATGGTTACAGCTATTACGACTATGGCGGTGGCTACAACAGTGGCCTCTACGTTGGTATCCATCTTGGCGCCCGCTTTATGTTCAGTGAAAAAGTAGGGGCATTTGCAGAAGTAGGCTATGGCGTATCAGCAGTAAAACTAGGGTTAGCTGCCAAGTTTTAATTAGAAGCCAGTGTTCCTTGAATAAAAACTTAATCCATCCACACTACATAACTACATATCATGAAGTCAACACAACACATCCGCACCATCCTTCGCTCCGAACGCTCACGCTTACTGGGAATGGAAATGATCGTATTGCGCCCCGTTCGTCGTACGTCTGCTCTCCCGAACGGCCGATAATTTTACTGGCTAACCAGCAGCGAAAGCCCGGCTTCAGTCGGGCTTTTTTGCTTTAGTAAAAAATGGACTGCATTATTGCTACTACATCGCATTGAGCAAACACATAGTTTCGTTTCCAGTTATTTCACCAAGACCCTGTTACTTGGCATTTAATTCATTGATCATGAGCAAACAAACAAAAATTGGTATCTTATTCGGTCAGGAGAACACGTTTCCACAGGCGTTTGTCGACCGCGTCAACGAAAAACAAAGTACGTTTCCGGCTGAATTCGTTAGTATCGACCAGGTTGAGCAAAGCGTTCCGACTGACTACGCTGTTATTATCGACCGTATTTCGCAGGATGTACCGTTCTATAAAGCCTTTTTGAAAAATGCAGCGCTGACCGGCACTGCGGTTGTCAATAATCCATTCTGGTGGAGTGCCGACGAGAAATTTTTCAACAATGCGCTGGCTGTTCAGCTTGGCGTTCCAGTTCCAAAAACGATTCTACTTCCCTCGAAAGAGCGGCCTGACGACACAAACCATAATTCGTTTCGGAATTTGAAACATATGGATTGGAACGGTATTTTCCAGCATATAGGCTTTCCAGCGTTCATGAAACCGCACGCCGGTGGTGGCTGGAAAAGCGTGTATAAAGTCGACAATCCTGAGCAGATGTTCAAAGCGTATGACGAAACAGGGCAACTGGTCATGCTGTATCAGGAGGCTATCGACTTTACCGATTATTTCCGCTGCTATTGCATTGGCGGCAAAGACGTACGTATCATGCCGTATGAGCCGCGCAATCCGCACCATCTGCGTTACGCTGCTGAGATGAAAACAACGGGCGACGCTGGTAAAAAGCTACTGGCAACGATGACTGACTACGTACTGAAACTAAATCACGGCCTTGGATACGATTTCAATACGGTAGAGTTTGCCGTGCGCGACGGTATCCCCATCGCAATTGATTTCTGCAACCCGGCTCCCGACGCGGATGTTCACTCGGTAGGGCAAGAAAATTTTGATTGGGTTGTGGAAGCGGCTGCGAACATGGCCATCGAGCGGGCTCAGAAACTTCAGAAAGGTAAAGACAATCTTACCTGGGGTACGTTTGTTCGAGGTTCGGTGGGTCAGTCCTCTCTGACCCCAGCTAAAGACACGAAAGCCACTAAAGCCACGGTAGGTGATAAGACGAAAGAAGTGTCTAAGCCAACTTCTAAAGCAAAAAAAGAAGAGGCTCCGGTAGCAAAACCAAACAAGAGCAAGAAATAAACCAGAAATTATGATTTATGATTACAGGTTTATGATTTAATCACAAGGCATTGACAAATCACAAATCTGTAATCATAAGTCAACGTATTACCTCTTACAATCCAATCGTTTTCGGGTCGATACGTGCGTCCCGCGCTGATGACTGCAAAATAGCCAGCATTTCTACATAGCTAAATAGACGCCCGTCAATATAATCGTACTCCTCAGGATCGGCGAACGTTCGCTTCTCCTCCAAATCCCGAATATTGGCATGGACAGTAATCAATACGTCCTGTATAAACTCTTCTAGTTGTTGCGAATACGTAGTCATTGGCAGTATAAGGATAATCTATTAAATCAATCTGCACAAATTAAGCTTTTCAGAATAATATTGGGTATTTATACGCAAATGCCAATTTGCCATTTGTCACAAAAAAGTCAATTAATGCAGACCTATCCATTATTTTTGGCCATATTCGTGTTTCTACGTAGCTGAAACCCAATCATCAACAAGTTATTTAGTACAATTACATGCGAAGAAGAGATTTTATCCAGTTGTCTGGGCTGGGCATTGGTGGCTTACTTACGTCCCATATCCCAGTATTAGGCAATTCGGTATCGTCGGGATACCTGAGCGAAATGGCCAGTCGCAGTTCGGCAGTAGACGTGGCCACAAAAAAACGCTTAGCCGACATTGCCCTAAATGCCGCAAAAAGTAAAGGTGCTACCTACACCGATGTCCGGATCGGACGTTATTTACAGCAATACCTTTTCACCCGGGAAAAACAAGTACAAAATATCGTTAATGCCGAATCGTATGGCATTGGGATTCGGGTGATTGCCAATGGTACGTGGGGTTTTGCCGCAACCAGTAACGTAACGCCCGAGGCCATTGCCAAATGTGCCGAAACCGCCGTTGCGATCGCCAAAGCCAACTCAAAGCTATTGAAAGAACCCGTTCAACTAGCTCCGCAAAAAGGTGTTGGCGAGGTTAGCTGGAAAACGCCGATCAAAAAGAATGCCTTCGAGATACCCGTTCAGGAGAAAATCGATCTGCTAATGAAGGTCAATGCGGAAGCTATGAAAAATGGAGCCGCCTTCGTTACGTCGAATCTGTTTTTTATCAATGAGCAAAAATACTTTGCTTCCACCGACGGTTCTTATATCGATCAGGATGTTCATCGCATCTGGCCAACTTTTACCGTTTCGGCAGTTGATCGGGCGGCCGGAAAGTTCAAAACTCGTGACGCACTTAGCTCGCCAATGGGCATGGGCTACGAATATCTCGATGGACTAGCTTCTGAAAAAATCGCAGCGCCCAATGGACTTGTAGGCTATCGGAACTCCTACGACATGGTTGAAGATGCTACGTTAGGTGCTAAACAGGCCAAAGAAAAACTTACCGCCAAAACCGTACAGCCGGGTAAATACGATCTCGTTCTCGACCCAAATCACCTGGGGCTGACAATTCATGAATCCGTCGGTCATCCGACCGAACTCGATCGGGTGCTGGGTTACGAAGCCAACTACGCCGGTACGTCGTTTGCTACGTTAGATAAATGGAAAAGTAAGTCGTTCAACTATGGCAGCAAGCTGGTCAATATTGTAGCCGACAAAACCCAGCCTTATACATTAGGTACTGTCGGTTATGACGATGAAGGTGTTCCCTGCAAACAGTGGGACTTGATCAAAGATGGTATCCTGGTCAATTATCAGGCTATCCGCGACCAGGCAGCTATTTTGGGAGAAAAAGAATCGAACGGCTGCTGTTACGCCGACAACTGGGATTCAGTGCAATTCCAGCGCATGCCGAATGTATCGCTGAAGCCCGGCACCGAAAAACGCTCGGTTTCGGATATGATCAAGGGCGTCGACAAAGGCATTTACATCATCGGACGCGGCTCGTATTCAATTGACCAGCAGCGGTATAACTTCCAGTTTGGCGGGCAATTGTTCTACGAAATCAAGAATGGCGAAATCGTAGGTATGCTTGACGACGTAGCGTATCAGTCGAACACTCAAGAGTTCTGGAACTCCTGTTCGCAACTGTGCGATAAAGACGATTACCGCACGTTTGGTTCGTTCTTCGATGGCAAAGGTCAACCTTCGCAGGTCAGTGCCGTTTCGCACGGCAGCGCGACTACTCGCTTTAACGGTGTTAACGTAATCAATACAGGACGGAAAATATAAGTAACAGTGGCTAGTCATCAGCCGCTGGTAGTTAATAGGAAATAAATACTGCCGACTGATAACTAGCCACTAACGATTCTAAACTCATGGCTATCTTAACCAAAGAAGAAGCAAAAAAGATACTTGACAAAGTGCTCTCTTATTCGAAAGCGGATGAGATGAGCGTTAGCTTATCGGGCGGCAGAACGGGGAATATCCGCTACGCCCGGAACGCCGTTTCGACCAGTGGCGAATCAGATAACCTTGCCCTTGCGATCACGGCAGTGTTTGGCAAAAAATCGGGTACCGCCACCATCAACGAGTTTGACGATGCCTCGCTGGAAAAGACGGTCCGTCGGGCCGAAGAGATTGCTCGGTTAGCACCCGAAAATCCCGAATATATGCCCATGTTGGGGCCTCAGACGTATCTACCCGCTAATCCATACGCCGAAAGCACCGCCAAAATCGACCCCAACTACCGGGCACAGGCTGCTTTTGATAGCATCGATCCCTGCCGCCAGAAAAACCTGACAGCCGCCGGGTATATGGAAGACACAAGCAATTTTACGGCTATTGCCAACAGTAAAGGCTTGTTTGGTTATACCCAAAATACCAGTGTTGAATTTTCTGTAACGGTACGTACCGCCGACGGAATGGGCTCTGGCTACGCTACCGGCGACGTAACGGACACCTCGAAACTAAATACCAAAGCCCTAACGCAGATTGCCATGCAAAAAGCGCAGGCATCGGTAGGTGCAAGAGCGTTGGAGCCGGGAAAATACACGGTGATTCTGGAACCAGCTGCTTTAGTATCTAACGTAGATGCTTCGCTGCTGGCCGCGATGATGAATTCCATCGACGCCCGGAACGCCGACGAAGGCCGTAGTTTTCTAAGCAAAAAAGGCGGAGGCACTCGGCTAGGCGAAAAACTATTCGACGAACGCGTAACGATTTATTCCGATCCATTGAACCCTGAAGTTCCGACTTCTCCGTTTGGTGGCGGAGGTGGCGGCCGTTTCGGTGGTGGAGGGGGCGATGGCCGACCTTTGGAAAAAATTACCTGGATCGAAAAAGGTGTCGTAAAGAACCTGTCATACTCGCGTTACTGGGCCGACAAAAAAGGCGTAAAAGCGGTTCCGGCACCGGCTAATTTTATTATGGAAGGCGGCACGCAATCGTTGGCCGATATGATCAAAAGCACTGAAAAAGGTATTCTGGTCACGCGCTTCTGGTACATCCGTCCCGTTGATCCGCAAACCTTATTATACACCGGTCTTACCCGCGACGGTACGTTCTATATCGAAAATGGGCAGATCAAGTTTCCGATTAAGAACTTCCGCTTCAATGAGAGCCCGGTTATCATGTTAAATAACCTGGAAGCGTTAGGCAAACCCGTCCGAATCGGCGGCAATTTAGTTCCTCCCCTGAAAATCAGAGACTTCACCTTCACAAGTTTGTCAGACGCAGTATAACAGTTGCTGGTCGTTACCGCTCCGGTGGACATATAACGATTAGCGACTATTCACTATTGACTATTATTCATGAACCGTCGCGATTTTAATCAACTTCTTAGCATGGGTACGGCTGGCATACTAATGCCATCTTTACCCGCTTTTTCCCGTACCGTAACACCCGAAGCCCTGCTCGAACCGGGTCTGGACGTAGCGGTTAAAAAGCGGCTGGCCGATGCCGGTTTGAATGCCGCCAAAGCCAAGGGCGCTACGTATGCCGATGTGCGTATTGGCCGCTACCTGAATCAATTTGTGCTCACCCGCGAAAATAAAGTACAGGGAATCATTAACGTCGAGTCGTATGGCGTTGGGGTTCGCGTAATTGCGAACGGCTGCTGGGGGTTTGCGTCCGTCGGCGATGCCCGCGATGAAGCAGTTGTTGCCAAAGCAGCCGAAAAAGCGGTGACCATTGCCAAAGCTAATGCTCGACTCTTGACGGAACCCGTCCAGCTCGCTCCCCAGAAAGGATTTGGTGATGTGACCTGGAAAGCGCCCATCAAGAAAAATGCCTTCGAAGTCCCCATTAAAGAAAAAGTTGATTTGCTGCTGGCCGCTAATGCCGAGGCCATGAAGAACGGCGCCAACTTCGTGAACAACGTATTGTTCATGGTCAACGAGCAGAAGTATTTTGCTTCCACCGACGGTACGTATGCCGATCAGGACATTCACCGGATTGGACCAAGTTTTACCGTAACAGCCGTTGACCCACAGAACGGACGGTTTGCTACACGTAACTCATTAAGTGCTCCAATGGGCATGGGCTACGAATACCTCCAAACCAATCCAGCCGATAAACTGACCGGCGTAACGACCCGCTACAACAAGGGCTACGACATGCTGGAAGATATTACCTCAGCCGCAAAACAAGCCAAAGAAAAGCTATCGGCGAAGTCGGTTGAAGCGGGTAAATATGACCTGGTGCTCGACCCCTCCCACCTCTGGCTCACCATCCACGAATCGGTCGGACACCCCCTCGAACTCGACCGCGTGCTGGGATACGAAGCTAATTACGCCGGAACCAGTTTTGCTACGTTGGATAAGTGGCAGGCCAAAAACTTTGCCTACGGCAGCAAACAAGTCAACCTGTTTGCCGACAAAACCCAGGTGGGCTCGCTGGGGGCGGTGGGCTACGACGACGAAGGGGTCAAAACCAAACAGTGGGATCTGGTCAAAGACGGCATCCTGGTCAACTACCAGGCCATCCGCGATCAGGTCCACATCATCGGTGAGAAAGAATCCCAGGGCTGCTGCTACGCCGACAACTGGAGCTCGGTGCAGTTCCAGCGCATGGCCAACGTCTCGCTGGCTGCGGGCAAGACGCCCTTGTCGGTCCAGCAGATGATCAAGGATGTCAAGAAGGGCATCTACATCATTGGGGATGGCTCGTTCTCGATTGATCAGCAGCGGTATAATTTCCAGTTTGGGGGTCAGTTGTTTTATGAGATCAAGGATGGTCAGATTGCGGGCATGCTCAAGGACGTAGCCTATCAGGCCAACACACGTGAGTTCTGGAACTCCTGCGTGGCGGTTTGTGACCAGAGCGACTATCGACTAGGCGGGGCATTTAATGATGGTAAAGGCCAGCCTCCCCAATCGAGTGCGGTCTCCCACGGCAGTGCGACCACCCGTTTCAACGGGGTGAACGTCATCAACACAGCACGCAAAATCTAAACGTACGTATTTACGAACCGAACGCGGTCCGTGAATACGTACTAACTCTCAACAGCTAAAAAATGGCCATCCTGACGAAAGAGGAAGCAAAAAAAATCATTGATAAAGTGCTGTCTTATTCAAAGGCAGACGAAATGAGTGTGAATGTATCGGGTAATCGTACGGGGAATATCCGCTACGCCCGAAATTCAGTATCGACAAGTGGCGAATCGGATAACCTTGCCTTGTCGATCACCGCAGTATTCGGTAAAAAATCGGGCACCGCCACCATCAACGAGTTTGACGATGCCTCGCTGGAAAAGACGGTCCGTCGGGCCGAAGAGATTGCTCGGTTAGCGCCAGAAAATCCCGAATATATGCCCATGCTGGGACCACAGACGTATCTGGAAACCAGTACGTATGCAGAAAGTACAGCGAAAATTGATCCCGAGTTTCGAGCCAAAGCCGCTTTCGATAGTATTGATCCCTGCCGCCAGAAAAATCTGACGGCAGCGGGTTATATGGAAGATACAACTGGCTTCTCGGCAATTGGCAACAGTAAAGGGTTATTTGGCTATAATCGGTCAACAGGCGTTGATTTTTCTATTACGGTCCGCACCGCCGATGGCTTAGGTTCAGGTTATGCGAATCCTGATGTCAACGACGTAACGAAACTCGACACGAAAGCTACTACGCAAATTGCCATGCAAAAAGCTATGGCATCAGCCAGCGCCCGCGCCCTGGAACCCGGAAAATATACGGTAATTCTGGAGCCGACAGCGTCTGTTGAACTGCTACAAAATATGATACGTAGTATGGATGCCCGGAACGCTGATGAAGGTCGTAGCTTCCTTAGTAAGAAAGGGGGCGGTACGCGTCTGGGCGAGAAGCTATTCGATGAACGGGTAACCATTATCACCGATCCGACAAATCCTGACCTGCCTTTATCGCCCTTCGGCGGAGGAGGTGGCGGCCGTTTCGGTGGCGGAGGGGGCGATGGACTTCCTCAGGAAAAGCGAACCTGGATCGAGAATGGCGTGGTCAAGAACATGTTCTACTCGCGCTACTGGGCCGACAAAAAAGGCGTAAAAGCCATTCCGCCCGCCAGTGGCTTTATTATGCAGGGCGGCACACAATCGCTGGCCGACCTGATCAAAAGCACCGAAAAAGGCATTCTGGTCACCCGCTTCTGGTACATCCGTGCTGTTGACCCACAAACGCAATTGTACACTGGACTGACACGCGACGGTACGTTCTACATCGAAAATGGGCAGATTAAGTTTCCGGTAAAAAATTTCCGCTTCAACGAAAGCCCGGTAATTATGCTCAACAATGTAGAAGCCTTAGGAAAACCCGTTCGGGCAGGCGGGAATTTGATTCCACCGATGAAGATTCGCGACTTTACATTTACGAGTCTTTCCGATGCTGTATAATTTTCCTTTGACACAAAAGCACAGCGTTCGTAAAGCATTATGATAGCTCAGCAACTCTGCGTCTTTTGTTATCTGTATTTAAATTCCTACCACCATGAATCGTAGAGACTTTAATCAACTCCTAGGCATGGGGACAGCCGGTATTTTACTGCCCAAGCCCCCCGCCTTTTCCCGATCCGTAACGCCAGAAGTTTTGCTTGAACCGGGTGTAGACGTAGCAACCAAGAAACGCCTGGCTGATGCGGCTATGAACGCGGCAAAAAGCAAGGGTGCTACGTATACCGATGTGCGCATTGGTCGCTACCTGAATCAATACGTTATTACGCGGGAAGACAAAGTTCAGAACATTGTCAATACCGAATCATACGGCGTTGGCGTACGGGTTATTGCCGATGGTTGTTGGGGATTTGCCGCCATTGTGGATGCCAAGAGCGAAGCCGACACAGCCAAAGCAGCCGAACAAGCGGTAGCGATCGCGAAAGCCAACGCGAAGCTCATGAAAGAACCTGTCCAACTCGCTCCCCAGAAAGGATTTGGCGAAGTAACCTGGAAAGCGCCTATCAAGAAAAATGCCTTCGAAGTCCCCATCAAAGAAAAAGTTGACCTGCTGATGGGCGTGAATAGTGCCGCGCTGAAAAACGGCGCTAACTACGTGAATTCCATCCTGTTTATGGTCAACGAGCAGAAATATTTTGCCTCCACCGACGGGACGTATGCCGATCAGGATGTTCACCGCATCTGGCCAATTTTTACCGTAACGGCCATTGACCCCAAAACTGGGAAGTTCGAAACGCGCCAGTCACTAAGTGCGCCAATGGGCATGGGCTACGAGTATCTACAAACCAACCCCAGCGACAAGATAACGGGCGTAACGACCCGCTACAACAAGGGCTACGACATGCTGGAGGACGTAACGGCAGCGGCAAAACAGGCACGAGCCAAGCACACAGCCAAGTCAGTCGAAGCGGGTAAATATGATCTGGTGCTCGACCCCTCCCACCTCTGGCTCACCATCCACGAATCGGTCGGCCACCCCCTCGAACTCGATCGCGTGCTGGGATACGAAGCCAACTTCGCCGGAACCAGTTTTGCTACGTTAGACAAATGGCAATCGAAAAACTTTGCCTACGGCAGCAAACAAGTCAACCTGTTTGCCGACAAAACCCAGGTGGGCTCGCTGGGAGCAGTGGGCTACGACGACGAAGGGGTCAAAACCAAACAGTGGGATCTGGTCAAAGACGGCATCCTGGTCAACTACCAGGCCATCCGCGATCAGGTCCACATCATCGGCGAGAAAGAATCCCAGGGCTGCTGCTACGCCGACAACTGGAGCTCGGTGCAGTTCCAGCGCATGGCCAACGTCTCGCTGGCTGCGG
>NZ_JBMDWV010000257.1:0-15961 GCF_048594605.1 Spirosoma sp.
GTAGTAATTATAGGCGATCTGGCCTTTGGCGGCACCAACGGCGATTTTTAACGTAGCAGGTTCCAGTTTTTTCACCGCTTCATTGACCGCGTCGGCAATAGCGTTTACGCACCTGTCCAAATACACCAGATCGGCAAACGCTTCACCGTTTTCATTCGGAAAACCGTAGGCGTCCGGTCCGCTATGCGTATGTGTAGCGCCGATCAGAATGTTTTGCGGTGGAATACTTTTAATCAACGCCCTCGACTTATTTCCGAGCACTGACGGCCAGCCCAGATTATCGACGCTGACAATGGCCACCCGCGTGTTTCCTTTCTCAAAAACGCAAGCCCTGACGTACAGATCCCCTTTCTTTTCAGTTGCTTTTTTGGGCGTACCAATCCCGCCAGAAACCGACAATAACGGATCGGGCGTAATAACGCGAACGGCTGCACCGGCTTTGAATGGCTGGCCTGAAGCCGGAATGATCGACCATAAAAAAACGAGCAGAGCAAGGAGATTTCTCATACAATACCGTACAAAAGCTAGAATTCGAAGTGTTTTGTCATTCCGACGACAGGAGGAATCTCAAGCTTCCCTACTGGAGAGTTGAGATTCCTCCTGTCGTCGGAATGACAAAAAATAGCCTTGGCTGGTAAATTATCTACCAGGGTTTCCCCGTTCCCTGAACCAGCCATTGTTTCGACCAGGCACTGTTTTTGCCGTCGGCTTGTGAATTAGCTGTCGTTTCCAGTTTCTCGATGGCAGTCCCCGAATTGGTTTTGTTCAGATTCAATTCGTCGCGCATGTAATAGAATCGTAGGGGTAACGCTTTACGTTTGGCAACAGGGCCCGCTTGTAGCGCAGGTAATCCCGTCCGACGATAATCGAACCACGCTTCGGTGGCGCTGGTCCAGCTGGCAATCCATTTCTGGCCCATCAACTGCGCCAGCGTACCATCGTACGCAACGCCTTTCTGCGCGATGAACGTAGCATAACTACTGGCTAATCCCCAGGCGGTTAACGACGCTTTTACGCCCGCTTCGTAGCGGGTTTTGGCGTCACCGGCAGCCCAGCCTTTCTGAGCCGCTTCGGCCAGAATAAAGTTGACTTCAGCTGCCGATACCAGACGAGATTTGAGTAACGGCCCTTTCGCCTGCGTATAAATTTCGTTCAGGTATGATACGTGCGGGTTTACCGATGTCTGACCGGGCGTTGGATTAAAATTGTAAGCCGAAGGCAACTGCGATATGCTCGGCGGCAAGCCAACGTAGTTTGGATCAGTATCGATAGGCGTAGTGCCCACTTTATCGGGCGAAAGGTATCGAACACCACTCACAATTTTATCGGTTCCCGCAGGCAACGTAGCATCTACTTTCAATGGAATCTCTACTTTTTTGGCCCAGATTGCCAGCCGTGGGTCGTTCGTGGCCTGCATCGGCTTTACCAACGTAGTACTCATTTTAATCCGACGATAATTGCTCCCACTAATGTCGAAAACGGTATTCGATGGCCAGGCATCGCCCGAGTTGTTGCCTACATACGCCATTGTCGCATCGAGAGCCGCATCGTCGATGATGGGATACTGCGTCGGATTGGCAACGATTTTCTCAATACCGGCCTTCGCAATGGCGGGCTGTTTGGCTGAAATCCGCATCAGATACCGGAGTTGCAGCGAATTGGCCAACCGGCGCCATTTGGTAGGGTCGCCCGCGTAGTATAAATCAGCCGCATCGACAATATTGGTCCCATAAGCCGCTTTGGGCTTCGAGAGTAACGTAGCGGCTTTTTCCAGATCGGCCAGAATACCAGCGTAAATCACTTCCTGACTGTCGTATTTAGGAGCAATGTCATCAACACTACCTTTTTCACCCTGAAGCGCGCTGCTGTAGGGTGCGTCGCCCCATAGGTCGGTAATCAACCCAAACAGCATCGACTTCATGACCAGCGCTACGCCCTGTTGAAACTCCATATTCAGGGCAACCGCACGCTGATAAACCAGGTCGTTGTTCCGTAGCTGATTGTAATAATCCGTCCAGCTTTGGTCTCCACCCCAGTCGTAGTCGTTGTGGCCGCTGAACCAGGCATCTTTCTGCGTATGCTGCACTACGCCCGCTATGTCCTGAAAGCCCAGGTTGGTATATAATTTGGCCGTTTCAGACAATACAGTGGGCATAACCAGGTTCGGATTTACCGTTTCGGGCTGCACACCATTGGGATTCACGTTCAGATTGGTCAGATCTTTGCAGGAAAACAGACAAGACAGGAACAAACCCAGAACGACTGTATTCTTTTTGAATAGAATTTTCATGGCTGAATATTTTTTGTATTGACAGAGAGCGGAGGGGTAAGGGCAGGGGGTAATTCATGTGCGACTTTTACCCTATGCTCAACGCCCTATGCCCTTTGCTTTATTTTAAAACGTGAGACCCAATTTGAAACCAACTGGAATAACCCAGGGCGTTACGTTATATCGCTCGATGCCCTGCTTAAACTGCGTACCAGCCTGAGCGCCTGCCTGTGGCTGAAAAGCCATTTCAGGATCGACGTTGATTTTGGCAGCCGTCCACAGAATGATGTTGCGGCTATACACCGAAACCGTAGCGTTCTGTAAACCAATCGATTTTACGAAACGGGCGGGCAAATCGTACCCCAGCGACACCTCACGCAGTTTTACGAAATCAGCGTCGAACGTAGCAGCACGGGTAAAATCCCAGGGATAATTGTCGCCGTACGGAATAATTTTTGTGTCGGCTCCACCCAGATTTTCGGTGTAGCCCGTAATGTTGCCTTTGTCGTCATATTGCGCAATGACGCCTGGATTGAACACGCCATACGGATAGGTTTTTCCACCAAACTCAAACGGATAACCACCGTACTCAGCCGTCGGACCGCCCACAATCGGGAAATAGTTGCCGTGAATTTTAATGTACTCATCCGCATTGTCGACCAGCCAGTTCCTCAACGCATCGCCACTCCGTCCACCCGGATTGATCAGGTTATCCAGAAACCGCTGTGACCGCAAATCAGATTCAGCGTATCGATACGTCTGCGAAACAAACTGCCCACCCGAACGCCAGTCGAGCGAGAAATTCAGCGTAAATCCTTTATACGAAAGGGTACTTTGCGCGCCCAGGTTGAAATCCGGGTTGAAGTTGCCGATTTTATTCTTTACCGTACTGGCGCTACGTGCCTGCCACGAGCCGTCGTTGTTCAGAATCGGGTAGCCGTAGTAAGGCGAATTCTGGTCGGTAACGGTTATGATTTCGGCATCGTAAATGTCGCCAACTTTATCACCAACGTACGTCCAGGCACCGCCTTTCGCATCGGTCCAGAGTGTATAGAACGGAATGCCGGGGGCCAGCTCTTTAATCCGTGTTACGTTGCGGGTGAAATTGGTTGTCAGATCCCAGCGCAGCCCGCCTTTATCGAAGAGCGTACCGCCCAGCGAGAGTTCAACACCCCGGCTTTCGAGCAGCCCCGCGTTGATATTTTTGGTTGTAAAGCCCGACGATGAAGCAATTTGCGACGGTAGAATCTGGTTGCGGTTTTCCGATACGTAGTACGTTCCCGAAAACCGGAGCCGGTTGCGGAACATGGTCAGATCGGTTCCGAACTCGTACGACGTAGCGATTTCTGGTTTCAGATCAGGCAGTAAAATGCTTCCCGATTTTGCCAGGCGCGTTACGCCATTCCAGGCCCCGGCATCGCCCAGCGTTGGGTAAAGACTGTACGGATTGGCGTCGTTACCTACCTGCGCTACGCCCGCCCGAAGTTTGAACATGTCGAACGTAGTGGGCATGTGGAACATTTCGTTCAGCAACAGGCTCAACGACGCCGACGGGTAGAAATATGAGCGATTGTTGACAGGTAACGTACTGGACCAGTCGTTGCGAGCCGTCAGGTCCAGATAGATCATGTCTTTGAAACCCAGATTGGCCGTTCCGTACACGCTGTAAATTCCCTTCTTATACAGGTAATTGTTGTAAACAAGGTTGTTTGGCGCAATATTCTGGATTGTGTACAGTCCCGGAATAATCAGTCCGGCTCCGTTGCGGCTGCTTGTGCTGACGTCAGACGATTGCGAATACCGGTCGTTGCCCCCCGCCGACACCACCAGACTCAGCGCATTGAATCGTTTGGTATACGTAGCGAGGAAGTCGATGTTACGTTCGTAGCGTTTCAGGTTAATCAGCCCGTAAGAGCCGTTGGGTTCGCCCGTGTAGCTTTTGGCAATTTTGGTTTCCCGCTGTTCCTGATACGTATCGAGCGAGTAGCGGCCCATCAGTTTGATGTCGGGTGTGAGTTGCCACTCGGCTTTCAGATTGCCAAACACCCGGTCGCGCACGAAGCTGTTATTTACTTCATAAGCCAGGAACCAGGGGTTATTATAGTTGCCCCGGCTCTGCGAGAGTTGCTGAATGCCTTCCTGTCCTGGTACCCAGTAATTGCGTAGGTCGTTGATGTCGATATGAGAGCCAACGGCATACGCCCACTGCATGGGGTTAGTGCCGCGTTCGCCAGCAGGGCGATTGTTGGAGTTGCTCCGGCTAAAATCCAGATTGGTGCTCAAATTCAGTTTGTTACTGACACGTACCATCGTATTCAGCCCCAGCGTGTTTTTGAACAGATCCGAATTCGGGACAATGCCCCGGCTGCTCATGTTCGAATACGAAAGCCGATACGTTACTTTCTCCGAATTGTTCGAAATGGAAACGCCATTGGTACTCGTAACGCCCGTGCGAAAGAAATTCGCTACGTTGTTGGGATGCGAAACCAGTGGCAGCGGTACTTTATTGCCGTTGGCATCGGTTGGGCTGTTCCACTGAATAGCGTTGTAGCCTCTATCCAGTTCAGGACCAATACCGCCCGCCGAGCCTTCGTCGATTTGTAGAATGCCGCCGGGATACGGGTTGGCATCGGGCGTAAAGGGCAGGACACCCGTTGCAAAGTTTTTCGTCATCTTCAGGTATTTGAACGGCTGATCGAAGACGGTATTCGACGTAATGGAAACCGTCATTTTCTGCGCTCTGGAGCCACTTTTAGTTGTAATCAGCACTACGCCGTTGCCCGCCCGCGAACCATATAGAGCAGCCGCGCTGGGGCCTTTCAGAATCGATACATTCTCTACGTCTTCGGGGTTAATGTCTGAGATGGCGTTTCCGTAATCGACGCGGTTGTCGTTACCAATCTGGCTAACGTTGTTAAGCGTGTTATTGACCGGAACGCCATCCACCACAAACAGCGGCTGATTATCTGTATTGAGCGATTTCGCACCCCGGATAATCATGCTTACCGACGAACCCGTTGGGCCGGTTGAGCTAATCTGAACGCCCGGTACCCGACCAGCCAGCGAATTGAGTACGTTCTCCTGCGCTACGCGGCTCAGGTCTTTGCCCTGCACTTCGCCAACGGCATACCCCAGCGAACGCGCTTCGCGTTTGATGCCCAGCGCCGTAACAACCACTTCGCCCAGCACTTCG
The DNA here is from genome assembly GCF_048594605.1 of Spirosoma sp. GTDB lineage: Bacteria > Bacteroidota > Bacteroidia > Cytophagales > Spirosomataceae > Spirosoma. The sequence goes on from NZ_JBMDWV010000257.1 coordinate 5,463, forward strand.
TTGTTTTCCATCAGCGCAACGTTGATCACCGTCTGATTCCCAACCGAAATCTCCTGGGTTTTATGCCCAATAAACGAGAAGACCAGTACGGCATCGTTGGCATTGACCGTAATCGAATAGGCGCCCCGGCGGTCGGTGATGGTCCCGTTTTGTGTGCCTTTTATCAGTACGTTGGCCCCTGCAATGGGTTGACCGTTAGTCGCCAGTGTAACCGTACCGGTAATCGTTTTCGCAGGCTTCCCATTTGTAGGACCCTTGGCCAATGTGTGCACAGCGCATAGCCCCACCAGCAAGGTGACCGCCAGCGTATGCTTCAGCATCCAGTAATAGGTAGATATAGTATTCATGCGTGGCTAATTGTGAGATTTTTGATTTATGGATGAGAGGGGGATTTACTTTTGCGTAATTCGATACGTCTGGAAATTATGTGCCGTTTTGGGCTGATTCGGGTAGATTTTCCTGCTGACCCAGAAGGGTCTTGAAATGCGTTTCCAAAGCCTCTGAATAAGCCTGCATCGCTTCTTCATTATGCAGGCCCGCCAAAAACTCGTCAAGCTCTGATCGAGATAGTTTATTGCTGATCAACTGATCGATTAGGTAGTTGCTGCGATGCTTTGCCATCACACTACGTCGTTTGGGCAGTTCGCCTATAGTACGTGCAATGGAGCTTAAAGGACTATGTTGTCGTTCGTAATTATTTCGCGGTTAAACTAAATTTCGACGTTTTCGGAAATCCGTGCTGACGCACCCCAACGATTCATTACGTGGTTTCTACGCTTTAGTCTGCATTTTATACCATTGGTGCATTTTCGTTTTTTAAACAACAGATAGATAAGCCAATTTTGGCTCATCGAACGCAGAATAACCACAGCTTGCAGAGCGAATGGGAGAGAAAATAGAGCTGTGACTAATTCAGATTGAAAGCAGTAAATAGCTGGACATAATAGGTTTAAGAAGTAAGGGTTAGGTTACAGAGCCTGGATACGTATCCAGGCTTTTGTTTTTTCACCGAAGCATAGTAGAGAATCGTGCGGAAGTACTCAAAATGTGCAAACGTTTGCATTGCCCTGCTCAAACGTTTGCGCATCAATTGAGCATAATTTAGCGATCCCGTAGGCTGAACTGTGTTTTGAATACGGGCGAATATCCTTAATATTTGTTCTACGTACAGCTGTCTTAACCAAACGATACGTATCAATCCAGCAAAATGGCTGACCAATTACTTGTTTCTACCCCTGGCCGAATCTGTTTGTTCGGTGAACATCAGGATTACCTGGGTCTGCCCGTTATTGCAGCCGCCATCTCAAAGCGAATTCAGATTGCCGGGCATCGTCGGACCGATAATCAGGTAGTAATTCATATGCCTGATATTGGCGCTACAGAAACATTTGAGCTAACGCCAACACTTTTGTACGGGCGAACCCGCGATTACTTTAAAAGTGCAATTACTATTCTGCGTCGGGACGAAAACGCTCAGTTCAGCACAGGCTTCGACGTAAATATTCATGGTAATATTCCCATCAACGCGGGCGCATCGAGTTCATCGGCATTGATTGTTACGTGGATTCATTTTCTGCTGCAGATGGCTGATACGCCGTTGATGCGAAGCCAGGAAGACATTGCGCGGCTGGCACACCGGGCCGAAGTTCTGGAGTTTGGTGAGCCGGGTGGTATGATGGATCATTATTCAACAGCAGTAGGAAATGTGATTTATCTGGAGTCTGAACCCGTCATTCGTCTAGAGCGATTGACACCACAGCTTGGCTCGTTTGTACTGGGCGATTCGGGCCAGCCTAAGGATACGCTGGGAATTCTTAAACACGTCAAATTCGGCATGCTTGATGCCGTCGCTAAAGTAAAAACTTACGACCCGACGTTTGATTTGCACACCACGCCACTAGAGCAGGCAAATGAGTATCGCACTCAATTATCGTCCGACGAACTCAATCTGTTACGTAGCAATCTTTCCGATCGAGATATTCTCCGGGAAGCCAAAAGACTATTTACATCGGGCGCTGTTGATGATCAATTATTGGGCGATTTGTTAAATCGTCATCAGGACAACCTGCGCGATGCCAAGCGGATTTCGACGCTTAAAATTGACAGGATGCTGGACGCTGCGATGACTGCCGGTGCATTGGGTGGAAAAATCAATGGATCGGGTGGGGGAGGCTGTATGTTCGCTTATGCTCCTAACAACCCGGAAGCTGTTGTGGAAGCCATCGAAAAGCAGGGTGCCAAAGCGTACCTGATCGCTATTGCTGACGGCACGAAAGCAACTCGGTTGGAATCCGTTGATAGTGGACTAATTCAATGATTTATTTATAGCTTGAGATAAATTTTTATAAGGTCGGGAAATTGATTGATCGTACACATTTTACGGACAGAACTTTCTCGAATTAATCAATCAGACACATGAATTCTCTCCTAGACCGCCGGAATTTTCTTAAAAGCAGTGCTGTCGCCTTAACCGCGTCGGCCTTACTGCCCGAGTATAGCTTTGGCCAGCAAGCTAAAAAAGCGCGTATGGCTTTTATCGGGGTAGGGCTACGTGGGCGTGAACACGTCAAAAATACGTTGCTTTTCCCTGAAGCAGAGATTGTTGCCATCTGCGATATAGACCCGAAAGCTATTGAAGCTACTCAGGCGCTGATTAAAAAAGCGGGTCGGAAAGAAGCCGTTGTGTACGGCAAAAATGAGCGCGATTACGAAAACATGGTCAAACGCGACGACATCGACGGTATCGTAATTGCTACGCCTTGGGAATGGCACGTACCGATGGCGGTAGCGAGTATGAAAGCAGGCAAATATGCGGGAGTTGAAGTATCGGCTACTGTTACGTTGCAGGAATCGTGGGATCTGGTCAATACGTTCGAACAAACCGGATCGCATTGCATGATTCTGGAAAATGTTTGCTATCGGCGCGACGTAATGGCCGTATTGAATATGGTTCGTCAGGGTTTATTTGGCGAATTGACGCACCTTGAATGCGGTTACGAGCACGATCTGCGTAATATTAAATTCAATAATGGGCAAGGGCGTGGTACGGGTGTTGAATTTGGTGAAAAGGCCTTCAGTGAAGCCCGGTGGCGTACGCAGCACTCCATCAATCGAAACGGAGATCTGTACCCTACGCACGGATTAGGCCCGGTTGCGGAAATGATCAACATTAACCGGGGTAATCAGTTCCTGTACCTGACCTCAATGGCGTCGAAAGGCATTGGGCTTCATAAATATATTGTCGATAACGGCGGACCCAATCACCCAAACGCGAAGGTGAATTTCAAACTGGGCGACGTTGTACAGACCATGATCAAGTGCGCCAATGGCGAAACAATTCTGATCACGCACGATACCAACTTGCCAAGACCGTATTCGCTGGGGTTCCGGGTGCAGGGGGCCAATGGCTTATGGATGGACGATGGCAACCAGATTTATATCGAAAAACAAAGTCCTAAACCGCACACCTGGGAATCCGACGAGGAGTACATGAAAAAGTACGACCACGTTTTCTGGCAACAGTCGGGCAAAGATGCCGAAGGAGCCGGGCATGGAGGAATGGATTACTTTGTCATTCGCGACTTTATCCGCTCGGTACAGAACCGGACAGCGCCACCGATCGATGTTTACGATGCTGCGGCCTGGTCGGCCATCAGTCCCTTGTCAGAACAGTCTGTTGCCAAAAAGTCGGCGTCGGTTGAAATACCGGATTTTACAAAAGGTAAGTGGAAAACGCGTAAGCCTGTATTCGCGCTGCAAGCCTAACGTAGCATTGCCCCGTAGTTGCCCGAATTACTCGTTTATTAACCAACTAATTGTACCAGCGGTGCTACGTTCCTGAACGTAGTACCGCTGGTATTTATACATACGTAAAGGGGTTGCCGGATGGAATGTAAGAGACTTTAATGCCAGCTACTTTAGGTTGTAGCCACGACACTAGCCACTCCATACCAGCGGCTTCGCTCATGATATGTCCCAGAACCACCAGCGATAGTTTTTGACCTTGTTGACGTGCATCCCGAACGTATTCCGGAGTCTCCCACTCACTGGCTTCGCCACACAAAATCACGTCGGGCTTTGTTTTTTCAATAGCCGTGATATGGCTCTTTCCGCCCGATGCGCCAACCATCAGCAACACCCGTTTGCATGTTTGCGACGTATCGCCAACAACACGTACCTGTTTAATTCCTAGTTTGTCTTTGGCGTGCGTAATAAGCTGGCTGAGTGGAACAGGCGCCGGGAGTGTAAGTAGTCGTGGGTTATCCGCTTCGGCATAGTTCGACCAGTTTAGTGCCTGAAGTATGCCAGCATAGATGCCATCGGGTCGATGCGAATGCCAGTAGTCATGAAAGCGCCAGACCGCAATCCCATGCTTCGTTAATAACTCATGTTTCCGTTGAAAAACCGGATCGTTTTTCAGCCAGTCCGTTTCGTCGGCGTGATTATAAAACGTTGGTTCATGAACGATAATAAAATTGGCACCAGCGGCAGCCGCTTTTTCGATGACTTCCGTTGTGGCGAACATCGAAGAAACAATGCCCGTTACGTTCTGCGACGGACTACCTGATTTCAACGTATCGACCGTCTTGGGGAAAGGCGCACCCGGTCTGGTTTTCAGAATGAGATCCATCACCTGCTGCACCGTAAACGTTTGCTGATTAGGGAAGAACTGTTCTGCCTGGCTAATCTGGGGCAATAGCACCGACATTCCGGCAGTTTTGGCCATGGTAGTTACAAATTCGCGTCTGCTGGTATTTTTATTCATGGTGAATGTTCGCTTGTCGCGCTAAGTAGTAGAATATAGTAAGTCTTAGAGAAATAAGTGGAGCTATATGCAATTTAGTTATTGTTTCCACCAATCTTCTTTAACTCGCTCTGATAAGATCGTATTAAACTAATCTACAAAGCGAACGCCTGGCTGAAACAGTTACCTTTACCGCAAATAATCTGTCGTTATGAATTATTTTCTGTTGGCAATTCTGTTACTCTTAACTGGTTGCGGTACGTCTTCCAAATCAGATAGGCAACCGGAAGCTGGTACCCTCGAAGCACCATTCAAACTTCCTTACCAGCTAAGCAATCCTGATGAAAACTACAAGTTACCTAAGGAGCTGAAAGAGGTATCCGGATTGACCTATTACAAGGACGGTAAACTTCTTTGTGTTCAGGATGAGGAGGCTGTAGCCTACGTATTCGACATAAAGAAAAAGGAGGTTACCGAGAATTTTGGCTTCGGTGGTTACGGTGATTTTGAGGGAATCGAATACGTAAACGGAGAGATTTATGCCATAGAAAGCAATGGTAATCTGTTCCGGTTTGAGCCTGGGTCTAAACGTATTGGCCGTACCCAAACAGATTTGCCCAAGAAAACAGAAATAGAAGGGCTAGGATACGACCCAAAAACAAAGCGCCTGTTGATTGCTGTTAAAAAAGGGAAAGGGTCGAGTGATAAAGCTGTTTATTCATTTGACCTGCTTAACAAGGCCGTTTTTAAGGATATGAGCTTGAATGATGAGCAACTCGAAAGCGCCGGGGTTGACCCAAAAACATACGAGCCGTCGGCTATAGCGGTTCATCCCCTAACGGGAGAATGGTACATATTGACATCGGTCGGAAAACGCCTGCTGATCACCAGTCGAAAGGCAAAAGTAATTTACTCTGAGCCTCTTGATTCAAAGCTTTTTATCCAGCCAGAGGGTATTTGTTTTGCACCTAACGGTGATTTGTTTATTGCCAGTGAAGGTGGTGACAAGAAGAAAGGATACATCTTAAAGTTTGACTACAAGAACTAGATAAGCAGGTATTATTTTGCTACGTAGATCGATACGTAGTTAACTCATGTTCAGTACTTTATATTAATATTTATTTAATAATGTAAATAATTAATTAATAGTATTTTATTGGTTTAATTTTTCACTTTTTTGATATAAAACATATCGCAATCGTTTTATTCATTATCTTGTAGTGCTTATCTAAATTCTATTCTTATTCCATTGACAATTCCGTATTGCCTGTAATTTAATCCTTCCAACGACTGTATTGCTGGTCTGAAATATTATTCTTCTGGCCTAAACTCAACGTTCGGCAGAGTTTGCTATTGCTCAAGCATCCCTGTTGCCCTCTTAAAGATTTCGTTTTCTAAGTCCAGCTTGGCATACGTTTACTTATAGGCTAAGCGTCAATTTACAAAGTCGCCTAACTTTCGAAACTTGCGTCCTATTAAGCCTGGCTGGTTGACTGAAAATTCAGTCCCGATAATGCCGTATCTATCAATGACTTATGTAATAATTTATTGATTTGATTTTTTATACCCTGATTGTACCGACCTAATAATTAATAAATTCTATTTGTTTCATTTTTTCCTTTGTTAATCTGTAAAGTTTCCAATTTATCCCCTATTTTGCCCCGGTTTACTGTTATGCTTTTAAAATTATTGTATATACTATATTTATTGTGATATTATATATACAACTAACCGAAATGAAGAGGTATAAGAACTATAAAATACAATATCATTATATATATAAATTCTTTCAAAATTAAATAAATCGTTTACTTTTTTTAGTTTTATTTAACAAGTATATACTTTTATGGTTGTATATTTGTCTCATAAATATAAAGTGTTGTAATATGATATACATTTATAAATTTATGATGAGTGTACAGAAGCAACTCCTATTTTTTGTTATCCTCACCGCGAAGATTTTTAGTGCGAGCATCGCTTTATCTCAGCAGATAGCTCCCCCAGCAGTTTCGTTTACTTTTAATCTGGCGAGTAGCGCTCGCACTAGCGCGGGTGTATTCGCGAAGGATGGCACGCTGATAAGAACATTATGGAGTGGAAAAACGTATCCTTCAGGTACGAATACAGAAACCTGGGATCGGCTAGACGATGAAGGTCGGCAGGTACTGGATGGCGATTATGATATTAAGGTATTATCCAATAATGTTTCTTACACGTGGGAGGGAACCATAGGAAATTCGTCTACGTATACTACCGGTGAAAAAAAGCACCGATGGACGGATCGTATCTTCGACATGCGGGTGATTGGCAATTATGCTTACTTCGTAACGGGATATGCAGAAGGGCAGCCCTCACAGCGAAAATTTAATTTAAATTCGCCTGGGGTCATGGAAGAGATCTGGACGAATCCAAATGACATAAAAGGATCAGGCTTAATGTCTCATGCATTATGCAACGATGGTAACAATATTTACTGGGGTGGATATGATACCGGTTCAAATACCAGTTGTGTATGGGCCACCTCAATTTCAACTGGTGAGGAAGTGGTTTTTTCTGCTGGCACTCCTTTTCCCTCCAGTCACGGAAGAAGATATGCAAGTGTAACTGACCCCGTACCTTATGACTTTGTCCTTGGAATAGCTGCCTCCAGCAAATACCTATTTGTTGCCAGGCCTGTCAGTAACAATATTCATGTCTTGAACAAGACGACAGGCGCGCTGGTAAAAACGCTTTCATACCTGACGCCAAAGAAATTGTTCGTCGATGGTAATGAGAATTTATGGATGATACAAGGTCCAAATGTTACCAAACACACTATAAATGCAGATGGAACATTGTCTAAACCCATCCTGACTCTTACAGGGCTATCCGACGCTCTGTCAATCCAGGTATCGCCCGACAATAGTACAGTGCTGGTTGGAGATGGCGGGACTAATCATGTTTATAAAGGCTTTTCTAATGCTACGGGAAAGCTGTTATGGACAGTAGGGAAACCAGGTGGATACTCTACTTCGCCAGATGTTACCTATGACAAGTTTATGTTCCGCACAGGCAAAAACTGGAAAGTAAGCGAAGGTCGGGACAATTTTGATAATACGTTTGGTTCCATTCTTCCGGATGGCTCAATGTGGTTGGGGGATATGGGCAACCAACGGTTGATTCATTATGCCGCAAACAGAACAACGGTAGTTGAAGAAGTTATGAATATGGGCTTTAATTATGAGGTTGCCGTTGACCGAAGCAATCCCAGCCGTGTATTCTGTAATTATCTTGAATTTGAAGTTGATTATAACAAGCCGCTCCAGAATGATAACGATTCATGGAAGCTGAAGCGAAATTGGGCCTGGAACGTCATTGGAACCAAAGATGATCAGTATTACCGAACACGAAATATAGTAACACTTAGTAACGGAAGAACGTACAATTTAATCCGTTATACGAACACTGCATATGAAGTTGTTGAATATACTACAACAGGTTTGCGGTATACTGGTCTTACTTTTTCACCAAACAACGAGAATTTCAGCTTATTCACCGACGGGAGTTTGTGGAGTATCACGAATGGTGGTGTGGGACAAACAGTTCAATATAAACGCAGGCCTTTGACCGGTTTTGATAGTAAGAACAACCCCGTTTTCGGACCGGCTGTCGTGGTAGAAAAGACTCCTACCATTACTACCGACGACCCTGTTGGGCACGCTATGAACGGCTGGAATTGCAACCAATATACTACAAGTAACATACTGGTTTCATTTGCTACTGAAGTTGGGAAAGAAACAGCAGGATACGTACGTGGGACAGGTTATCATCTTGGCGGCCTCAAAAATGGCAAGTGGTTATGGCGCACATCCAAGGCCACAACTAGAAATTATATGGGGGAATTCCCATCGGATGGTACGTATGATATTGGGAATACCGTCGTTTACGCCGGAAACCTTGTCACTACGTTAGAACGTAACATCTTCTGGGGATACAACGGTGAGTTCTGGAAACAAACACAAACTAATAAATACAATCATTATTATGATAATGGTCTTTTTGTTGGTCAGTTTGGTGTGGTAGGTACAGATACTTATGATGCTAAAGCATACCCTGGTTATGCTGGTAATTCGCTAGTGTGGAACATGGTTAAAGTTGGCAGCGATTATTATATGTATCATGCGGACGAAAGCCAGCATGGAGGAGTGCATCGTTGGAAAATCAGTAACCTCAATTCCATCCAGGAACAGGTTTATGCTATCAGCACAACCAACGTATCAAGCGTACGGGGATTAACGGCCGACTATTTTGATAGCTCAGATTTAAATAATACAAGCTTCAAGACGAAAAAAGTTGATCCGAACGTCGATTTTGATTGGAAAACAAACGCTCCTACAGGTACGGCGTTGTCTGCTCCCTCTAAATTTTCGGTGCGTTGGGAAGGATACGTTCAGCCTGCTTTTACGGAAAACTATACCTTCTACCTGGATACTTATGGCGGGGTCCGTCTGTGGGTTGACGAAAAAATGCTGATTAATAAATGGAACAATAACAAATTAAGCACATACAACAGTGCAATTAGTCTTCAGGCTGGAAAACGGTATGCCATTCGTTTAGAATACACAAAAGCAAACAATAACAGTGGTGTAGTCCTCTCCTGGTCAAGTGCCAGTCAGTCTAAACAGAAAATACCTAATTCAAATCTTTTCCCGGCAAATTCGCCGACCAGGTCAGGAAGCGTCGATTTAATGGAAGGTCTGAGCTACAACAGTACGCTCGAAAACGGTGTATATGGGTGGAGTAGATCTCCGGCCAGCGATTATTACAACGGTTACTCGGATTACTGGCAAGTCACTACTAACGTACAAACGCTTGATCAAACAAACCCTGATCTGTTTATTTCCTTCAAACCGGGTTCAGATAATCTAACATCGACTGTTTCCCGCGACTTAGGATCATTGGGTGAGCTGCAAGAATGGTCATTAACAGGAAAGATAATATGGCCTAAAGATGACATGGATCACGCTACGTCACCTGACAAAGGGTACATTGAAGTTCTGGATGAAAATGAGAATGTCATTGCCCGGCTTAAGAGGACTTTCGACCCTTATCCCACGGCCAGATTGTACGGGAACGACAAAGTGTTGATGCAGGCAAATAAAGACGACATGGGTAAGTCAACAACTACTTTGCAGCCTTTTTCTATCTCCGCGAAAAGCGGTAAAGTGACCTTCCAATATGGGGCGTTCTCGCCAGTTGCTACTAATACATTGAGCACATCAAGTAAATGGCAACAACCAAAGTCGCTGAGAATAGTATACTACAGCCAGTCGCGTAAGGAACACGTAGTAGGCCTGGCGGATATGAAATTTTTCTACAAAAGTGGTACAGGAAATGGTCGGGTTGCTGCCAATATTGCTGAAGAGCTAAACATAAATGTTGAAGTATATCCGAACCCGGCTCAGGAGGAAATCTGGGTTAACTACTATGCCCAAACTAATGAAAATGTGACCATGCAGCTTGTAAATAGCGCAGGCCAGTCGGTGCTGGTGAAGGACCACCAGGCTGTATCGGGTAAAAACACCTTCCGGGTACCTATTCGACATTTGAGTAATGGCTTCTACCAGATCAGTCTGATTCAGGACAACCGACGTATTACGCGGAAAGTAATTATTTCGCAGTAAGTGTAAATCCGTATCTTATTCAGTCAACGTTTGGGATTAAGCTTGTGGCTGCCCTTTGGAAAGCACAAACTTAATCTCAAACGTTGACTATT
>NZ_JBMDWV010000258.1:0-11765 GCF_048594605.1 Spirosoma sp.
ACGCCCCATCCATATGGACAAAGGCAATCAGATTCGCACCCGCATCGACTACGGCAAGATTCATTAAGGTGTTGATTTCGCTGGCCTTTTCTTTGGCTGCTTTAATAGCCGTTTCTGCCTGTTCTAAGGTAATACCCATAACGTAAGTGATTGAATTTGTGAGGTTCCTGAACTAAAATTCACGCTTGAGTTCAAGCGTGAATTTATCGATTGTTTAGGATATACTACCAGGAAATATCTGTATTGTTCAATTTTTCCTGATCGGTAATAAGTCGACTCGTCAGAAATGGGCTTTATGCGTAGATGACAGCGATTGGCTTCTTATTTTTTCTGTTCATCCGACTTATTCGCTACGTAATGATTTCACCGGATTTACCAGCGCTGCCCTGATCGACTGAAAACTGACGGTTAATAACGTTACCGCTACGGTCAGAATACCCGCGATTGCGAAAACCCACCAGGCAATGTCGATCCGGTATACGAAATCAGTGAGCCAGCGATTCATGACGTACCATCCAATTGGTGAGGCTACCACTATAGCGATGACAACTAACTTCAGGAAATCCTTCGACAGCAGGCTAACGATGCTAAACACGGATGCGCCCAGCACTTTGCGCACGCCAATCTCCTTGGTCCGTTGCGCTGTTGCGTAGGCTGATAATCCGAACAGTCCGAGGCAAGCCAGGAAGATGGATAGAAACGCAAAAACGCTGAAAATCCGTCCGGTACGTGCTTCGACAGCATAAAGTTTGTTAAACTCTTCGTCCATGAACTCATACGAGAAAGGCCGCTCTGGAATCAGTGTTCGCCATTTTTTTTCCAGAAACTGAAGTGTATTCGCCAATTGGCTACCGGATAGTTTAACCAGCAGAATTTCGCCACCATTTTGTGGAAAGAGTACCAGCGGGCTAATCGCCTGTTTCATGGAGGTAAAATGAAAATCGGATACGACTCCTTTAACTTCCCCTAATCGACCGTTTACATCCAACCTCTGACCAATTGCTTGCTGAGGGGTCCAGCCTAGTGCCTTTACGGCAGATTCATTAAGGATAAATCGACTACGGGTGAGGCTATCATTGTCCGTCCGCGAAATACGATCCATATCGGCGGTATTGATGTTACTGCCGGCAATCAACTGCAAACCCAAGGCAGGTACATAATCTTCATCAACACTCACACCTGCCACCATTTGCCGTTGCCCAACGGGCATGTTTGGATGCCGCATACCATAGCCACCTTCCACAAATACGGGCGATTCAGAGGCCAGAGAAACGTGCTGTACGTCAGTGTTTTGACGGAATTCGCTTTTAATCGCGGCTATTTTTTCATTAACCTGTTTGTCGACGGGTAGCATCAGCACATGATCTTTGCCATACCCTAATTTCTTCTGCTGGATAAATGCCAGTTGATTACGGACCAGCAACGTACTGATAATGAGAAAGGCCGTAATCGCAAACTGAAACACGATCAGCGCTTTTCGAAATTGCCCGGCCCCTGTTGTTTTCAAATGGCCTTTCAGCACCTGTACCGGCTGAAACCGGGCAAGTATCAACGCCGGGTAGCTTCCTGCTACTAAACTAACCACTAACCCGACGCCAAGTAGCAGGAGCAGGTTACCCGGCTGCAACCACACATCCGCCGAAAATTGTCGGTCTGATAACGTATTGAACAGGGGCAGCGTCAGCGTAGCAAGCACTAAAGCCAGCACCAGAGCAGTTGACGTAACGATAACTGATTCGCCGATGAACTGACCAAACAACTGAGCGCGCTGAGCGCCCATTACCTTCCGCACCCCTACTTCCTGCGCCCGCTCGACAGCACGCGACGTAGCGAGGTTCACGTAGTTAACACAGGCAATCAGCAGAATCAGCAGCGCAATAGAACCGAAAATATAGATGTAGGTCAGATCGCCGTTCGGTTCAAAACTCCCGTCGACATCCGAATGCAGGTGCACACTACGTAGCGGTTCCAGATTGTAAGTCAGATAACCACCGGCCTGCATGTCTTCTTTGCCGAACTGCGTTTTCATGAAGCCTGGAATCTTTGCCTGCAACGAAGAAATATTATCAGGCTTACGTAACAGCAGATACGTAGCATAATTCGATGAAAACCATTCTTCAGATTTCGAAGCCTGGAGCGTCGTAAACGAGGTAAGCAGATCGTATTTAATCTGAGAATTAGCGGGGCAATCGGTAACGACGCCCGTTATGGCGTAATCGCGGAAGCTGCCGCCCGTATTGATACGTAGTGCTTTACCGATCGGGTTTTCGGTTCCGAAATACTTCTTCGCCGTTGATTCCGATAACACCACCCGATTCGGGCCGGCCAGCGCCGTTTGTGGATTGCCTTTACGTAGCGAAAAGGAAAACAACGTAAAGAAAGCCGAGTCGGCAAACACAATTCGCTTTTCGCTGAACTGCTGATCGCCGTGAACCACAACACCGTCTCGATTGATCATCCGAACGCCCGATTCAATTTCCGGAAACTGCCGTCCAAATTCAGGCGCAACTTTCGTACCGGTTTGCGGTATTTTAGCTACCCGGCCATCCATACTGTATTCCATCGTCACCCGTACGAGCCGATCCGCTTTCAGTTGAAAGTTATCATAACTCAATTCATGCGTGATATAAACAAACAGCAGCAGGCATGACGTTAGTCCGACCGCCAGACCAATGATGTTGATTCCAGAGAAAATCTTGTTTCTCCACAAATTCCGAACCGCAATTTTGAGATAGTTTTTGAGCATAGGGTTTGAGGTTTAGGGCAGAGGATTTGGGAGGGAAGGCTGGTTTTTTATTCCCCGTTGCCCCAAACCCTCCGCCCTATGCTACTCACTACGTAGTGATTTGATCGGATTCATCAGAGCCGCTTTCACGCTTTGGAAACTTACCGTTAGCAACGCAATTACCAGTACCAGAGCGAAAGGTATCACGAATAACCACCATTGGATGGTTGACCGAAACGCATAGCTCTGGAGCCACTGGTTAACAGCGTACCAGGCTAAGGGTGTCGACACAACAAAAGCAACCAGAATCAATACAGCAAATTCCCGATAGAGCATCGTAACAATCTCTGAGACCGAAGAGCCCAGCACTTTCCGAATGCCAATCTCTTTGGTACGTTGGGCCGTCGTAAACGAAGCTAACCCAAACAGACCCAGGCAGGCCACCAGAATAGCCAATCCCGTAAACAGCCCAAACACCTGCCCGAAGCGTTGATCGGCGCGGTACTGTTCGTTGAACCGTTCATCCAGAAACGAATATTCAAACGGATTGCCAGGAAAAAAATGATTCCACTCGGTGCGGATGTCTGAAACCGTGTTATTCAACTGATTGGAAGCCAGCTTGATGGAGAAAAACCCCCGCACGTCGGGAATCAGGCGAAGAATGAGCGGTTCGTAGGCATCGCGCAGGGATTGTTGGTGGAAATTATCCGTAACGCCCACCAGCGTATATGTTTCGCCCCAGAACTCAATCTGTTTACCAATGGCCTGAGCGGGCTGGTCGAAACCGAGTTGCTTAGCCGCCATTTTATTGAAAATAAGCGCTTTCGGATCGCTGCCAAACTCCTTCGCAAAATTACGTCCGGCCAGTAGTTTCAGGTCGAACGTTTTCATAAAGTCGTAATCAACGCCAATAATACGATACTGTTTACTGGTGCTTTCGTCGGTACCTTTTAGCCGAATACCGCCTGCGTTCCAGTCCGATGCCTGCCCCGGTACCACCGTTGAAGCTGCAATAGACCGAATGCTTGGCTTACGTAACAGCTCCTCCTTAAAGGCCAGCATCTGCCGCATAAACGTTGAATCGGTTCTGATGATTGGTGGATTGATGACCAGCGTCTGGTCGATATTGAGGCCCAGACTTTGCGACCGCATAAACTGGATCTGATGAAACACCGCCAACGTACCGACCAACAGAAACAACGATGCCGCAAACTGAAACACCACCAGCGATTTACGTAGCATAATGCCTTGCCGGGATGTGCCGACTTTACCTTTCAGAACGGATACCGGCTGGAAGCCGGACAGAACAAAGGCTGGATAAACACCGGATAGAAACGTACCAGCTACAAAAAGCACAACCAGCGGCACCCAGAACCTTGAACTGGCTAACAGTGAGAAGGTTAATTCCTGGCCCGACAACTGATTGAACATCGGAATAGACACAATAACAATGAGCAGGGCAAGCCCAACGGCAAGCCCGTTCAGCAAAAACGATTCCGTCATGAATTGCCGGATCAGTTGCCCACGTAGTGAACCCACCGCTTTCCGAACCCCGACTTCTTTAGCCCGATTGATGGCTCGTGCTGTGGACAGATTGATGTAATTAACCCAGGCGATCACAACGATAAAAAAAGCAATCCCCAGCAATAAATAAACCGTTTTGCCATCGCCATTCGGCTCGGCTTCTTCCATGAAATGGGAGTACAGATGAATGCTACGTAGCGGTTGAAGCGTATACACTGCATCGGCGTCGTACTTTTTCAGTTCCGCGCCGATGGTTTTTTGAATGTATGGGATAAACTTGGCTTCAAGCGCTTTCGGATTGGCCGGTTCGCCGTTGCGATCAAGACGTAGTAACAAGTACGACATTGCACCATCCCACATCCAGGCATTATCCGGGTTATTATCTTTACCCACTTCGTTGATAAACGTCAGATGCGGAATCAGTAAATCAGCGTGCAGGTGCGAATTGGCGGGCATATCCTGATAAACACCCGTTACTTTGACCGCCTTCTGCTGATTCAGTTTAATCGTTTTTCCCATCGGATTTTCATTGCCGAACAATCGCTTCGCCACTGATTCGGAGAGAGAAATTGTGTTGGGCTCGCTCAATACGCTATTGATGTCGCCGGAGAGTAGTGGGTAGGAAAAAATCTTGAAAAATGATTCACTGGCAATAAATACTCGCTCAACTTTCAGGCTTTTTTCGCCATAGTCAGCAATGAGTGCACGACGTTTCAGGACTTTAACATAATCCTCGACCTCACCAAAATTGGCTTTAAACGAATTTCCGGCGGCTTGCGCACCACCCGCCCACTGTGTGC
Organism: Spirosoma sp.; assembly: GCF_048594605.1. GTDB lineage: Bacteria > Bacteroidota > Bacteroidia > Cytophagales > Spirosomataceae > Spirosoma. The sequence goes on from NZ_JBMDWV010000258.1 coordinate 5,050, forward strand.
TGAGTTTACCCTTGTCGTACCGATCCTGAAGAACGCGATAAATACGATCGCCTTTGGTATGAAAATTATCATAACTCAGTTCAAACGTAACGTATTGCAGAATGAGCAGACAGGCGGCAACGCCAATGGCCAGACCCAGAATGTTGATAGCCGAAAAGGCTTTGTTGCGGAGCAGATTCCGCCAGGCAATTTTAAAATAGTTTTGTAGCATATAGTATAGGGGTTGGGGCGTAGGGCATTGGGGTTTGGATAGGTGTTACCCCATGCCCAGACCCCAATGCCCTATGCTATTCACTACGTAAAGACGTAACGGGATTCATTAATGCTGCTTTTACGGACTGAAAACTTACGGTCAATAAGGCAATTCCAACCGCCAGAAATCCGGCGAGCGCAAACATCCACCACGCTAAATCGATTTTGTAGGCAAAGCCATCCAACCATCTGCTCATTACGTACCACGCAACCGGTGTAGCAATGACAATGGCGATGAGTACTAGTTTCAGAAAATCTCTGGAGAGTAAAATAACCAGCCCCGGAATAGAAGCTCCCAGCACTTTCCGTACACCGATTTCTTTGGTCCGTAGTCGGATTACATACATGGCCAGGCCCAGAAGCCCCATGCAGGCGATAAAAATAGCCAGCATCGCAAACACGCCGAATATCCGCTGGGCCACCTGCTCCGATTGATACAAAGCCGTCCAGTCACTATCCAGGTATGAATAATGAATGGGCTGGTCAGGCAGATAACGTTTCCAGATCAATTCTATCTGGCTCAGGACAGCACCTGGATTGACGGCCCGAATCCGGACAACCAGTTGATTGTCAACTCTACGAAATAGTCGATCGTTGAGGATAAACAAAGGGCCAATACGCTGGTGCAGCGAGCCAAAATGAAAGTTACGGACAACACCCACCACTGTATACGTAACCGGCGCGCCACCCTGTTGAGTCAGATTATCAGGACTCGTGATTTGTTTGCCGATGGGGTTTGTAAATCCTATTTGCCGGGCAGCCTCTTCATTCAGGATAACGGAGAGCGAGTCATCGAACTGGCGACTGAACGGGCGTCCCGCCAGCATGTCCATCTGCATCGTCTGAAAATATTGATCGTCAACCACGCAGCCTCTGCCTGTAACCGTTTCGTTCTCGCCGTTTCTACGGAAGGTTATGCCAAAATAACCTTCGTCGCCGGGTGTGCTGCTGGTACCACCTACACTCGTAACGCCCGCCAGTTTTGCGACTTCCTGCTTGAAGGCTTCCGTGTTTCTATCCAGAAAAAAGGTACTGGTTAATTTAATGACCGACTCTTTTGTAAAACCCAGTTCTTTCTGCTGAATAAAATTCAACTGGCTAAACACTACTACCGTACTAACGATTAACAGAACCGATATGGCGAACTGAAACACAACCAGGCCATTACGTAGCAAATGCCCCTGGCGGGTCGAGGAAAATCGGCCCTTAAGAACTTTAATCGGCTCAAAGGCCGACAACACCCCTGCGGGGTAACTTCCTGCCAGTAAGCCCACAGCAATTGCCCCGCCTAACAAGAGTGGCAGTGTTTGCCAATCGACCAGCGAGGATAGGGTAAGCGATTTATTGGCTAACGTATTAAACGGCGCTAACAGAACCGCGACCAGAAAGACAGCCACGATCAAGCTGAAAAGACTCAGCAAAACAGATTCCGTTAAAAATTGAGCGGCTAACTGATTGGTTGTTGAGCCAAGTGATTTCCGGATGCCAACCTCGCGTGCACGCTCCGACGACCGGGCGGTGGCTAAATTCATGAAGTTGATGCAGGCGATCAGCAGCACAAACCCGGCAATGATCGAAAAGATAGTGACTAAGGTTTGGCTGCCGTTGGGTTGATGTTCGGCTTCGAGATGGGAATCGAGATGAATGCTACGTAGTGGCTGCAGGAAATAGAAATAGCCGTTCCCTGCCTTTACATAGTCGCGGTAGGGCATGCCGAAGTTACGTTCCACCTCACCGGCTGCGTATTTTTCCACAACGGCCGGTAGTTTGGCCTGAATAGCATCGGGCCTGGCATCAGAACGTAGCAGCAGGTACGTATGGGCCGCAAAACTGATGTGGTTGGGTTGGTCATCCTGCGCAAATCCCCGTGTCGACGCCAGAAAATTGAACGTAAAGTGAGCATTTCGGACGGGATCGGCGCATATACCCGTAACTTCCAGTTTTGGCCCCTGAACAATTTCCAGCACTTTCCCAATTGGATTGGTCTTGCCAAATAACCGCCGGGCTGTCGTTTCTGTCAGTACAACCGTATTCGGCCGGTTTAGTGCTTTATCTGACTGACCACGTAGCAAAGGCACCTGAAATACCTGAAAAAAAGTGGAATCCACCGCCATGAATCCCCGTTCCTCAAGGGTTCGGCCATCCAGTTTCAGTAAGGTTGGCGCGTTATTGCCGAAATTAAAAACACGGGTTGTCTGTTGTATTTCGGGTATTTCTTTCTTAATCGACTGCGCGTAGGAGGGTGGAATGATGGCGTATTTACTGACCCGATCCGGGTATTTTCGTTCCAGCGCCATGCGGTAAATACGCTCGCCGTTAGCCCAGTGCTGATCGTAGCTTAGCTCATCCGTCACGTACAGAACAATCAGCAGGCAACAAGCCATGCCTATGGCTAACCCCACAATATTAATGGCTGTATTGGCCTTGTGCTTAGCCAGATTGCGGAGGGCGATTTTGAGGTAGTTACGTAGCATAGGGCGTGGGGTTTGGGGCAGAGGACATGGGGTAGGGGTGGATGAGTTTTACCCTGTACCCGCTGTTATTCGGAACGTAGTGACTTTACCGGATTCATCAGAGCCGCTTTCACGCTTTGGAAACTCACTGTTAATAAGGCAATAGCAACCGATACCGAGCCTGCCGCAGCGAACACCCACCATTCGATATCGATCTTATACGCAAAATCCGCCAGCCACTTGTCCATAACATACCAGGCAACGGGTGAGGCAATGATAATGGCTGCCATAACGAGCTTCAGGAAATCTTTGGAAAGCAGGCCAACAATACTAACCACCGATGCGCCTAGAACTTTGCGAACGCCAATCTCTTTAGTACGTTGCTGAATGGTCAGCAGTGCAATGGCAAACAGACCCATGCAGGATAGCACAATGGCAATGCCTGCCGCTGTAGAAAAAATAGTAGCCAGTCGTTGTTCCCGTTTATACCAGCGTTCAGTGTTTTCGTCCAGAAACGAGCCAATAAATTCCTGCTTAGGCGCTACGGTTTTCCAGGCGGTTTTGATAATGTCCATGGCGCCTGTCAGGTTTTGCGGACTTACCCGCACCAGAATATACCGGATTGGGTCGTTTGTCTGCATTTGCAGGGTAATAGGCTTCGCTTCCTGATGCAGCGAATACAGATTGAAATCCGCTACAACCCCAACTATCTGAAACTGTTTTTGGTCGGGTTTAATAAACTTTCCCACCGGATTGGCTTCGCCTAACTGCTTCGCCATACTTTGCGTAATCAGGATTGATGTACTCGAGTCCGTACTGAAGCTTGAACTAAAGTCGCGGCCTTGTAAAAGCCTGATACCCATAGTTTTCAGGTAATGGGTGTCGATACGTAGCCAGTCGCAGGTAACGTCACGCTTGCCATAGGTAAACCCATACATCATCCGGTTCGAAGTGCCATCCAGTCCGGCACCGATATTGACGCCCGAGCCCGATATCGCTACGATGGTTGGCTGATTGCTGAGTCGGTTACGTAACACCCTCAGAGCCTCTACTCCGTTGAGTTCATTCCCAACCGGAATACTAACTACCTGTTCCTTATCCAGCCCCATCGGTTTTTGCTGGAGATACGTAATTTGCTGGCGCACAATGACCGTACATACAATCAGCAGGCAGGCAATGGTAAACTGTGTAATAATAAGTGAGTTACGTAGCAAACCGGGACGGCTCAGCTTGAGTGTTCCTTTCAACACTTCTACTGCATTGAACCGCGTTACGTACCAGGATGGATAACCACCCGCAATTAACGTAATGAGTAGAAAGCCCAGGCTGGTTACGGCCAAAACGGTGGGTTGCAAAAAGTCAGTTATTGTTAGCTGACTCTGAAACATTCGATTGAACGTAGGTAAGGCACTGTACGCCAGGCCCAGCCCAATAATGAAGGCGATAAAGCATAACAACAGCGTTTCACCCCAAATCTGACCAAACAACTGAGCGCGCTGAGCACCCAGCGATTTTCGAACGCCCACTTCCCGCGCCCTTGAGAGCGATTGTGCGATGGTCAGATTGATGAAATTAATACAGGCAATTGCCAGAACAAACAGACCTACCAGCAGTAACGTAAAAACGTAGGTTCGGCTTATGCCAAGACCATGCGTGGTTTCCGTGTCGAAATGAACATTTAGCAGGGGCTGGAACATCAGACTACGTTGAAAGCCCTGTTCATTTTTCGGAAATCCCTGTTCCTGCCGCTGTTTTATATCGGTGGCAAAATACTTGTTCATCAGCGCCTGCGACCGTCGTTGAAGTGTTTGCGGATCAGTACCGGGTTTCAGTTTTACGTAAACGTCATGATTGGAGTGATCCCAGCGTCCTTTGTTTTCAGCATAATCGCCTGCGTTTTCACTGCGGATTAGCGCATCAAAATCCAGAGAAGAGTTTTTAGGGACATCACTGGCAACGGCTGTTACGTTGAAGGTTTGCCAGTTATCATCAACTCGCAATTGTAATGACTGACCTATCGGGTCCTGCGCTCCAAAAATATCTTTCGCCATGCTCTCACTGATGACAATGTCGCTCAGGCTGTTCATGGCCGTTTTGGGATTGCCTTTACGTAGCGGAAACGTAAATAGTTGGAGAAAATCGGCGTCGGCTACCCTGACATTTTTGTTGTACGTCTGGTTGTTTCGTCGAATACCTGCTGTACGATTGAACCAACGGGTTGCACCTTCTATTTCCGGGAACTCAGCCTTAAGCGCCGGTGCAATCGGATAAGGCATTGAAGAGCTTCTGTCGGGTGAGCCATCACGATTGGAAGAAAGAAAATATAATCGGAAGATGCGATCCGAATTGGTATGAAATTTGTCGTACGATAATTCGAACGTAGCTGTCAGAAAGATCAATACGCACGTACCAAACGCCACCGAGAGGCCAACGATGTTAATCAACGTATGCGTACGGTTTTTCCAGAGGGTGCGGAAGGCAATTTTGAGGTAGTTACGTAGCATGAACGTTTAGGGTATGTTTGTTAAAAACAACATAGTATGTACTTCCCATCTCTAACTCCTTCATCTCTTGTTCACGAAGATCAGAGCGTGGAAGAACCGACTGATCATCAGCTTGTTATCGCTAAGCTGACTACCGGACTGGGTTACTCTTTTATCGTGAAAAAAGTATACATCTTGAACCATTGCCGGAAACAATGCTCGATGATGCTAAAGCGAGTCTTATTCCTGACTTATCACTGATTGACAACGACCTAGACCAAACACCAATTATTATTGAAGTCTGTAAGACCAAAGGTCAAAAGGATGATATTCAGAAAGTTATTCAGCTAATCGATAATGATCTGTACGGCATCCGCGAAGGTTTCATTTACAATTACAAAACCCATCAATGGCGTCGCTACGGTTTTGGCGATGGTGGTCTGACAACCGAATCTTCTTTCTCTAATATTCTCAATCTCGACCTGAATCAGTTTTTGTAGCAAGGGGCATGGGGCCAAGGGTAAAGTGTCGCTAGTCTTCTTCTTACCCTTGGCCCCATGCCCCTTGCTATTCACTACGTAGCGATTTTACGGGGTTTACCGTTGCGGCCCTGATGCTCTGATAACTTACTGTCAGGAAAGCAATCAGAATGGATAAGACACCGGCCAGACCGAAAATCCACCACGTCAATTTAGTTTGGTAAGCGAACGTACCCAGCCATTTATCCAAAGCCCACCAGGCCAGGGGAGAGGCTATCAGTAACGCTATAAAGACAAGTTTGAGAAAATCCGTCGAAAGCAGCCCAACAATGCTTGTTACGCTGGCACCCAGTACTTTGCGAACGCCAATTTCTTTCGTCCGCTGCTCCGCAGTGAACATAGCCAGCCCAAATAAACCCAGACACGAGATCAGAATGGCGAGTATGCCGAAATAATTGACAAGCGTATGGACTTGCTGTTCAGACCGATAAAGATTCTCGTATTCTTCATCCAGAAAATGGTAGTTGAATGGGTAGTTCGGATTGAATTCCTTAGAAAGTTGCTCCAGATCAGCGATGGCTTGCTGCGTTTGACCCGCGCGGGTTTTTACCAGTAAATAGCTTGTGTTCCGGTAGTCGAAACAAAGAATTAATGGCGTAATCGCCTGATGAAGTGATTGTAGATGGAAATCTTTCATTAAGCCGATAATTCGGCCTTTACCTGGCCAGAACGAAACTTCCTTACCTACCGGGTTCTTCATACCCGGCGTGGACTCGCTCATCAGTTTAGCGGTTGCTTCGTTGATGAGATAGTTTGTTGAATCGGCAGGACTATCGGCCCGAAAATCACGTCCATCCAGAATTTTGATGTTCATGGTACGTGTAAAATCGCTACCGACAAACATACAGGAGACACTTGTTTGTAGTTTGGGATCTTTGCCTGCCCAGTTTAAATCAGCAGAGTTGGCTTGAATGTTCACAGGTAGCAGCATGCTGGTTGTCGCTGAAGCAATAGACGGCTTGCGCATTACCTCCTGGCGGAACGCTTCT
>NZ_JBMDWV010000259.1:0-3451 GCF_048594605.1 Spirosoma sp.
TGTTAAAAATGACCGCCACCAGGATGCATTGAACAGCTTTAATAAGGCTGTTGCCTTGCAACAACAATATCGTTTACCTGAAGACCGTGTGGTTCGTAAGCTCTCCAAAGATTATCAAAACTTGGGTGATGAACGATTCAGGGTAAACATCAGACCACCTGTTATGCGTGATATGATGGATATTCCACTGAAGTATTACCAGTTAGCTGAGGCTCTGCACAGTACCCCCTATCTCAAGAAAAAAATCGAAGAATGTAAACGTCTGCAACGTCCATGAGAAATACATTTCTGGCAGGTTGGTTGATGTTCGCGTTCAGCATTCATTGGCTTATGGCACAGTTGCCCAAACTTCCGGGCGAATATGAACGCTACCGGCAGAAAATGGTTGAAGCTTTCAATCGGGGCGACTACCAAATGGCTGGTAACATTGCCCGATTTTGTCTACGAAATTATCGCTTATCTGAGAGTACCGAACTTGATCTTTTGAGAGAGATTAGACGCGGTGTTGATATACAGGAGCTGAAAAATAAAGCCGATTTAAAAGTACGCACGGGCGATTTGGCAGGTGCAAAAGCAATTTATCGTAACATCTTGACACCAGCTTATAATCCTGCTGATCCAGTCATAAAAAATAAACTTCAACAGTTAGACGCACCGGCTCCTAATTTGGAATGGGTGCGTTGGGAACGCGCTGCTGATAAATTCATTGCCGATAAAGACTTTAACAGAGCAAATGAGATTTTACGTATTATTCCGCCCCAGAAACGGAGTCCAACGGTTGTCAGTAAACTGGAAATGACCCGCGATTTACCAGCGAAAATTGCTCATAGAGATCAGCTAATACGGGAGGCAAATATAGCCGAAGCGAAGCGCATCGATAAAGAACTGAGAGTTAAATACGGGCCGGATGTGGTAAGAGCCGACCCGTTTGAGCAATATGATAATTATTTGAAACGGAGAGCAGAAGCCGACCGATACCTATTCCGATGCCGATATGACCTTGCCGAACGGGAATATCGACAAATCCGACAAACTTATCCTGAGTATAGTCGGCAATTAACTCGCCGAATCGAACAGATACAACGGTTTTCATCCACACAAAGAAACGTCAATGATTGGGAATCAGACCCCTCTAAACAGGAAGCAGTGTTACAGGCTTATTCGTACTTATATAGGCATAGTAGTCATTGCGTAGCGGCTGATTATTATAATTATATATTTCGTAAGGGCATAGTACAATTGCAAAACGAAAAATTTGAGGCGGCCCTGATAAGTTTTAACAGAGCCTCCTACATTAAGGTGGCATATGCCAAACGAATAAGTGCAATTGTTCTGAGGGATAGTTGTCAGCGAATGTTAAGCTGCCTACAGCGTAATAACGTATATAAAACACAGCTGGCCGAGGTAGAACGTTTGTACAATAACAATAAATGCCAGGGAGACTCAGCAGTTAGGCTCTATCAACGTATTCGCTCAACTGCCTGCCCTCAACCAAGTGTTGAAACGGATAAAATCTGGCAAGACCGTTTGCTGGCTCTGAAAACGAATCAGGCTGATGTCGATCGCTTCAATTCATTAGTAGCCTCAGCACAACAGCTTCTTTCTGAAGAGCGATGTGCCGAGGCCAAACGCTTATACAATCAGGCAGACTCAATAAAGATTGATTGTCGGGTACTTGACAAAAAAAATATACGACTGGCTGATTGTGAAGCATGTATACAACGCCAACAATGCGATAGCCTTCTACAAAAAGCGGAGTTGAGTCTAAAAATAAACCGCCGTTATAATGCTCTGGCTTTATTTAAGCAATACCGAAATATTTGCGATCCTGCGGGTCAATTAGTTGGGTTATCTCAGCGAATCGCCGATCTAGAATGTCAAATACAAGGGAAAAACTGCCCTGAGGTCCAAGATAACATAGTTCGTTCGTTAATTAAACCTTCAATAGTATTGGGAAGCACATATACTATTCCAAGTCTGTCTACTAATGGTCAATTACTTCGAAGTGATGGAGGTTGGAGTGGTGCATTGGGCATGCGTGTTGAGCGGCTATCCTTCAAAAATTGGTTAGATTTGCGCACTGAACTAAATTATGCTCGCTATGTCTTCTATACGTTGACACCCAATCACGACTTAATTAATCAACGTTTTCAGATAGATATAGCTGATATTGGGTTTGGACTAAAGATTCACACCCCAAGTCGTTCACAAAGGAAATCTCAGTTTGGTAAGTTGCGGCTTTATTTACACGGAGGAACTGCCTGGGGGTGGGGAATTCGATATAGGTATCAAAATTTTTCTCTTGATACTAAAGATAATGACATACACACACTCAATTCATCTTACAATCTTTTAAAAGGAGGTATAGGAGCTGAAATCCATCAGAAAAAATTTGGTGTGAGTATAGAAGGGGTTTATCAGAGCAATCGACGAGAACTATTCAATCTAGAGCCAAATCGAAACAGTAGTAATCCCTACTTTTTGAGTAGCCCAACGTTAACCACAATTGGTTTACGACTTAGTTTAAGGTGGTGGTAACAATCTGCTGGCTTGCTATATCATTGATAATGAGCAGTGGTTTGTTTCCGAGGCCACCGTTTACCGGGTTCTCAAAAGTCGAGGACTAATCACTACCCCTGCTTATCGAGCCTGATCATATCGAGCGACTGTTAATCTACCGGAGTTATTTTATCGAACCAGTCTGCGATCCTAGCGCAAATTTACTACCAAGTCAAAAAACTGTAAAGACGCTTGAGCCAAGTAGAGCTATTCTTGAAAACGGGTATTGGAAGGTGATTCACAAAGCTCGCATCCAATATCAATAAGCATTCTCTTAAACACTATCTAAGCTCAGTTATTAATCAGGGAGCAATTCCGTAAAGCTTGAAATTGGTAGCTTTGGCAATTTTGAATATTAAGCAATTTCCATAAGGCACAATTTTACAGGCTAATTCTCAGAGCAACAAAATACATAGGAAAAGTAGAATTAACTATTACTAAGGGCCTGTAAAACAGGAGTCAACAACGAAATAGCTACCCCAATACCAGATGCAGCTGCATTCCAAAAACCCACAGGATGCAGTTCATTAATTGTCTTTATGAAATCTTCGGCCACCGGCGAATTAGAACTCCTGCTGTTCTGGCTCAGATACATGCTTATTGCTCGCATTTTTAATTGTTGCCAGGAGTGCCATGCAGAAATTAAGGGTAACGATATGATTAACCAAGTCGACAGCCAAATTATGTGAATAATTATTGCACTCATTAAATACCTTTTATCATTAATTACAAATACCATGTCCCAATAGTAATAACTCCAACCAATGAAAGCTCCAGTCAATAATAAAGACGATACCTGCCAATGCAGAAAAACACCAGTTATCTCATCGATCCGTTTCCTATTAAAGACTTCCTTTGCCGGGTCTCTCACCCAACGTATATTGGTTTTTCG
>NZ_JBMDWV010000026.1:0-11378 GCF_048594605.1 Spirosoma sp.
CCGAACTGGCCATGACGGATGAACAACTTCGGCAAGCGAGTCTGGACGACATTGTCTTTGAATTTCGAAATAAAGCGTATGGCGCTTACGACTTGCGTCGTGCCTATAATACGTCGCTACGGAATGCATTTATCATGGCCATAGGCTTATGCATGATGATAATGGCTATAATGGATCTGGTGAGTCGAAAAACCTGGTCGTACCTAAGCTGGGGCGGGGCGGTCTGGTTACTTGGTCTAATCGCCGTTACGTATGCGGGCGCAAGCTGGTATATGCAGCATCTGCGCCAGCAACAATTATCGATGCGCTAGTAGGCACGTAACAGAAAGAGGTCCGCTATAGCTAACGGTTAGCTATAGCGGACCTCTTTCTGTTACGTAGCGGTTAGTAAGCCCGCGCAAATACTACACGGCCCTTTGATGGCTTGCCCGAATAAAAATCTACACCTTCTTCGGCTTCCTGATCGAATGGAATACAGCGAATGGTGGCTTTAGTTGCTTCTTTGATGGCTTCTTCGGTTTCGCTGGTACCATCCCAGTGCGCCAGCAAAAACCCACCTTTTTCAATCTGCTCTTTAAACTGTTCCAACGTATCGACTTTATGCGTATTCTCCTTTCGGAACGCCAGAGCTTTGTTATAAATCGTTCGTTGAATATCGTCAAGCAATTCTTTAATACGCTCCGTCAGACCGTCGAAAGGTACGGTTTCTTTAGTTTTCAGATCACGACGGGCTATTTCAACCGTACCATTTTCCAGATCACGACCGCCCATTGCCAGCCGAACCGGTACACCACGAAGTTCGTATTCGGCAAATTTCCAGCCGGGTTTATTCGCATCCGAATCGTCGTACTTCACCGAAATCCCCGCTTTTTTCAACTCCTGAACCAGCGGCTTGATTTTAGCAGACAGTTGCTCCAGTTGTTCGTCGGTTCGGTAAATAGGCACGATAACCACCTGAATGGGCGCCAGTTTTGGTGGCAGCACCAGCCCGTCATCGTCGGAATGAGCCATGATTAAGGCCCCCATCAACCGGGTCGAAACACCCCATGACGTTCCCCAAACGTAGTCCAGCTGATTCTGTTTCGTCAGGAACTGTACATCGAACGCTTTCGCAAAATTCTGTCCCAGGAAGTGCGACGTACCGGCCTGCAAGGCTTTACCATCCTGCATCATGGCTTCGATGCAAAGCGTGTCTTCAGCACCCGCAAAACGCTCGTTGGGCGTTTTTGCTCCTTTCACTACGGGTACGGCCATCCACTCTTCGGCAAATTGCGCGTAGACGTCGAGCATCTGGCGAGTCTCGGCCTGTGCTTCTTCCGACGTAGCGTGTGCCGTGTGTCCTTCCTGCCACAGGAATTCGGCTGTGCGCAGAAAAATACGAGTCCGCATTTCCCAGCGTACTACGTTAGCCCATTGATTGATGAGCAGGGGCAGATCACGGTACGACTGAATCCAGTTTTTATACGTACTCCAGATTACCGTTTCCGACGTAGGACGTACAATTAATTCTTCTTCCAGCTTCGCTTCAGGATCAACAATTACGCCCGATCCGTCTTCTGCGTTTTTCAGCCGATAGTGGGTAACAACCGCACATTCTTTGGCAAATCCTTCCACGTGCGACGCTTCTTTGCTCAGGTAGGATTTAGGAATAAACAGCGGAAAATAAGCGTTGGTGTGGCCTGTTTCCTTGAACATATCGTCCAGTGCCCGCTGCATTTTTTCCCAGATCGAAAAGCCGTAGGGCTTAATGACCATACAGCCACGCACGGCTGAATTTTCGGCCAGATCGGCTCGTTTTATTAACTCATTATACCATTCGGAATAATTTTCACTGCGGGACGGAATTGCTTTTGCCATGCGTAGGTAAGTCGTCAGGCAAGCGTTGATACTGGTCGGCAGCTAATCGAAAGTAATTTACCTTTCTCCTGACTAGCGCTGACGACGATCAACTATCGACTAACATTGACTTTTTTTTTAAAACAGATTAAACCTTATCGGATAAATGGGAATCTAACAGATATAGGACTTGCAAAGATAGGTTTTTACTCTATTTTTGTAATCAAACTGATCAATCCAGTGTTATAGATTGAAAGGACTCCAATTTAAGCGTCTTAACGACTTTAATTCCCTGGCCAAATGAACAAACAACATTTATATCGCTACCTGACACTGGGTGCGCTGATGAGTTTCTGGAGCTGTTCATCCAGCCTTCAGACGGCTCAGAACACCGGTGAGGTCGACGATTTGTATGGTAATTCTGGCAACGCTGCCGTTTATGCTAGCAACTCGTCCGACTATTCTTCGATTGATTCCCGGCAGGATCAACGCTACAGTCGTCAGCAGCAGAAGCGATCACTACGTAACGCTAACCCTGATTTCAATGACGAACAGCAGGGTTACAGCTCGAACACTGACGAGTATTACTCAGAATTGAGTGCTCGCAAGCTAAACCGGGGACTTTCTCCTGATCCGGGCTGGAACGATGAAGGCACAAACGCCTACAATTCTGGTTTTGTTAACGGCTACAACTCTGCCATGACTTCAGCGTATAGCTGGAACCGATGGGGCTTTAACAACACAGGCTTCTATAATGGTTTAGGACTTGGACTAGGGATGAGTACGTTCGGGTTCCGGTTCGGTAGTCCATTCTATTCGCCCTTTTACGGCAGTGCGTTTGCCTATAGCCCGTTCAACTCACCATTTGGATATGATCCATTTTATAGCTCGTATGCCTATGGTTGGGGAGGTGGTGGATTTTACAGTCCATTCTATTCGCCTTACAACTACTACGGTGGCGGTGGTTACTGGGGAAATCCTGTGTACGTAAACAATGTATACGTAGCGGGCGCAGATCCGTACCGTACCCGCACTTACAATCCTGCCGTTGGACGTAATGCTGGGCGATATACTTCCAGCTTTGACAACACCCCACGGTCGTATAATTCGGGCAATGGACGTAGCGGCTATAACAATTCGGGTACGGCTAGTAACTCTGCTAACACACGGGGTAACAACAATAATTACTACGCTCGGCCAAGCACAAGCAGTCGGGGTAATTACTATTACGATAACAGCGGCAGAGGTGCCAACAATACGGCTACCAACCCGGCTCCATCGTATAACAGCAACTCCAACAGCGATTATTACGCTCGCCCACGTCAAAGCAGCCGGGGAAGCTACACGCCTTCGAACAACGGATACAGCAACAGCAACCGTAGTTATCAATCGCAGAGCTACCAGCAGCCGTCGTATCAGAATCAGAGTCAGGGCCGGGGAAGCTATAGCCAGCCTAACATGAGTCAGCCAAGCTATAGCCAGCCTAGTCGCAGTTACAGCGCCCCAAGCTACAGTGCTCCAAGTGGTGGCGGTGGCGGCTACTCCGGCGGAGGTGGCGGTGGTGGACGTGGCCCACGGTAGTTTTTTCTAAATAATCATTAAAAAATCCCTGCTGATTAGGACAATTGGCAGGGATTTTCGTTTTCTATCTGTCGAAGATGCTACGTATATGCGGTTCAGTCATTAAACGTTTACTCATTTGATTGTTCTAACGCCAAAACGGAGCCTAATCCACCAATTGCTTTATAAAGATTTACACCCATGAATAAGCATTTCTTTTTTTCGGCTACATTAGTCGTATTCTCCCGGCTGGCTTTTGGTCAGGGAGCAGCTTACGATTATGCAGATGATGCCTTTCGCTTTTCTGATTTTAGTCAGAGTGGAACCGCCCGGTTTCGAGGCCTCGGTGGAAACCATGCTGCGCTAGGCGGTGATGCCAGTAATCTCTTCGGTAATGCCGCTGGTCTGGCGTTTTATAATCGTTCAGAGATTAGTATTAGTCCGATGTATACGTCGGCCAATAACCAGACTACGTTTTTGGGTCAGCAAACGGCCAACAGTGCCAGTAAAGTTAGCGTCGGTCAGTTTGGGGCTGTCTTTGCAGGTGGTACCAATGGAAGTCGGCGGTGGCGCCGGTCTGCCTGGGGAATCACGTATTCGCAATCCGCCAATTTTTTCGATTATTCTAACGCGAGCGGCCGGAACAACAACCCCAACTCCTCCATCGCTCAATCGTACGTTGAGGGTGCAAACAACGCTGCTTATAGCGAACAGGAATTGACGGATGGCTTTTTCCCCAACACTCGCCAGGCCGACTTTCGCGAAGCAGCCGCATATGGGCTGTTTCTCATTAACCCGACAACGACCACAACACCGAATTACTCAGGCCCGCCTTACTCCCGTTTCGATGTTAATACGCCGAAGGATCAACAGTCAACGCTAAGCCGATCAGGAACGCACTCCCAGTGGACACTGGCCTACGCCGGAAACCTGGACGATAAACTTTATATTGGTGGTTCTGTTGCGCTTACGCATTTGCGTTATACATCGGAGTTTAATTTCCTTGAATCACCAGTCAATGGGCAGGTTTTTGCGAACTACGGCCAGATTAATCGCTTCGACGTACGGGGCAACGGCATCAATGCTTCTTTAGGGATCATCTATAAAGTTATCCCTGATTTTCAGGTAGGTGCCACCATAACCTCACCCACCTGGAGCAGTGCCAATGAAACCTTTGGCCAAACCCTTACCGCAAACGTAAAGAATCCGAATCCGCAGGGTATTTCGTTACTCACTAATTCGGTAGACGTTGTCGATCCGTCTAACAACTTCGAGTACACACTTCAAACGCCTTTACGTGGATCGCTCGGGGGAACCCTTTTTCTAAATAAAGGCAAAATTGGCTTTATTACGGCAACGGCTGAGTATGTCAACTACGAAGGTATGCGCGTACGGACATCTGCTTTCACCAATCAACAGGACAATACGTCATTCAAAAACGATGTCAGAAGATTTGTTCAGGATACGTATCAAAACGTAATCAATCTTCGGGCGGGGGCGGAGGTTCGGGCGGGCCTGTTGCGCGTTCGGGCCGGGGTTGGTTATTTGCCAAGTGCATATAAAGTCGATCTGGATCGCGTTGCACAAGCTGACCGGTCTAAACTCCTACTGTCAGCAGGTTTGGGTATGCGTAACGAACGCTTCTTCGCTGATTTAGCGGCTTCGTATCTGACTTTCCAATCCGGTTATTCGCCGTATCAATTGAACAGAGATGCTGATTCGCCTACCGTATCGATCAACAACCGTAGCACGAACGTAATGCTATCCGTCGGTGTATTTTTCTAATGAAATTTTTTATAAATCAAAAAGCCGTGCTACGTAGCACGGCTTTTTGATTTATAACCATTCACCTACTCGTCTCAAGACTTCGTCTTCGTTTGTTTCGCCCGAAATAATTATGTTGGCCTGCGAATAAACAGGCAGTCGGGTTTCGTACCGCTTTTGTAAAACCTCTGAAAGATCGGGAGCGCTGGGGTTGTTAAGTGGCCGATCCTCCTGCGCATGGGCCATTATTCGTTGCACCAATACGTCGACCGGTACATCCAGAAATACCGACACACCAGTAGCGTTAATATAAGCCATGTTATCATGAAAGCAGGGCATCCCGCCCCCGGTTGACACCACCAGGCTACCACCGGGACGTATCGTTCGCAACACGCGTCGTTCCAGTTCCCGGAAATACGCTTCACCCGACTGGGCAAATATATCAGCAATAGAGCGTCCCTCCTGCCGAATAATTAGCTTATCGGTGTCAATAAATCGATAGTGAAGAGCTTCGGCAATTCGTTTCCCCAGTGTACTCTTGCCAGACGACGGCATGCCGATCAGAAAGATATTTTTCATTCATAATAAGCGAATAAGCGATTGAGTGACGTAGTATCCACTCAATTACTCACTCACAATTTTTTAACCTCATCGGCACTGGGTGTGCTGTTATAATGCCATTTACCACGTACCGTACCGTTGCTCATCAGCCACGTACCGGGGTTAGAGCGCATAATCGTTTTCAGCACCGTAGCGTCTGCTTTGTAATATGGTACGTTGTCTAACTGAAATTCTTTGCGAAAAGCTTTGATCTCATCATCGCTAACCGAAGTCAAGATATAAGGTGAAATGGCCGACCCCTCCAGCCCTTCCACCAGCGAACGGATGGCCGGTAAACTACCCGCATCAATATCCTTCGTATTTTTGACGATAATGAAAAGCTTATTTCCGGTAAAGGTTTCCTGCGTGAAATCACTATCATCGCTCCAGATCCGATAGTCGGTTATTTTGGGCTTGGCGTTCTCATTTACCAGCACCATCTCCTTAAACTTATAGCTTTGGTCGGACGGAAATTGCTCAAATTCAGTCGTTTTTCCGTCTTTCTCCATAATGTATTTGTAACGTAGTGGTTCTGATGGCTTCATCTGAGCAGGGATATTCTTGCCCACGGCATAAGGCAACAGATCGAGGGGTGGCAAAAATTGAACCGCATAGATACCCAGGCCTAAGGTCAATAACGTAGTAAGCGCAACCAGCCAGCCTGTTTTACGAGCACGCAATCGGTTACGGTGCCCAATAATAAACAGAATCAAAATTGTCAGCACTACGTCCTTTCCAAACGATGTCCAGGGCTTAAGTTTGATGGCATCGCCAAAGCATCCACAGTCGGTAACGCGATCAAAATAAGCTGAATAGAACGTCAGAAACGTAAAGAAAACGATCAGAAAAAACAGCAGCCAGACCGTCAGTTTCGGCTTGTAAGAAGCTAACAGTGCCACTCCCAGTATCACTTCAGCCGCGCAGAATAATACCGACATTACCAACGTAAAGGGAATAAGCGCCATGAAGAAATCATGCAGAAACGGTACGTCCTGGGCAAAGACTTCGAAATATTCCTCAAACTTGATCTGCGTTCCGACAGGATCATTGAGTTTGATCAGCCCTGAAAAAATAAAAACAACCCCGACTAAAATACGGGCGATACGGGCCGCAATTAACATCGGGGGCGTACCGGTTTTAACTTTAGGTTGCGTTGCTGCTGGATTCATACGTAACGCGGGCGTAGACCCGCTGGTTGACGACTACTGCGGGTTTACGCCCGCGTTACTTTTTATCAAACAAAAAACGGCGTAGTTGATCATATCCATATAATTGGCCTCAACGCCTTCTGAAACTAACGTAGTGCCCTGATTATCCTCAATCTGTTTGGTACGTAGCAATTTCATCAGGATAATATCCGTCATTGAACTTACCCGCATCTCACGCCAGGCTTCACCGTAATCATGGTTCTTGGCAAAGAGCAGATCAATTACCCGACCAACCTGTTCGTCGTATAACTTTTCAAGTTCATCGGTCGGTATGTCGGTACGCAAATCGTTGGTCAACTCAAGCTGAATAAGCGCCATGACACAGTAATTAATAATACCAACAAACTCAGGTTCAATGCCTTCTCCGACTCGGCTAACGCCTGTGTCCTGTAACGTACGGATGCGCTGGGCTTTGATATAAATCTGGTCGGTAATGCTAGGTAGCCGCAAAATGCGCCAGGCCGTGCCATAATCTTGGTTCTTTTTGAGAAATAAATCTTTGCAGCGTTGGATAACCTGCCGATATTCGGATTCCGTATTATTCATAGTCGATAGTCGGCAGCCATCAGCCGATAGTAAACCATAGGAACAAACCACGGTCCGCCGTTGCGGACCGTGACTATCGACTGATGACTGACGACTTTTTTTATGCCGAAAGTTACGAAAAAAACGCTGAACTGCCGGGGCAGGCTGATCGATTTGACAACACCGGCCGTGATGGGAATCCTGAACGTAACACCCGATTCGTTCTTCGCCGGCAGCCGCCTATCAGGTCAGGCATCCATCGCGACGGCTGCCGTTCAGACGGCCCAGCGAATGCTTTCTGAGGGCGCTACGTTCCTGGATGTTGGCGGCTATTCGACCCGACCCGGTGCCGCCGAAGTAAGCCCTACTGAAGAGGCCGATCGAATTTTACCCGCTATTGAAGCCATTCTGAGCCACTTTCCTGACGCGCTCATTTCAGTTGATACCTTTCGGGCTTCGGTTGCGCGACAGGCGATTGATGCGGGCGCTGTGCTGATTAATGACGTAGCCGGTGGAACCTTGGACCCGGTTATGTTTACCACGGTTGCGGAGTTGGACGTACCGTATGTGCTAATGCATTTACGGGGCACCCCCCAAACCATGCGGTCGCTGGCTACGTACCAGAACGTAGTAACTGACGTGATCGATGAGTTGGCAGCCCGACTTATCGAATTACGATCTTTAGGCGTAAAAGACATTATTCTTGACCCCGGATTTGGTTTTGCGAAGACACCTACACAAAATTTTTTTCTGTTAAATTCTCTAACCGCATTCAGCCTTTTCGATGAGCCTTTGCTGGTTGGTCTTTCGCGAAAAACGACGATTTGGAAAACGCTGAACATCAGTGCCGATGAAGCCCTGAATGGCACCACCGTACTCAACACGATAGCCCTTCAGAACGGGGCATCCATTCTGCGGGTTCATGACGTCCGGGAGGCCGTCGAAGTGGTAAAACTGACTCAAAACTTAACTTTTTTTTAGAGCCCTCTTGCGTTTAGCAAAACAAACATCTACTTTTGCATTCCCAAACGACGACAACGGGTTCGCTCAAAGGGAAACGATTCGGTAGCTCAGCTGGTAGAGCAATACACTTTTAATGTATGGGTCCTGGGTTCGAATCCCAGCCGAATCACAAAAAGCCTCAAGCCGCTCACCTGAGCGGCTTTTTTATTTACCACTCCTCTTGTGATTGAACGAAAAAACACCTATTTTCATCATTCGTTTTTTCAGCAATTACTCAGCCACTCAAGTTTTCTGGTATATACTGAACCTCATTAAAATGATGTAAATGGATGATTATCTATTCAACTAACCTGATTACCGTTTGCAAATTGGCATTTTTCAAGAAGAATTATAATCAAAATTACAATTAGGTCCACTAAGTATTAAATTCCGACAAAAGGTGTTTTTGCCGAATTTTTTTGGTAGTATATTGCGTGACTTTGTCACAAACACCCTTCAGCCCGACGACCATCTCCGGATTTAATATTAAGCCGGGCTATTTGATTAATTTAGATTTTCTTAAAAATCGGCTCTGTTTTTTGCGATTCTCACAATGAGAGCGCCTGAAAACAGAAGCCTTATCCAACACTGTTACGACCATGTCTGATCAGGTTGACCAAATGGCGGGTCTTTACCGCCCCGAGTTTGAACACGACAATTGCGGTATCGGCTTTGTAGCTCATATCAAAGGCCGCAAGTCTCACAAGATTGTATCGGATGCGCTCCAGATGCTTCGGCGTATGGAACACCGGGGCGCTGTTGGGTCAGAGCCCAACTCCGGCGATGGCGCAGGCTTGCTCATCCAGATTCCTCACGAGTTTTTCGTTGATGAAACCCGAAAATTGGGTGTTCATCTCCCTCCCGCGCTTGAATATGGCGTGGGAATGGTGTATTTTCCGAAAGACGTATGGCTCCGTGAAGAATGTCGGGCGGTATTGAACCGCAAAATGAAACGGCTCGGGCTGGAGTTGTTGTGCTATCGGGTTGTTCCCGTCAATAACAGTGATCTGGGTAATGGTTCGCGGTCTGCTGAGCCGCAAATGGAGCAGGTGTTTATTAAACGCCCCGCCGACATTACGAATGCAGATGACTTTGAGCGTAAATTATATATTCTTCGCAACTACAGTACCCGTATTATCAATGAAACGATTGCGGGTGTTGACCATTTTTATTTTTCATCGCTCTCCTGCCGTACCATTACGTATAAGGGTCAGTTAACGACTCTTCAATTAGAACCCTACTTCCCCGACCTTCAGAACGATGAGGTGGTTTCTGCGATTGGAGTTGTTCACTCACGTTTTTCAACCAATACATTTCCATCCTGGAAACTGGCTCAGCCTTTCCGTTATATCGCGCATAACGGCGAAATCAATACGGTTCGGGGCAATGTCAACTGGATGAAAGCGGCTGAAGGTCTGCTCGAATCGTCGAAGTTTACTAAAGAGGAGATGGACATGCTGCTGCCCATCTGCGACCCGAAACAGTCGGACTCGGCAAACCTCGACAACGCGATTGAGTTGCTCGTTATGAGTGGGCGTTCGCTGCCACACGTAATGATGATGCTCGTTCCTGAAGCCTGGGATGGTAATGAACACATGGACCCAGTCCGGAAAGCGTTCTACGAGTTCCATGCGGCACTGATCGAGCCCTGGGATGGCCCTGCGTCGATTTCATTTACAGACGGACGTATCGTTGGTGCTACGCTTGATCGCAATGGTCTGCGTCCATCACGGTTCTGGGTGACTAACGACGATGTCGTCATTATGGCTTCGGAAGTTGGGGTTCTGGACATCGATCCGGCTATCGTCGTTTCGAAAGGTCGTTTGCAACCGGGCAAAATGTTTCTGGTTGACATGGAGCAGGGACGTATTGTGGCCGACGAAGAAATTAAAGCGGAAATTTCTACGCGTCGCCCTTACCAGCAATGGCTCGACAGCAATAAAATCAAGATTCAGGATCTGGAAGCGCCAATCCGATCGTACAATCCATATGACCCGGCCAAGTTGCTACGTATGCAGCAAGCCTTCGGCTTTACGTCGGAAGATTTGCGGATGATTCTGGCCCCGATGGTCGAAACGGGGAAAGAAGCGCTTGGTTCTATGGGTACCGACGTACCATTGGCGATCTTATCGGAGCAGAGCCAGCACATGAGTCACTACTTCAAACAGTTATTTGCGCAGGTAACCAATCCGCCAATTGACTCGATTCGTGAGCGGGCCATCATGTCACTGATTTCGTTTGTCGGTGCTACGTATAATCTGCTGAGTGAGTCGCCCGAACATTGCCGTCAGGTCGAACTGGAGCAACCCGTACTGACTACGAAAGAATTTGACAAACTTCGGTTTATCGATAAGCCAAAGTTTCAGGCAAAAACAATTAACTGCCTTTTCACGGCCGATGGCCAGGGCAAGTCGCTCGAACGAGCTCTTGATCGCATCTGCCGGTACGCTGAAGATGCCATTCAGGACGGGTACTCAATTCTGGTGCTGTCCGACCGCGCAATTGACTCCAGCCATGCGCCCATTCCCTCACTGCTGGCTACTTCCGCTATTCACCACTACCTGATTCGTCAGGGTTTGCGGGGTAAGGTAGGTATTGTGGTCGAAGCGGGCGATGTTTGGGAAACGCACCACGTAGCTACACTTATCGGTTATGGTGCGTCGGGCGTGAACCCATACATGGCGTTCGAAACGATTGCCAGTATGAAAGAAAAGGGCTTGTTGTCGGTTGATTACGACCTCGATAAGCTTTATAAAAACTACGTAAAGGCCGTCAACGGAGAGTTGCTCAAGATTTTCTCGAAAATGGGAATTTCTACCCTGCAATCGTACCAGGGCGCTATGATTTTTGAGTGTCTGGGTCTGAATCAGGACGTAGTGAGCC
>NZ_JBMDWV010000260.1:0-5897 GCF_048594605.1 Spirosoma sp.
AAGGGATTTATTCCGGAAACATTATCATGCTAACTAATTCGATCATGCATTACAAATAGAAGAAAAATTCAAATTGTAATTTTTAAAGAACTTTTCTTAATCGTCATCAAAGACTTATACTAGTATACATAGAAAACAAAATGTATTAATACAATTTTAAAATCCTTTTAATCTTAAACGGTCTAAAGCCGAATCGAAAATATGCAAAAAGCATGTGTCTATATAGTATAAAAATGTAAATAAAAAAAGTAGTATTATATCAATAAATAATAACATTAAACTAGTAGAACTGGGTTTTTAGGAATGAAAAAGCCCCACTCATGTCGCTAAACTGTTGCGGGGCTTTGAATAGGTCTAATGTTTCAACACTAAACAAAACAAACGTATGAAACTTTTTTCGAGTGCGCCAATTAGCCATGCTAAAATTGTTGCTGTGCTTCTCACTCTCATCACCACTTCGTGTAGTGAGAAACCTGGAATTGAAACAACTCAGGTGCAACCTCAAGAGACACCTCGGGTCAAGACAAACAGTTGGTACGAATGTCCAGCAGGATACCATTATTTTCAAGGAAACTGTGTTGCAGACGAAAGTGTGGATATAAACACAAATTCGATAACTTTCAATTATGGAGCCTCTAATACGGTGACGTGGAATGGACACTCAGACGTTCGTATAAAATTTACGCCAGGCACTGATAATTATACCTTGGCTGAAATGTTCAATTATACAGATCCTAACAATCATACATTTACAGGAGAGAGATTAATCCTAAAAATAGTAAATTCAGGTGCTTATGATTACACATACTATTTTAGTTACAATGGGAAACGTCTAGGGGTGATGACATCTCAAAGTACTGGAAGCGGTCATCAGTTTGTTTCTTTTTCTCCTGATTTTACAGATGATCCTGACAGTCCAGCATTTGCAGGTAAATATGGAAGCAATTGGGGGAAATGTGTTGCCAAAACCTTGAACACATTTGTTAGCGGATCAACTATAGGCGCCTTAACTGGCTTAGGCTGTATGGCATTTGGAGCTGAATGTGCCGTTACAATTGGGTTAGCCTGTGCTGCTGGGGCTGCTATATGGAACTACTAATAGAACTATGTAGGTGATGTAATTAAGCAATTGTAAACTTGCTTAATTACATCACCGTTTTTCAAGTAAATATTTTACAACCACTAAACTTATCCGTTATGAACCTTCGCAAGTATTGGTTATTGATTCTGATTCCCCCGCTATTAATCGGTGGAGTAGCTTACTTGATCTATCGAACGAGCACGCAACAGGATGCGCAAACTTTCTTTATAAATGCACTTATAGTAAATATATTAATCTACATTCCCATAATAGGGCTTCTGAGAATGAGGTATTTGAAATTCACTTGGAAGGATTTTCTCTTAAGTTTTATTCCATTCTATGGAATACACTACAGAACAAAGAGATTATTCTATTCTAAGAAAGAGAAATAGAACTATCTCAAAATCTTGGGATGGTTTTATTGTTATTAGAACAGGGTATAATTTTAAGTTAAAAATAGACGAAGAAGCAGGCCAGTAAAACTAGTCTGCTTCTTCGTCTATTCCATTAGTATATGAATAAAAAATACTTACTTGCGATTGCTTTCGCGCGCCTACCACCTTCTTTGAAAAATAAAGGTGGACTCACTCTACGAATGAACTTGACCTACGGCCAAGATTCCCTCGTTTCATTGGCTCCGCAGGGCGCTACCCCAAACCTAATTATGCTATGGCCTGCGCCAATCGTCAGTTGAGCCCGCTCTGGCGAAGTCGTGGCTATTTTTGCACCTTTTTTAATGCATGGGTCGATTGGTTAATCCTAAATAGGTTCAAGACGTATTCTCGCTGGAGATTGTGGCAACAATATGGCGGTTTGCCCATTATTCACGTTAATTATCTCTGGCTCAGAAAGGTGTGGCTTTTTGAGCCTTGCCGTTTGAAAGCCATGGAGTCAGTCTACAGCCAGGTCGTAATCGCAGCCGGTCGCAACGGCGGACCTTGAATTTGGTCCCTTTTTAGTTATACCCACTCACGCTCTTTCTCCTGCTTTCTCCTTATTTTTGGTAAAAAAACAGTCATGGTGGCGCGCCAGTCCGTTCCTTTCTCAGCCTTTACGTTCGGGTTTCTGCGGCTCATTCGAGTGCAGAATCTACTGATCGTAGTGCTGACGCAATTTATGGCGCGGCTTTTTCTGGTTGGTTTCAGACCCGAAGATCAAACTACTAGTCTTTTCCGGCTTCTTCTTGATCCGTCGCTGTGGCTGCTTTCTCTCTCAACTGTCTGTATAGCAGCAGCCGGTTACATCATCAATGACTATTTCGATATTAAAATTGACCTTGTTAACAAGCCACAGCGTGTTATAATTGGGCGCTACCTCAAACGCAGAGTAGCTATGGGAGTCCATCAGATACTGAACGTAATCGGCTGCCTGATTGGACTCTACCTGAGCAAGTGGATTTTCCTGGTCGACGTACTGGCCGTTTCGCTACTCTGGTTCTATTCGGCGCAGTTTAAACGACAACCACTAGTAGGCAATGTAATTGTTTCGCTGCTGACGGCCTTATCGCTCATTGCCATGGCCATTTATTATCGGCATAACACGGGTATGCTACTCATCTATGCCTTGTTTTCCTTTGGTATTTCACTGATTCGGGAGATAATCAAAGACATGCAGGATATCCGGGGCGATGCTCGTTTTGGCTGTCGAACCTTACCGATTGTATGGGGGTTACGCCGTACGAAATACCTGCTCTACGTGTTGATTGGCGCTTTCATCATCAGCTTATTCCTGATTGCCAGTTCGCTCCATAATTTCCGACTGACGATCATTTTTCTGCTGTTACTTATTCCAGTCGCCTGGCTTATTTATCGGCTTGTGGTGGCCGACACCCGTCGCGACTTCGGGTATCTCAGCAATCTCTGCAAACTTATTATGCTTCTGGGCATCGTGAGTATGGTGTGGACGTAAAGAGTATCAAAATCATCCACGCCTTTGTGCCGTTCCCTCAAGGACTTAGTTGTTCGTTTGTGATTCAGGTTACCTTTGGTCAAGGTAAATCAAACTAAATCCATTCGCATGAGAACCCTTATTTTTTCGATAGTATTCATCACGGCAGTATTGACTAAAAGCCAGGCTCAGGATTGTTTAGGCATGACATTTAAGTCGGGTATGAATTTTGAAATGAGTACGTTTAGCGCCAAGGATAAACCTACAGGAAAAATCACGTATCAGGTTAAAGATGTTCATAAAGATGGCGGTTCGACGGTAATGGATATTGTGGCGCAGTTTCAGGATGAAAAAGGTAATCAGCGAACTCCCTATACCATCCATTACACTTGCACGGGTAATGAACTCGTCGCTGATTTATCGGGCATGATGCAGGCGATGCAAGCTTCCACAATGAAAGATGCAGAGATGAAATTGAAATCCAATAAGCTGGTGTATCCTGGCAAACTGAGTGTTGGACAGAAGCTGAGTGACGGTCAGATGGAGGCCGAAATGGTCAGTAGTGGCAATACCATGATGAATATGAATATGACCATGCTGAATCGGCAGGTAGAGAGCAAGGCACCTGTTACAACATCGGCTGGAACCTTTGATACGTATAAAATTACATCTGATATGAACTTCGAAAGCCGGGTGATGGGCATCCCCATCCGGAACTCAATGCGCGTGATTAGCTACAGAGTTGACAATCAGATCTTCGACATTAAATCGGAAACCTATAATAAAAATGGCAAATTGATGGGCTATACGCTGCTAACCAAAGTGAATTGATGAGGGAGAGGGTGTAATTTCTAATTTTCAGGGCATTTCGCAACTTTGTTGCAAAAAACAGGGTTAAAAAGACTACGATTGCCAAAAAGCGTCGTAATTTTGCTTCTGCTTATGAAAACAGATATTCTCTCTCGCAAAGCTGACTACATTGGCATTACCGGGTCGGTATTATGTATTATTCACTGCCTGATTACGCCTATCTTGTTAATGACGACGGCTTTAATGCAGGATGAAAAGCTTCGCGTTGGTTATCTGAGTCTGGATTACGTTTTTATCGGAGTTAATATCATTGCCGTTTATTTCGCTACCCGGCATTACGCGCCACCAGTCATAAAAAAGAGCCTTTGGGGATTTTTGGGTCTGTTTACAATTGCCCTGCTGCTGGAAGAAGTAAATCCTGCTTTTGAGTACCTGGCTTACGTCGCTTCATTTGGCTTGGTAACCAGCCATTTATTCAATATCCGGCAACACCGGCTTAGCCACGCTCACTAATATTTATTCAGATCAATTGGGGCTAAATGCCCGATTATTGATAAACGTATCGTCAGTTAGCGTTTTCAGGAAAGCAATTACCTGTTTCTTTTCCGTATCCGTCAGGGCAATGCCCAACTTTCCGTTTGCTTTCAGAACCGAATCGAGGGTAGGGCTGTCTTTTACACCGCTGCGGTAGTGATCGAGCACTTGCTCCAACGTAGTGAAACGCCCATCGTGCATATACGGAAATGTTCGCTCGACGTTACGTAGGCTCGGTACTTTAAACGTCAATCGGTCGGCTTCATTCAACGTAACAACGTAGCGCCCCTGGTCATTGATGGCACTGACGGGCAAGCCGTTGTTTCGATAGCTTCGATCAGTGAATAAATCCGTTGCATGGCAGGTTGCGCACTTCTGCTGAAACAAATTAAGGCCTGCTAATTCGTCGGATGTTAGCTCGCCACCAGCCTCCTTCCGAACGTACTTATCATAGCGGGAATCGGCTGACACCAGCGTCAGCAAAAACTGCGAAATAGATTTCAGAAAACGCGCCGTTGTGACGGTATCCGAACCAAAAGCCGCTTTGAACATCGCTGGATATTTTGGGCTCTTTTGCACCCGGCTCAGCGCATCCGCGAATTTTAAATCCATTTCAACCGGGTTCTGAATAGGCGTCATGGCCAGCTCGTCGAGGCTGGTAACGCCACCGTCCCAGAAGAACTCACGCTCCCAGGCGAGATTCTGCAAACCGGGTACATTACGTGTGCCAAACTTACTATCTATACCGTGGCTGAGTGCGTGGTCGGAGTGCCCAAAAGCGGCAAACTGCTGATGGCAGAAGGCGCAGCTAACCGTACTGTCGCGCGAGAGCTGAGGATCATAAAACAGTGCCTTGCCCAGTGCTACGCCCTCAACCGTCAAGGGATTATTCGTCAAATTATAGATTACGTCTGGAAAATTGCCTGGCTGGTGTAACGTAATGGGTGTTGGTTTATACACAACACCACCGCCCGTTCCCGGATCTGGTTTCGGCGTTGGGTCTGGCTCCGTATTGGTCTGGCAGGCAACGGCCAGTGCGAACAGGAGTGTGCTGATAGACAGGTAGCTACGCTTTGTCAATATCGTTGTCCACTTACTCATTTAGCTGCCTGCATTCGGTCGTAGCTGAACATCTGCGCGTAGTTGTCGGCGATAGTAGTCGAATACGTATCGAACATCACCGACGGATGCTGGGCTATGCTCAAACGAGTGGCGCCGTTGAATACTTTCATCACATCGGCCTTAAGCTGGATAGTGGGCGTAGTGTTAAGCTCTACATTCGCTACGTTGCTTAGAAACGGAATCGTGACGGAACGTAGCGTATTGATTGTTTTTTTGCCGTTATAACCACCGCCGAACCCGCCGACGTGGTAGAAAAATTCATTATTCTGCGCAGCAGGTGCTGCAGCCGATTTGCCCTCGAGTTTCAGGAAAATATAGCCTGAGTTCCAGTCCCAGTACATGCCGTTGTTAAGACCCGGATCGAGTACGTCGGTTCGCTTATCAAGATCGCTCAGACTTCGCAGACTATCAACACCAATTAAAAATGTCAGGCCGGCGTAATCACCTGCGGGAATATTGTTAA
>NZ_JBMDWV010000261.1:0-6587 GCF_048594605.1 Spirosoma sp.
CTTTTTAGTTGGATTATGATGCGTTCTGTTTCTGTTAGTCGATTCGTAGAATCAAATATATTCTCGTTTATATTAGGCCTAAGATGCTTATATTTATCAAGGCAAGTCTATGGTAATATTGTTTGTGAGGAGGCTGTAACATGCGATAAGTAAGGTAAATAGGTTTGCTTGACAGGTAAAAATTCAGGCAATGTGATGAACTCCACGACTGATTTCTGCTGACTATTAATCCTCATTTCATAATTTCTATTTATTTAGATACACTGGTTTTTGTGACGATATTGCTATCAGCAGACCATTCGGCACGTTGTTTGAGCCAGTTAGCTTATTCCGCTAGCAGAAAAGTGGTTTGTTGCCAAGGCTTATGAATACGACACCAACGTAGCAATTGTATTCGCTCTCCTGGTGATAAATAGCCAAGCAGTTTACGGAGTTCTTTACGGAAAAGCGTTTTGTCAAAGCTTACTTTTTGCAGAACGCGTTGGCTATAGTTAAACCAAGTCATTTCGTTAGGGCTTAGTGAGTTACTATTGATTTCAGTATAGGTCTGGTGAACTGACAGGATTGTAGGTTTAAACAATACGGTTTATGCTCACGGATTATTCGGTAAGACTTGCCTCCAGAGCCAACTCATTGTCGTTTTAGTCGGGTGTTTGGACTCAAGCCAGGAACTGACTTGCTGCTTACCCTTTATGTGTGCTCGCCGGTTAAGCTCAGCCCACAGACTAATCAGCCATATACTGCCGAAAAAAAACAGATAACAGAAAGGTAGCCAGCGGTTGGAATCCGTATGTTCATGCGAGTGCACTGAGTGAAGAGTAAGCATATTTTTCTCACTTAAATGGTTCATGAAGTATCCTACTTGTATAAGGGTATAATTATTCGCCCATTCATCGATTACAGGTTATATGCTTTTAAATTTTCCATTCGCTCTCAACCCGATACTCTTTATTCCACTTTGAGGTCAAGTCTTTACTTGAATAAATCCCCCTAAGATGTACAGTTCAATAGGGAGCTAGTCACATCCACAAAACGACCACCAATACTCTATTACCGTGTTTTCGAATTTGCCTGATATTTTTCATAGGAGCAGTGTTTGGTATTTATCTTTATACTCGTAAATTTACAATTGCAAAAATACAAATACAAATTTATGACATATATTAGTGCTCAGCCTAACTTATCATCGTCTTGGGAAGACATCTGCTTTCCTGTAGAACCACTGCTACTAAGTGATCTGTTACCAGATTATGATATTATTGCCACTGACCGGCAGAAGCTGATTGTGGGGCAACTGAGGGGGGGGCGCAAAACACTGTTCGGCATTCAAAGTGCCGACTACACCATTATTCCTAATAGAGCCATTCAGGAAGTCGTCGATGAATTAATTCCAGATTATCAGCTTCTAATTAAACACACTAATACCGGTGAGTTCAGCATCAGCATTATCCTGCCCACGTCGATATCAGTCGGTAATGAGCAGCTTCAGCGAAGTCTAACCATTACTAATAGCTACAACGGCAAGACGCCCTTTGCCATTCAAGGTCAACCGCTGACGGCTCTTCTAGATCCATCGACGCATCTGGGCAGCAGTGTGTACCGGAACGTTTGTCAAAATGGCCTATTGGGATGGGCCGATTCCTTTATCGACCTACCTTCCTACCAGACTTGGCTGGGTCACTGGACAAAGGGGGTGCAGAAAACGCCAGTACCAAAGAAACCGGCCGCTACCGCTCGCCCACAACGGCCTACAGCTGACATTCGGAAACTTCATCAAAGCTCCATTACCATTCCCTTGTTTCAGCAGCAGTTGCATGAGTTGCTGGCCGATCACCTCACCACCGGATCTACCTTGACGGCCAGCGTATATGACCATTTCCAGCAGACGATCATGGCGGGTAATTACGAGAACATACTTCGAGACTTGCCCCTACCCGTTCAGCTAATTAAACAGGCACGCGAACGCCTACGCCTGGAAGAACGACTACTGAATTTACCCCCTTCCAGTTGGCTGCTGTACAATGCCGTTAATTACGCCCTGTTTACAGCTCGCAGCAGTCTGACGCTCAACGATCGATACCGCTTAGATGAACGCGTGTTCCATTACTTAGCGGCTAAGGCTTATGCGTGAACTCAATTAATTTACCGCTTAATCCTCACCAATTTGGAAATCATAATAGTAGCTAACCTTTTAACTCGATAAAGTATGTATACCCCTGATGTAGCAATGGGTTTAGGTAGTATCATTTATGCGCTTTGCAAACTGGACGGTCAACTCCATCAGGAGGAGTCGAAAGTAGCCCGTAGCATACTGGCCAAATGGCCCTATAGCGACTTGGCGATTTGCGCGATATTCTTACGGGACAATGTGGGCGAGCCCGCCGAGGAAGCCTACGCCTTTGGCCTGCGCCGAATGGCGGCCAAGCGCGTTGAACTCTCTAAAGAAACAAAAAAACGGTTCATCACTATTCTGCTGCGTGTTGCACGGGCACACGAAGGAATTTCCCGAGAAGAACGGGCCTTTATTCGTCAGTTCTGGCGCGAGTTGCAACAATTGAAGATTGAGTCCTAAACGTTCATGGACTAAGTTATCATTCCGTATGCTTTTAGATTTGCTCATTGATGATCGTTAGTCGAACATCTATCTTAGAATAATATCAGTGAGCAAGTCTAAAGGCATACGAAGCTTATTCCCTCCAGCCTTCCGGTTTAAAAGGGGTTTGGTGATCACTTTGTAGACAGGGAGCCAAAGGTGGGCGGTCAGCGTTAGGCCATAAGCGAACTTTAGCTTTCTCCCGTTCACCCAAGTAAGGTGGAGAAGGCTCTAGCCTAGGCTGACGGGAGTTGAGCGCATAGAACAGTCCATCGCCACTACTTCCGTAAGTGCCTTTAGGCCGCAACGTATCGACCGCACCCGTCGAGCCGTAAGCGAGGCCTTTCGTATCGTTTCGATCCAGCCAGTAGTGAACCAGCGAAACCGCTGATGCCGAGAAGTAGCCTATCAATCTGACTTGAGGATGGTCTACCTGGTATACATTACCCCCTAAAGCCGTTGGCGGACTGTCGGCTAACCCACCCGTATGCTGGGTCTGTTCTTGGAAGAGCTTGTAATACCGGTAGGCATCAGCCGTTAGTGAAAGCTGCCTTATATCGACCAAACCCGGCCCTGTATCATAAAAAGGAATTTGAGCCACTCGTTGTTGATGGATGGGGCTACCATTTGTGAGATGATCATCAAACACCATCAGATCGTAGCCATAGATAAGTTGCCAACACGGTGTCCGGCAGCCATAATCATAAATCCAGTCTTCTTGAGGCACTTCGGGCGCTTCTTCACCCGCTTTACCAGCCGGGGGGCTGAAACAGTCTTCATAAAGTTCGGTGCCCGTCACAAAGTAATCCCGAGCGCGGTAAACATTGGGTAGCACCTTGTAGATTGAATAAACACCCTGTCGACAGCTATGGCACCAATACTGCCGTTCCCAAAGTTTCCATTCCCAGCGGTAATAATTATGTTGATCAGCTGGATCCTGACTATCAACAAAGAGGTCATGGGCGGCCGTGTAGCCATTTAGTTGCTGTGGGGATAAACTAGTCGGGTTAAACCGAGCCGTTATTTTGTCAATCGGCGGGACTGCTGGCATCACCTGCTGGGAAGATATATAACGGGTTCCATCCGACAGCATAAAGCGAAGTTGATACGCATGGCCTATTTGGCCTTTAAAATCAGCCGGTAGCTGATAACTGCCCGCTAGGGTCTCTTGACAAGGAATCACTTGAGCCGAATCGATAATAACCTCCACTATGGCTTTCGTCAGCGGTCTGGTACTAAATTGCCCTGTCAGTCGATCAGCCTGTGCCTGACTCAGTTTTATTATTTGGGGCTCAGCTCGATCGGTAATGGTACCGTCTACGAGAAGAATCGACTTTGTACTTGATAGCACCCTGTCCTCCGGATCAACACAGGCGAGCGGTAAGTAAAGCACCAGTAAGATAAGGAACCCCGCTAAAGCAACTGATCGCATAAGTGAAATTTGTATAAATGCTGGTCAGGTGGAAAACCACGTTATCGTTCTGTTCTACTTTTGGCGGTATCGTTTTCAAAAACTATAGGTAGTAACCTGGCAGACGATTCATTGACTTAATTCATTACGTAAAGCTAATTGCATTTGCCAAAGCCGTTACTGCGCTAAACACCTGGATAATGAAGCAATTTTACTTAATGAATGAGGTTAATTTGTTTCGAATCCACACTTGGTTAAGCCACTCCGGACTTTAACATCAGTCACTCAGATTAATTCAGAAGAGCTGCCGTATTGTCTTATCGATGATTCTCGACACTAGCTAATGCAATTTACTCTTGTTATGTTGATAAAGCAGAAGCAACTAAACCGTTTTTTTTTCTTATTTGACGAATAGTTTCCATAACGAGTATTCTTTTGCCGGTCAAGCCTGAGCAAGCTATGCTTAAACGTATACTTATTAGCTTTCTGTTGTTTTTGTGGCATAGTCACGCAACAGCTCAATCCGCTTATAGCCTCTCAGGTGTCGTTCGGGATTCAGCCAGCGGACTGCCCGTCGTGCGGGCGGCCGTTATTCTCGATTACGAAAAAACCTCAACCGGCACCTACACAGATGTCCATGGCAATTTCGCCATCAGCGCCCGGACGGGTAAACACGTGCTGGTCGTTAGAAGCCTGGGTTTCGTACCTTTTCGAACAACGATCAGCCTACGCGAGAATACCTTTCTTGAGGTGCGATTGGCATCTGTCTCCAGCCAGTTGGAAGAGGTGGTTGTCACCAGTAAAGGGTATGACCGCCATGTTCGCCAGCCGCTCCTGGGCGTTAGTCAGATCAACATCGCAACCCTGAAGAAGATGCCGGCAGCGCTGGGCGAAGTGGATATTCTGCGCAGCCTACAAATGCTGCCCGGTGTGACCAGCGTTGGCGAAGCGGCCAATGGGCTCAACATTCGGGGAGGCACCACCGATCAAAACCTGATTCTGCTAGACGATACGCCCATTTTTAATCCAACGCATATGTTCGGGCTGTTTTCGGTTTTCCCCTCCGACGCAGTGGGAAGCCTGGATTTGTACAAAGGCAACGTACCCGCCCGCTACGGTGGCCGGGCCGCTTCGGTGCTGGACATCCACCTGAGAAACCCAAATCTGAATCAGTTTCAGGCAATGGGCGGAGTGAGCCTTGTAGCGAACCGGCTTATGATCGAGACGCCCCTTGTCAAGGGTAAGCTGGCACTGCTGGTGTCGGGGCGGGGGGCCTTCAATGACTTTCTGCTAAGGGCTGTCTCCCCACGCTTCGATAATATTCGGGCGAAATTCGGCGATGGGACAGCTAGGCTTTTCTGGCGGGTCAATGATAAAAACACCTTGACGGCTATGGGCTACTACAGTCAGGATTTGTTTCAAACTAATCTGGTGGGTAGCCTGGCCAATGTAAATGCGGTCAACACTCAGTATGCCCAACAAATGGTCAACGGGATGGTGCGCTGGTTTCACACCGTCAACGACCGGGTCAATGTGCAGACAACGGCGCTATTGGCCCAGTACATTCCCCGGATTTTATCAACCGAAGACAGTACGGGTAACCAAGTGATCTTGAAGCAATCCCTGTTGCAACGGCAGATTAAGTCGAATCTGAACCTTCAGTTAGCCAATCAGAAACTTGAGATCGGGATCAACGGCACCCATTACCGACTGAACCCCGGCGAGTTGATACCCGGCCGTAGCCTGGCCGTCAACTACCGGAAGACGACCCCTGAACAAGCCCTGGAGCTGGCTATCCACGCCGAAGATGAGCTCAGTCTGTCCGATAGACTGGCCATATCGGCGGGTCTGCGCTACTCCCATTTTCTACAGCTTGGTCCCTCAGTGATTCGGAAGTACCGGGACGGCGAAGGAGCTGACGTCACCACGGTGGTCGATTCGACCAGTTACGCAGCCGGGCAGGTAAGCCAACACTACGGTGGTCTGGAACCACGGCTGGGCCTGCGCTACGTCCTGACCCCCAATTCATCCATCAAGCTAGGCTACAACCTCATGCGACAATATTTGCAGGTTATTACCAACACCACAACTCCCTTGCCTACGGCGCGCTGGAAAACTGCAGACGCTCATATTCAACCCCAGGTAAGCCAGTTGTGGTCAGTGGGTTATTTTCGAAACTCAAAGAATAACATCTTTGAAGTCTCGGCAGAGGTGTATTGGCGCAGTACGCAGCATGTTCTGGACTACAAACCAGGGGCTGATTTTCTGCTACGTCCCTACCCTGAAACCCAACTGCTACCAGGCCAAAGCAAAGCCTACGGCCTGGAAGTCATGGTAGCAAAGAAGAAAGGCGAACTGACGGGCTGGATCAACTACACCTTTGCCCGCACGCTGAATCAGGTTAACCAGGGAGTTGATTTTCAGCAGCAGATTAACGGGGGTAACTGGTACCGGGCCAACTACGACCGCCCGCACAGTGTAAACATGAGCCTAACGATCAATCAGGGAAAGCATCACAGCTTCTCATTCAATTTTGCCTACAGTACGGGCCGACCCTACACCGCCCCAGAGGGTTTCATCTGG
>NZ_JBMDWV010000262.1:0-10231 GCF_048594605.1 Spirosoma sp.
AGAACCACCGAAGGACGGCCCTCTGATTTTGAGCGTGAAAAATAATGTTTCGTCCGGATGGACCGTATTTTTCTGAAAAATCCTGTCCAGCCGGACGAAAACCCTTTCAGGCTGATCTTTCTTCACTTCAACCGATTGAAATGTCAGTTCAAACAACCTGGCGCTGGACGTAGCGAGACAAGCTCCCAATTTTGATGCAGTAAACAACAAAAAACTATTTGCATCATGAAGGTTCTCCTATCACTACTTACCTTATCGCTCGTTTCGCAAAGTCTGCTGGCTCAGTCTAAACCGGCTCCGCGTAAATCAGTCACCCCTGTTAAACGCACAACGACCGCCCGAACCGTTACCCCTGCAGCCAAAAAACCGGCTCCCGCAGCACAATACGTAGCGCAAACTTCCAATACGGCGCCAGCTCCGCAACAGCAGCCGCGCCAGGAACAGCAGGCTGCTGTGTACGTAGCACCTGAAAAACAAGCGGCCCCGGCTAGTCGTGCTGCTCAATACACAGCTCCAGTAAGCGCGGACAACAGTAATTTCCGAATTGGTTTCCGGCTCGGCGCCAACTCCTCCACAATTGGCGGTATTGAGCCAGAGACTTTTGGCGAAGGAGTTAAAGCCGCCCGCACAATTGGCTTCCACGGCGGTGTGATTTTTAATTTCGGCGGTCCTAATTTTTCAGTACAACCCGAGATTCTTTACACCCAGTATGGCATTAAAATGACGGCTGGCCCCGATTATTTGCAGCTTAAATACAATGTCATTGATGTGCCCGTGTTGCTCAAGGCTTCGTTTGGTCAACCCAATCTTCGGTTTTTCATCAATGCCGGGCCAGTAGGTAGTTATACTTTAGGCGGAACCCTTTCGATTCAGGAAGCGGGCCAGTCGCAGTCGGGAAAAATCGATATGACCAATTCCGGACGTTTCTCTTTTG
Source organism: Spirosoma sp. (assembly GCF_048594605.1). GTDB lineage: Bacteria > Bacteroidota > Bacteroidia > Cytophagales > Spirosomataceae > Spirosoma. The sequence continues at coordinate 935 of NZ_JBMDWV010000262.1, forward strand.
GCGCAATGGGTGGAGCTGGTGTAGCTGTGCAAGCCGGTCCTGGCGCGGTTCAGTTGGAAGCCCGCTACGCGTATCTGTTTTCGAGCAATGAAGATGGCACGAAGCTTCATCCTCAAAACGCCATGCTATCTGTCGGTTATCTGATCCCGCTGGGTGGCCGCTAAGTCACAACTGTTACTCAGCAAATAAGCCCGCCTGACACAAAGTCTAATGTGTCAGGCGGGCTTATTTGCTGAATTATGGGTTAACTTGCCTTGGTAACGAACCGATCCTTCTACTACGTAGTATGAATGAGTCAGCGATTGCTCACATCGCCCAGGACCCGACTATGGCTCGCCTTATTGCTGAGACACCCGCTCCTAAAATCTTTACGGATTACGCTGGCGACGTTTATTTAGCGCTGCTCGACAGTATCGTTGCCCAGCAGATTTCCACAAAAGCCGCCAATGCCATTTTTACCAGATTCCGGGCGCTTTTTCCGGATAATTACCCCTATGCGGATGCACTTTTGCGCAAAACAACCGACGAGCTGCGTAGCGCCGGTTTATCGTCTCAAAAAATTAAATACCTGCAAAGTGTCGCTGAATTTGCCTTAACTCATCCCATGGACCACGCTTATCTGGACGTAATGACGGATGAGGAAATCGTCCAGTATCTGACGCCCATAAAAGGCGTTGGCCGCTGGACCGTAGAAATGTTGCTTATGTTTGTGATGAAACGTCCGGACGTATTTCCGATTGATGATCTGGTCATTCGGCAACGAATGCTACGTGCCTATCCGGAGCGAACAGAAGGGCTGACAGGAAAAGCCCTGTTCAAAATTCTGCATGAAATTGCTGATTCCTGGCGACCATACCGGACTACGGCCTGTCAGTACTTATGGCGCTGGAAGCCGGTTGGATAAAGGCAGGGCTATCCCTGCCCAATCACAACCGCTTCACCTTCACGGCTACTTTCGATTCAACCCGGATAAGGAGCTGAACACCGTCGGGCCGCACAATAATTCGTTTTGGAACCAACTGAAACGAGTCGATATCGAGATTGGTTTTTTTTCCAGCTTTCCCACGGGCAAAAGCTGCTTCTATTTTCTGCGGGATGGTAGAAATCGGCTGACGTAACGGCACCACCGTAACTGTCTGAAGCGTATCACGGAAGTGGTCGTGCAGGAGCCAGTCAGCGGTGGCAAATAGTTTTTCTTTAGTATCTACATCGAAATCAATGTCTTTCATACGTAGTGTATTGGTGAGCGTATCGTAGGCCGGATTACCATGAAAATACAAGGTTCCGTTTACGGCTCCAGCAACATCTGTTTTTAGGATCAGTTTTCGTCCGCTTCCCGAAATCGTGGCACTTTTCACCTTTATCCGGCCACCCACCAGGTCCAGCTTGTTTTTTTCCAGTGTCCTTTCCAACACCTTGTTCACATCGGAATACGGAATAAAAGCCAGCACCGCCAGCCGGGCCGAATCGGGTAAGGATTTTCGCAGCAAAAGTCTGGGTAACCGCTCTAACGTATCGATGACAGGCCGAGGGCCAAAGCGCGTCCGGACCCGGAAAGCAATCTGAATCGGCACAGTGATCTGCCGCTCATTTCCATAGACGGGCGCAGCGGCAATACTAAACGGTTTGGGCAGTAGCCATATATTCTCGGGCACTTTAGCAACCCGTAGTGGCTCCTGCATGTCAGTCCAGATCTTGCCGACTTCACGATCAAGACGAAGTCCTTTGTAAACGGCCGCGTCAATGGCTCGCTCAATATCGACCTTTCTTTTGTCGAGAATATTTTCAGCTATGTTTTTAACCCCGATTTTTACTCCCAGCAGGCGAAGGGTTGGCTTCTGCGTCCACTGATATTCCTCGAATTTAACCTTCGTCAGCAGATGCCAGTTTGACCCTACAGCGACAGGACTCGTGAATTTAACGGCCAGCGCACAAAGCGGACGGCTTTTGCGTTTTTTTTCTTTTCGTAAGCCAATCGGATTGGTATACCAGACTTGCAGGGGTGCGGAAAAATAAACGCGCCGGTTAGCGTAGTGAATCTGAACAGGCCCTGTTCGCTCGACCCGCAGGTGCCAGGCTTCGCCCTTTCTTCCTTCGAACGTTTCTTCGGGAACCAGCGTAGTGGCAAGACCTTTGTTTATTTTTTTCTCCAGATCACGGATGTTGAACGTAATATCACCCGCCATATAGGAAACCGGGTCAGTAGCCGCAGGTTCAAACTCTTCCCTGACGGGCGCGTCTGGCCGAACTCGCTTACAACCGCTCAGACTGAGTAGGATAGCGAGCAAAATTAAAAGTCCGATGGTGCGTTGCGCATTCATTGCAACAACAAAACCCATCGGATTAAAAAATGTTAGGTAACGGGGCTTATATTCATTTTTCGGCAACCGCCGTTCTGGCCTGGGCATCTGTAGCGCAGCCACATCCCTTCCCGCAACCTGCTTTCTTTTTCGCAAAAAAGCTTCGGTAAGCTCGGTTACCCAGGTACGTTAGCGCAGCCAAAAAAACCAGAAAAATAATGAGTTCCTGCATGGGAAAAGATGTATGATACAGCATGTAGGCTATATGAATTTCGGCAGCAACGAATCCATCCTATATCATACTTTATACATTTTTTTCCGTCCATCCGTTCCGTTCGGCCAGGCGGTAAGCATGCTGGTAATGGTGTTTGCAATGCCAGGCATAATGCGCCACCAATTCATCCAGCGAGAATGTCTGTTGTGAACCCGGATGATAATACGTACGCAGCAGGTCGTCGCTCGTCAGTGCCTCCAGCACTTTCACCCAGCGCTGGTGCAGATTGCGCAGAATGACCAGTGAAGGGGCAATATCAAGTTTAGCGTCAGGCAGTTTAGCCCATTCGCCTTCTTCATACGGTTTAACGGTTGGGTTATCTTCCGTCAACGTTAGTTTTGTACGCACGTATGCATTGATATGACTATCTGCTACGTGGTGCACCAATTGACGGACCGTCCAGCCGCCGGGTCGATAGGGCGTATCCAGTCGGTCATCGCCCCATTTGCCTACCAGCTCAGTTAACGTAACAGGAAATTCTTCAATAATGGCGATATGTTGTTTTGTTTCGTCAGCAGCGTACGATTTTCCATTAACAAACTCACCAATGGGATAGCGGAGTAATTCGAGGTCTTGATCTTGCATCGTGTTTATCAGGCTTACGATCCGGTTGATTAGCCCGGTAACCTTTCTGACACAAACATCACTGTTTCGCGCACTGTTTCAATCGTCCGGTTAATAAATTACCAACGGGCCGGTTCCACGACCGAACAAAGCCATTACGCCCAGTATTCCTTAATTACGCGAATCAGTTCAGGATGAATACCGCAGGCCGCCACTACGTCGCCCCGAAACAAAAATTCGTCGCCCCCCTCAAAATCGGTAACCATACCACCGGCCTCGCGAACGAGCAACACACCAGCGGCCATATCCCAGGAGTTGAGGTTGTACTCATAGAACGCTTCGAACCGACCGGACGCTACGTAGGCCAGGTCAATCGCAGCCGAGCCCATCCGGCGCAGGCCGTGGGTCTGCTGCATCAGCGTTTCCAGAATCTGTAAATACTTCTGCATCTGATCGAACCGATAATACGGAAAGCCCGTAGCAATCAAACTTTCGCCCAGTTGAGTGGCGGGCGAAACTGAAAGTTTACTACCATTGCAATACGCTCCCCCGCCCTGCCAGGCCGAAAAACACTCATTTCGACTAGGGTCGTACACGACTCCGGCAATAGGCGTTTTTCCCTGCGCCAAACCGATACTGACGGAGAAAACCGGTAAGTTATGAATGAAATTGGCCGTACCATCGAGCGGGTCAATTACCCAGTTGAGAGCGGTTTTGTCGGCTTCCAGGCCGGTAGTACCTTCTTCGGTGATAAAACCAGCTTCAGGCAGTAGTTTATGCAGTCGTTCAACCAGTTGCTTCTCGGTTTCTTTATCGACGTAGGAAACCAGATTGTTCAGCCCTTTATATTCAATGGCTTCGCGCTGAAACTGGCGCCGTTCCTGGAGTAGAAATGCCCCGGCATCGGTGGCTATCGTACAAATTTCGCGGGTAAGTGCGGCTAAATCGTGCGGCATCACGTTGATTTATTTAAACCAGAAAATCAGTTGTAATCATAAAATTTAACCCCACCGGGATCTGGTTTTATAGAAAACTGGCTATAAATATCAGCCCTTAGTGGGGTCAAATCGTCGTATAAAATACGTGTTACTTATTTCATAATCTCGCCCAACGAATTGTCGTACAGCTTCTTTGCCTCGTAAACGGTCATAACCGGCGTTTGATCTACTATAAATTCGCTCTCCGTTACGGTTCCCAAAAAAACGAATGGCAGAAGCGAATCGTTTAGATAGCCTGTTACGTGTTGCTGCTGTTCGGGCGAAATGGAAATAACCACTCGACTCTGACTTTCCCCAAACAGGAATGCATCGGTACGCCAGCGGGTATCGGCATGAATGGTAAATCCTTTCTCTCCCGCCATCGCTGATTCTGCCAACGTAACGAACAGGCCACCGTCAGAAACGTCGTGAGCCGACTGAAGCCAGGCATGACGTATCATCGTTTTGACGCCTTCCTGCACGCGCCACTCTGTCTCGAAATCGAAATTCGGCGCCCCCGATTCTTTTATGCCTTTATAAGAATAAAGATATTCCGACGAAGCAATATCGTCTTCCGACGGGCCAACGAGGTAAATAAGATCCCCTACGTTTTTGAAATTAAGTGTCGTTTGGTGGTCAGGCCGTTCCATGAGGCCGAGCATTCCAATAGTAGGTGTTGGAAACACGGGGCCATCGTCAGAGCTTTGATTGTAGAAACTGACGTTCCCCCCCGTTACCGGCGTACTGAAACGGCGACAGGCTTCACCCATGCCCTGCACGGCTTCCACAAAATGCCAGTACACTTCCGGTACGTATGGATTGCCAAAATTCAGGTTGTTGGTCACCGCCAGCGGCTCACCACCCGAGCAGACGATGTTTCGACAGGCTTCAGCCACGGCAATCATCGCGCCCTGACGCGGATTCGCATTTACGTAACGGCTGTTGCAGTCAACGGTGATGACGATGGATTTTTCAGTAGCAGGTAATCCGGGACCTTTGACACGTACTACGGCCGCATCAGATGGTGCGTTGGTGCTGCGATTGGCGGTTCCCACCATTGAGTCGTACTGTTCGTACACCCACTTACGCGAGCAGATATTCGGATGCGCCAGCAGGTGTTCGGCTACTTTTCTGATCTCGTCGAACCCAATATCGTCAACATCATCAATCTTGAACTTGGCAAATTCCTTGATGTAGGCAGGTTCTTTGTATTCACGCTGATACTGAGGTGCCCCCCCACCCAGGACAAGATCATAGGCTGGTACGTCGGCAACGAGTTCGCCATACCGGTAGAAATGGAGTCGCTGCGTGTCGGTTACTTCGCCGATTTGCGCGCAGTTCAGATCCCATTTGTCGAAAATAGCCTGAATGACGCTCTCTTTTCCTTTTTCGATCACGACCAGCATCCGTTCCTGGGATTCCGAAAGCAGAATCTCAAACGGTGCCATATTGGGTTGACGAGTCGGTACTTTATCAAGATCAATGATCATTCCATGCTCGCCTTTAGCGCTCATTTCGGAAGTCGAGCAAATGATGCCCGCTGCTCCCATGTCCTGAATACCAATAACGTAGCCCGTCGCAATGATTTCGAGCGTAGCTTCGAGCAGCAACTTTTCCATGAACGGGTCACCGACCTGTACGGCGGGCAGTTTCTCCGTCGAAGCCGCCGTAATATCTTCTGACGCGAACGTAGCGCCGTGAATGCCGTCTTTACCCGTGGCTGAACCGACAATAAATACGGGATTACCTACACCGTAAGACGTCGCTTTAGCTACCTTGCCGACTTCAACAATGCCAGCCGAAAACGCATTGACGAGCGGATTGGTATTATAACATTCATCGAAATAAATCTCTCCTCCCACCGTCGGAATACCAAATGCGTTGCCGTAATCGCCGATGCCTTTCACTACGCCACGTAATAAACGCTTGGTTTTCGTCAGATTCAGATCGCCGAAACGTAGTGAATTCAGTTGGGCAATGGGTCGGGCGCCCATCGTGAAAATATCGCGATTGATCCCTCCGACTCCCGTTGCTGCGCCCTGGTAGGGTTCCAGCGCCGACGGGTGGTTATGCGACTCAATCTTGAATGAACAGGCCAGTCCATCGCCAATATCGACCAGGCCGGCGTTTTCCTCCCCAGCTTTAGCCAGCATCCGGTCGGAGTCGCGGGGCAGGGTTTTGAGCCACACGATGGAGTTTTTATAGGAACAATGTTCCGACCACATCACGGAGAAGATACTCAGTTCCGTAAAATTGGGCTGACGGCCTAAAATCTGATTAATTTTGTCAAATTCGTCGGGAAGCAGGCCCAGTTTACGGGCAGTTTCAACAGTAGGTAGCGATTCAGTAGCGTCCATGTTATCTAATTGTGAATGAGCGAATCATAGAACGCTGGAGTATAGGCTGTGCCTGATATTCTCGCTTCTATCACTCACCCAATCGCTCATTGAATAAGACAAAACTACAGTTTTTGCCCCAAAATGCCCGATAGTGGGTTGACAAATCTCAAAACACGTGTATATTTGCACCCAGAAAGAGAGATGGCAGAGTGGTCGATTGCGTCGGTCTTGAAAACCGAAGACTGTAACAGGTCCGGGGGTTCGAATCCCTCTCTCTCTGCAAAGTCCTGTCAACAATTGACAGGACTTTTCTTTTTAGTAACACGTACTGACTTGAATAACAACCGATTTTATTATTCTCGGGTTACGGTCTACTAATCTTTAATGGCATCAGATAAGCCATCCATATCAATCTATACGGGTTGAATTTCCTCAGCTGTCTTTAGATCAGCAGTATCTTATCTCACTCTTATTTGAACGTATCGCCCACTTGGATGCGTGCGTGGTAGTGATTATCGAGCCGTAAGCACCCTGTTTCCTCCGCATCCAGATCGACATACCCGACCAATAGTTGGGCCGGTTGTTCAGCTCACCGTAGTAATACGTAGCACAATCGCCTTGATTCGTTTGTCGATAATGGGGGTAGCTACACGCTCCGTTTCAGATGTTGTCGACTTATTTAGGCACCCAATAACATCAACAATCTAATACATGCTTTTCCGCCATAAGCTACTTTGTTCATAAGTTCTTGCTTCAATATATTTATTAAGTTTGCCATACTGCAGAAACCATAGTTATTGTATGCTTTTTAATTCTTTACATTTTTTCTACTTTTTTATTCTTGTAACGTCCATTTACTACGTATTACCCCATCGATATCGGTGGTTTCTTCTACTAACGGCCAGTTGCTATTTCTATATGGTATTCAAGCCGGTATACATTCTCATTTTACTGGCAACCATCCTGATTGATTATCTGGCTGGAATTTGGATTGAACGCAGCCAGGGTAAGCAAAGACGCGTATGGCTAATCTTAAGTCTGGTTGCCAACATTGGTGTGTTGTGCTTTTTTAAATATTACAACTTTATCAACGACAACATAACAGCGGTGCTAGCCAGTGTACATACACAAAATCCTGTCCCCTACCTAACAATGCTTTTGCCTATTGGTCTCTCGTTCCATACATTTCAGGCCATGAGCTACACGATTGAAGTATATCGGGGTAATCAGAAGGCTGAACGCCACTTAGGCATCTATGCGCTCTACGTTATGTTTTACCCCCAATTAGTCGCTGGCCCCATTGAACGCCCACAGAACGTATTATGGCAATTCCATCAAAAACACCCTTTTCAACTCTCCAACTTAGGAGCAGGATTAGAGATGATCTTGTGGGGTCTTTTTAAAAAGGTGGTCCTGGCCGATCGGCTAGCCATGTTGGTAAACCCAGTATATAACGACCCCCAGCATCAGCCTCCTCTCGTGTTGCTGATAGCCACACTTGCTTTTGCCCTTCAGATTTACTTCGACTTTTCGGGTTATTCAGATATTGCCCTCGGCACGGCCCGTACGCTTGGCTATTCACTTATGGTTAACTTTCGACGGCCCTATTTGTCTACCTCTGTAGCCGAATTCTGGACTCGCTGGCACATATCGCTCTCAACCTGGTTTCGGGATTATTTTTACATCCCGCTTGGTGGTAATCGTGTGAGTGTACCCCGTTGGTACGGTAATCTACTGTTTACTTTCCTGTTATCGGGGCTTTGGCACGGACCAGCCTGGACGTATGTAATCTGGGGGGGATTAAATGGCCTTTATCTGATAGGTGAAAATATTACCCGGCCTATTACCAAACACATTTCGCTTACGATCCGGCAACCTTTAGGATGGCTATTGACAATCTGCCTGATTTGTGTGAGCTGGATTTTTTTTAGGGCTAATTCTTTTTCAGATGCTACGTATATTCTGACTCATCTTTTGCCTGTTGATCGTTCTGAGATCGCTAGTCTCCGAGGTATACTTTCCAAGTACGATCTGGTGGTTTTGGTAGCCGGGTTGCTATTTATTTTCCTGTCAGAAATCATCCAGGAAAACCCAAAACTGTCACGCCGGTTCGTGCCCCACTCGCAGCCTCTTCGCCTGGCAAGTTATTATTTGCTGGCTTTATTTATTCTGCTTTTCGGCTTGTTTTCAGTTCAGGAGCAATTTATCTATTTTCAGTTTTAATCATGCAAAAGCAAACAATTTGGCTACTCACCTGCCTGGTGTGCGCTACTGTCCTGCTTTACTTTGTTTTTCAGATCGGGCTGGCTACCTGGGTTCGGGATCAGTCTGTTTACGTAGCATCTTCGCTTGATAAGGAGAGACGGCTCGAACAGATACCCGGTAAACGACTTGTCTTGGTAGGTGGCTCTGGGCTTGCTATGGGGTTGCAAAGTGCCTATTTGCAAAAAATAACGAACCGTCCTGTTGTCAATATGGGCCTGCATGCTGCTCTGGGTTTGCCCTTTATGCTACGAGAAGCCTTGTCAGGTATCCGGCCCGGTGATACGGTAATCCTGTGCCCTGAATATGAATTAACCTCGGGCGATCCCAGATTACTTTCTCAGTTGGTAGACGTTAATCCAAAGGCATATAGTTTTTTAAACCTGACTGTGAGCGATCATATACGACTTCGGGTACAGAATATGCAGCGTTGTCTGATGGCAGGATTTTATAAAGTTACCGGACTTACAAAAGTGGACCCAATTTACAACCGCCAAAACTTCAATAAAGAGGGGGACGTTCAGGGCCATTACGGATTACAAGCTCAACAAAAACTTAGCGATCTGGTCAAGATTAAGAAT
>NZ_JBMDWV010000263.1:0-2134 GCF_048594605.1 Spirosoma sp.
ACCATCCGGTGTATGTCAGCAGCAAAAACGTAGGTAAGTCGCTGGTAGCGACGGACGTATATGATAAAATCTGGGAGATGCTGGCCGTAGAGAAACTCGAAAAACAGACGAAGTAGATTATTGGTTATTTAGCCGAAAGGACGTAACTTAATCGTATGAAAACCCTCGTCGCTCTCCTTCTGCTGGTTTCCGCCTGTGCTTCGCACCGGTTGCCTCAGGTGAACGCCCCAGCCGACGGGGCAGAGTATTATCAGGCCAGCCAGCCAACGGCCGTTGTTCAGCCGCGCCTGTATCCTGATCCACAGGGCGGGTTAGGTCATTCACAGGACCCCGACATTCGCGTGACTGATATTCGATTGACAGCCAGTTACACGGTTCTTTACATGACCTTCGCCAAAGACCCCAATGATCGGTATGGCAATTACTACGGTTCCAGCAGCATTTCGTTCAATCCGAAAGCGGTTCTGGCGTCAACCGATGGAAAACGCACCTACACCCTTCTTAAAACGGAAGGTATTCCGATGACCCCTGATTCGCGCGAGATCAAGAATGATGAAAAGGTTTCTTTTATCCTCTATTTTGAGCGGCTGGACAAGGGCGTTGAAACGTTTGATCTGTTCGAATGCAAAAGCGACAATCAGAATTCATGCTTTAACGTAGCAGCCATGAACGTTCATAATCCACTAAATTCGACAGCGGATCAAAAATAAGGCTAACGTATTGACTGCTTTGTTTATCCATAAATCACAAAAAAAGAGGTGTCTGACGATGCCTCTTTTTTTGCGCGTACACACCTAATCGGACAAACGGACGTTACTAAGGTAATGTTAGTAGTTGAGTCTCAAGTTTGATTATGCCTCTTTTTGCCTTAATTAATCGTTCTTCACGTCGTTCCCGTTTTGTTTTCTTTTTTGCTACGTTCCTGTTTATCAGCGTAATTGGAATTGCCCAGCTCAATTTAACCTACAAATTGCTTAATGGCTATTACCTGAGCAACGAGGCCCCCGTCAACAAAGGGAAGCCTACCCTGTTTGTGTTTGAACAAAGCGATACGTTTGAGCAGGTATTTAAACCAGCTACAACCATGAGCCGAAAACCGGACGTACCGAATTTTACGAAAAACATGGTTATCGGGATTGCGCTTCCCCCAACCAACAAACCACCTAAGCTCTCGGTTAGTAGAATCTTCGTGCAGGATTCAACCCTAACGGTTCGTTACATTCGAATGACGGACACTACGTTCTCAAAAAATCCACAGTCCTTTACGTCGCAACCGATGTTATTAGTCTCGATTCCAAAGCAAAACGTATTGAAAACAAGGCTTGTTGAAAATGGTAAAGTAATCCAGACGAAGAAAAAGGAAGACGCTGACTGACCCGGTTGTTTCACAATGGGTCATCATAAAAAATCCCGCTCCGGTTGCCGGAGCGGGATTTTTTGTAAGAGAGTTAGTGGATCGATTAGTTGCCTTTCACTAATTCGCCCGTAGCACGGATGGCAATCTCATCGCTTACAACGGCCGTTGGCGACCCACCAATTGAGAAATCGGCGCGTTTTACTTCGCCAGTTACTTTAAAACCAGCTAAGGTTTTCTTGTTATTCGGATTGGTAACAGGACCATTGATAACCGCGTCAAGCGTGACTGGTTTTGTAACACCATGCATCGTCAGATCGCCCGTCAGTTTATACTTATTACCAGATACTTTGCTGATCGACTTACTCTTGAATGTCAGCGTTGGGTATTTAGCAGCATCGAAGAAATCCGCACTTTTCAAGTGCGTATCCCGTCTTTCCTGGTTTGTGTTAATGCTATTCACGTCGGCGGTTAAATCGATCTGAGCATCGGTGAAATCATCTTTTGACGAAGTCATTTTCACATCGAAGTTCTGGAATTTACCATCCACGTCTGTCAGCATCATGTGAGTAACGGTAAATCCTAAGTTCGAGTGCGCTTTATCTAGTGTCCAGTTTTGCGCAAAAGCGCCAACTGACGAGAATAGCAGGGCAGCAGCCAGAATTACTTTTTTCATTGGTTGTAAATGGTTTTATAAATACGAAGAAAACACAGGTAATAAATCAGGAGCGCAGCTTATCGAGCAATTGACTTAACAGCGTAGCATCCTCCTCCGACAAT
>NZ_JBMDWV010000264.1:0-30934 GCF_048594605.1 Spirosoma sp.
TACGTAAGAAATGTCCTAGTTCTTTTTGCGCAAAAGCAAAATCCCCTTGCAGAGCCGCTTCGATTATTCCTGAGAATTTCGCCGGGAAAGCATTCGCAATGACCGACATTACGCCTACCCCACCAATGCTGATAATGGGAACAGCCTGTACGTCGTCGCCGGAGATGAGCAGAAAATCATCGGGTTTGTCACGAACGATTTCCATGCATTGTTCAATCACGCAGGAGGCTTCCTTTACGCCAATAATGTTCGGATGCTGAGCCAGTTCGCAGATCGTTTCGGCAGTCATGTTGATACCCGTCCGGAAAGGAATATTGTATAAAATGACGGGAACCGGACTCGCATCGGCAACGCGCGTAAAGTGCTCAATAACACCACGTTTACCCGGTTTATTGTAATAAGGACAGACAGACAGAATGGCGTCAACACCTTCAAAATCAATATTCTTCATCCCCGAAACAACATCAGCCGTTACGTTGCCCCCTACGCCGAACACGATGGGAAGCTTCTTAGGATTATTTTCCTTAAGGTACTGCAGGAGCTGAGCTTTTTCCTGTTTAGTTACCGTCGGCGATTCGCCGGTGGTACCCTGCAGAACAACGTAACGCACTCCTCCATCCGAGATGTGCCGAATGACGCGGCCAAAGCCGTCGAAATCAATAGTATGGTCGGCGTTGAAAGGGGTTACAATCGCAACACCTACGCCGTGAAATCTGGTGTCCATTATTGGAAACGGGAATGTAAGTCTACAAAGTTACAGGAATTTAGCCGGGAAATACTCATATTTCCAGCATAGCCAGAAACTCGTCTTCACTAATTATTGTCACGTTAAGTTTCTGCGCTTTTTCAACCTTCGACGGCCCCGCGTTTTCGCCAACGATCAGATAGTTCAGTTTTTTAGAAACGCCACTAACGAGTTTTCCGCCGTTGGCCGCAATCCGGTTTTCCAGTTCTTCGCGACTGAAGTTGACGAACGTACCGGTATAGAGGAAGGTCTTACCGGCCAACGTATCGCCTTCGGGCTCAACCACTTTTCGTTCGCCCACAAATTGCAGACCAGCCTCTCGCAAACCTTCGACAAAACTGCGGTTGTAGGCATCAGCAAACCAGGCAACTACGCTCTCGGCAATACGTGGCCCCGTGTCTGGCACGGCTAACAATTGCTCTTGAGTAGCATCCATAATAGCATCCATCGAACCAAAGTAATCGACCAGTTTTTCGGCCGTAGTAGCTCCTACGTAACGTATTCCCAACGCAAACAATACATTTGAGAATGGTTGCGCTTTTGAGCGTTCGATGGCGGTCAGAATGTTATCAACCGTTTTCTGGCGAAAACTGACCACTCGTTTTTTCCCTGTTTCTTCATCAGCAAAAATTTTCTCGATTCCTAAAAGCTGGTCATTGGTCAGTTTATAAAGATCAGCAGGTGTGTCCACTAACCCCCGCTCAATAAGCAATTCAACTTTACCTTCGCCAAGACTCTCGATATTCATCGCCCGACGCTGAATGAAGTGCTCGAACCGGGCCTGTCGCTGCGGAGGGCAGCCCCGTTCATTCGGGCAATAGAAATGCGCTTCACCCTCCTTTCGTATTAATGGTGTACCACAGGCCGGGCAAGTTGTTGGGTAAATGATGGCTTGATTTTGGTCGGTACGTCGGTTCAGATCAACACCCGTTATTTTCGGAATAATTTCCCCGCCTTTCTCCACAAAAACAGTATCATTTAGCTGCACACCCAACCGTTCGATTTCGTTGGCATTATGCAGTGATGCGCGTTTCACAACCGTTCCGGCCAGCAGTACAGGCGTCAGTAATGCAACAGGAGTGACGGCTCCAGTACGACCGACCTGATATTGTATACCGTTCAATACGGTACTGGCCGCCAGTGCTTTATATTTAAACGCAATCGCCCAGCGTGGACTTTTGGCAGTATAACCTAATTCGCGTTGCTGGTCGTACCGATTTACTTTAATAACAATACCATCCGTTGCTAAGGGGAGTTCAAAACGTTTTGTTTCCCACTCATTAATGTAGTGCATCACCTCACGGATGTTTGCGCATTTCTGCCACGTTTGGGAAACATTGAAGCCCCACTGTTTCAGGGCGATCAGGCTTTCTTCGTGGGTTTTAAAGACTTCCGGATCGGACAGAAATGAATAGACGTAGCAATCGAGCCGGCGTTTGGCAACCGCCGAAGAATCCTGCTGTTTGAATGTACCCGAAGCGGCATTACGCGGGTTTGCAAGCAAAGGTTCTCCAATATCTTCGCGCTCTTTATTGATACGTTCGAATTCGGCTAGCGGCAAAAATCCTTCCCCTCGAACTTCAAAAAGAGCAGGGATTGCCGGGGGCAAGGATTGCGAAGTCAGAAAGTCAAGAGAGTACTGTACATCCGACGCGGCAATCCCTGCCCCCGACGATCGCTGTTTTTCAATCCTGAGTGGCACGCTACGTATCGTACGAATATTATTCGTGATGTCATCACCCCGGACTCCATCGCCACGCGTTGCCCCCTGAACAAGCACGCCATTTTCGTAGGTCATGCTTAAGGCAACCCCATCGAACTTAAGCTCACAGACGTACTCATAAGGCTGGCCGTTTAATCCTTTCAGAACGCGTTTATCAAACTCTACCAGATCTTCTTCCGAGTAGGTGTTTCCCAACGATAACATCGGAAAGCGATGGTAGACCGTTGCAAACTCTTTACTAATCGTGCCGCCAACCCGGACAGTGGGCGAGTCGGGCTGCCGAAATTCAGGATACTGTTTTTCGAGAGTAGTTAATTCGGCCAGTAGCTGATCGAACGTAAAATCATCTACTTCCGAAACGCTATTCTGATAATACTGATAATTATAGTAATTCAGCTTGTCAGTTAATTCCGCAATACGTTCCTGGGATGTCATAAAATCAAGATAATCAGTAAGCAAGTGGCAAACAAATAGTTTATTTTTGATACCAATTTGATAGTCAGACTCTGGTAGAAGTAACCAACTGGATAGACTATCAGCTAGTATTTAAACAGTAGGTAATATTGGGGTTGTTTCCTGGTTCATGCAAAAAAATATTAGTTTTACAGAATAAAAAGTTGGGCCTTTCCAACTTATTCATCAATAAAGCTGTCTTAATCAGTCAATTGGCTGCCATATGGTGCTACCGCTGACCATGAACCGACCTCTTATAGCTCCATCTCTTCTCGCGGCTGATTTTGCCAATCTTCAACGCGAGCTGGAATTAATTAACCGAAGCGAGGCCGATTACCTTCATTTCGATGTAATGGATGGCGAATTTGTCCCAAACATTTCATTTGGTTTTCCTATTCTGGAGGCTGTTCGGCGCCATTGTCAGAAGCCACTGGATGTGCACTTGATGATCGAACAGCCGGATCGTTATCTCGACGATTTTGCGAAAGGAGGAGCAGAGGTAATTCATGTGCATTATGAGGCTTGTACGCATCTGCACCGGACCCTTTCCCGTATCCGCGAGCTGGGTTGTCAGGCTGGGGTTGCCCTTAATCCACATACGCCCATTACTGGATTGGAAGACGTACTGGAGCAAATTGACGTTGTTCTGATCATGTCCGTTAATCCTGGTTTTGGTGGTCAATCGTTCATTCCGCGCACACTCCCAAAAATTAAAAGATTAAAACAGCTGTTAATTGCAAACAGATCGTCGGCCCGGATTGAAGTCGATGGCGGAGTCGGCCTGAACAATGCCTCAGCCTTACTCGATGCCGGAGCCGATACGTTGGTAGCAGGCAGTTCTGTTTTTGGCGCGCATGATCCTCTGGAAGCTATCCGGCAATTGAAAAATAGCCGTCAACCCATGGAAGTCTAGCACTTCCTTATCCGTAACATTTACTGAATCAGCACACATCGTTGCATGAAAAAATCTTATCTGGTCGTTCTGTTAAGCTTACTCCTGGCGGCAACGGCCTGTCGTGAAAATAAAAAGGAAGACGGCACCCAAACATCCGCAGCGGATACGACTGCAACAAAAGCCCCGCCAGCCCCTGAATGGGCTCAGAACGCAACGATCTACGAAGTTAATACGCGCCAGTTTTCATCAGCTGGTAATTTTAAAGCCATTGAGGAACAACTACCACGCCTGAAGGAAATGGGTGTGGATATCATTTGGTTGATGCCTATCTACCCAATTAGCCAAAAAAATAAGAAAGGAACACTCGGCAGCCCTTATGCTGTTGCGGATTATAAATCTGTAAATCCTGATTATGGTACGCTCGCTGATTTTAAATCGCTTGTCAACCGGGCTCATGCCTTAGGATTGCACGTTATTCTGGACTGGGTGGCCAATCACACGGGATGGGATCACGTCTGGACTAAAGAACACCCGGACTGGTACACGAAAATAAACGGGAAGATGACCTCGCCACTCGATCCGAAAACAGGCAAGCCTACCGATTGGACTGACGTTGTTGATTTGGATTATAATAACCTTGACATGCGCCGGGCCATGGTCGATGCCATGCAATACTGGGTGAAGGAATGCGGTATTGACGGGTACCGCTGCGATGTTGCCGGATTTGTTCCAAACGATTTCTGGACTGAAGTCCGGCCGGAGTTAGACAAGGTCAAAACGGTATTCATGCTGGCCGAATGGGAAGATGAGCCCGGTCAGTTTAGCAGTTGCTTCAATATGAACTACGGCTGGAGTATGAATAATATGCTGCGGGCCGTAGCTAAAGGTGGCACAAGCGCTACCAAAATAGATTCGCTACGTGAAGCAAACCAGAAGCGTTTCCCGAGATGGTATTACCAGATGCTGTTCACTCAAAATCATGATGAGAATACCAACAATGGTACGTTAACCGAATTATTTGGCCCGGGAGCGGATGCATTTGTTGTTTTAACCAGCACACTCGAGGGAATGCCGCTGGTTTATAATGGAATGGAATCCAATTTAAACAAACGGCTGGCTTTTTTTGAAAAGGACACAATCAACTGGGGCGACTATGGCAAAAGCGACTTCTTTAAAGCACTGCTAACCCTTAAACATCGCAACCGGGCTCTTTGGAATGGTTTGGCTGGCGGGAAAGCTGTAAAAATTTCGACCAATCATGACGATAAAATCTACGCTTTTTACCGGCAGCGCGACAACGACCGCGTAATTGTTATACTAAACCTGAGTGACACAACTCAATCGTTTACGCTGGGAGGATCTGGTTTTGCGGGGGTGTATACCGAAGTCTTTAATCATCAGTCCGTAGAAGTAAAGCCATCAATGAACGTAACAGTGCCCGCATGGGCTTACCGAGTCTTGACGAATTAATGGCTTTTCGCTACATTACCTAACCATCTAACTACGTTAGGATTGTAGCAGTTTCTCTTGTCGATCCATAAACTGCTTATTTTTCATTGTTTATGCGAGCTGGAGTCTTCTTGTCCGTTTTTTGGGTAACAGCGATTGGTCCATTTGTTCAGGCTCAATCAATCCAATGGGCAAGTCGCGTCGTTAACGTATCATCAGAAAAGAGCGGAGGCACCAGCGGAGAACAGTACAAAGCCTCGCAGGCATTAGGTTCACCCAGCAAAGTACCGGCTCTGGGCGAGAGTCCCTGCGCCTGGTCACCTCAGCAAGCCGACGGAACCGCCGATGAATGGATTCATGTTGGTTTTGCCAGGCCGATACGTCCACGGCAGATTATTGTAGCTGAAAACGTTAATCCGGGCGCCGTAATACGTATCATCGCTTTCGACGAGAAAGGTACTGAGCATCTGGTTTATCAGGCTCCTGGTATTCAGGAAAGAACCGACCCATTGTTACGTATTTTTCCCAAAGATGCCGAATTTCTATGCGCTCAACTCAAGGTTATTATCAACGGCTTTGCACTAAAAGGCATTAATCAGATCGATGCGATAGGTATTCTGGAAGATACTAAACCCGCATCGGTTGGTATCAATGTCTCCAAAGACACGCCTAAAGATATTAAGAAGGAAAACCTCGGAAAAACCGTTAATACTCCCGGCCAGGAAGTTGCTCCGGTTATTTCGCCTGATGGCAGAACCCTTTATTTCACCCGAAATTTCAATAAAGCGAATACGGGGTCACCGGACCGGCAGGATGTTTGGTACTCGACACTGCAACCTGGTGGCTGGAGTGAAGCTATCAATATTGGTTCCCCCATCAATAATAGTGGCGATAATGCCATCAGTGGCATGGCGCCCGATGGCCGCACAGCTTATCTAATCAACGTTTACCGACCTGACGGCGGTTTATCTTTTGGAATCTCCAAATCAGTACGTACCAAAACCGGCTGGCTACAACCTGCTGAGTGTCGGATTCCCAACAATTATAATCTCCACGAAAAAAATCAGCTGGAATTTTGCGTCTCTCCCGATGGCCGTGCCATTATTTTAGCGGTGCAACGCAAAGACACGCGGGGCAACCGCGACTTATACATTTCGCGGCAAACCGGGGAGAATACCTGGTCGGAACCCGTATCACTGGGTAACGTACTGAATACAGCTGATTCAGAAAGTTCGCCGTTTCTGGCAGCCGATAGCCGAACACTCTACTTTACATCGGCTGGCCATCCGGGGTATGGCAATGGCGATATTTTTGTTAGCCGCCGACTCGATGATTCCTGGACGAACTGGAGTGAACCTGAAAACCTGGGGCCTGCCATTAACACGGCCGAGTGGGATGGGTATTTTACCATTCCAGCCGCTGGTGATTATGCGTATCTGAGTTCACGAGCGGGTTCTTTTGGAGAAGATGATATTTTCCGGCTGAAGTTATATCCGGCAATTAAGCCCGACGCCGTAGCGATTATATCGGGCCAGGTTCTTGACGCTACGACTAAAAAACCCATTGCCGCTTCTGTAGTAGCCAATCTGTTTAACGAGCAGAAGGAAGTAGCCAACGTATCGTACAGTCCTGAGACGGGCGAGTATAAATTGATTCTGCCAACTCAGAAAAGTTACGTATTGAAAGCCGTTAAAGAGGGTTACCTGCCCACGACCGAAATACTTGACCTGAGTAATGAGAAGCGTTTCCGGGAGATTCGCCACAACCTATATGTAACAAAGGTTGATTCGGGACAAAAGATCGTTCTTAGGGAAATACTATTTCAGCAAAGTCAGTCAACTTTATCCCTGAGAGCGAATGAAGAGCTGGACCGAATTGTGAGCGTAATGGAAGCGCATCCAGCTATGGAATTATTAGTAGAAGGGCATACTGATAATCAAGGGGATTGGGGACTAAATATGAAACTTTCTGAAGATCGCGTACAGGTTGTCAAAACCTACTTAACCGGGAAAGGTATCGCTCCGAATCGCATCCGAACAAAAGCGCTGGGCGCAAGCCGACCTGAAGCCAGTAACGACCGGGAAGAGAAGCGCGTTCTGAACCGTAGAGTAGAGTTCACCATTCTAAAGCTATGAGAACCCGGATTTTGCACGTAGTTTTGCCGCAATGTCTGCCCCATTATCTCGCAATACCCTGTTTTTGCTAGGCGCCTTACTGGTGCTGGCCTTCTGTCTTCGCCTGTATCGTGTTGGTACGTACAGTATCTATTTCGACGAAAAATCGACACTGCTGATCAGTCAGAGTGTTGCTTTAGAAGGATCGAACCAACGGGATGTTTTTGGTAAACCTTACTTCACACCGGCCGAATTCTGGAAGCCCAAAACGATCAATGACTTCATAGACGCCAACATTCGGGGCGACATTGGCAACAGTCCGGCCTATTACGCTGTGGTATGGCTCTGGTTAAAGATTTTCGGGCTGAGTGATGCGTCGCTACGTATGCCGTCTGTGATTTTCAGTACGTTAACGGTTTGGCTACTCTTTATCTTTGTTCGCCGACATCTTCAACCAGGTTCACGTATGGGCGGTAGTGGCTCCGTTGGTTTTTCTTCGCTCAACAGCTCCTCTGTCGATACGTTAGCATTATTAAGTGCTGCTGTTGCTACCATCGAGCCGTTTTTTGTTTCCTTCAGCCACGTTGCCCGTAATTATTCGATGTCTTTTTTTCTGACATTACTGGCTACGCATTTGTTTTTACTAATCCTAGAACGGGTACGCTCTCCGCATTTGTCACGTATCGAAGGTCCTTCGCTAATGCTGCTCTATCTGGCCTATGGATCAATCTTTGTGCTGGCTTTATTATCGCATTATTTAACGATTACCGTTTTTTTGTGCCATGGTCTTTATGCATTGCTTTACCTACGTACCGGACGAGCCTGGCTTATGCTGGGGACTGTTGCCGCTCTTGGCTTAGGGATTGTTTCATTGTGGTTCATTTTTGGAGGTGGCAAATACACCTTTTACATTCTGGAAGATCAGAAGAACTTCTACAGAAACCTTGCCCTCAGCAACCCTACGGGGAATGGATATGGACTTATTTTGCCCGCTACGTTACCGAATATCACCCGGCGTGCTATCCCAATTTTTTCAGATTTACTGATTGTTACAAACGGATTAGGAAATCAGTTGCTGGGCCTGCGTAACTCATTGCCTGCGTTAGGTTTAGGATTAGCCGCCACTGTGCTCATGCATCGTTATTATTCCTTTTCCAAACCACCAATATGGGTTTGTGTAGCTTTTCCGATACTTCTACTGGCAGGGTTACCTTTTTATACGGTAACGCCGATACGTTTACTCGTTTTATCAGGAGCTTTTCCATTTATTTATTTGATTGGCCGATTTATTACTGACAATACAAACGCTAATCAAAAACAGGTTACTACGTTACTCTTGCTGCTGACCTTTATTCCGACGCTATTTCTACTATTTATGGCCTGGCGTTCGGGGCACACATACGGCATCACCCAACGTTACTCAGGATTCTCGTTTCCATACGTTTGTATTCTGGTTGCCATGGGACTCTATCAGCTCCCCAAAATAAAGCGTTGGTTTAGTTTGCCAATCATAGCCGTGCTTTGTATTCAGGCATTCCATATTATTCAGCTACTTGGATCTATTTATGCGGACGGACCCGACAAATACCCATCGTTCGATAAACCACGAATAGCTAACCCTTTCTGGACCTCTGCCCAACGGATAAAGGAATTATACACACCGGGCGATACGGTTCTATATCCGAATAAAGAACGGCCTATTATGTCGGAGAAGAACGATAGAACGTATTCTCCCGTTACACTCATCGACGCCCAAACCGTGAACATCTATTTGCCCAAAGATGCTCAGTATATTCAGCGGGTTGATCCTAACGAGCCAGATCGGATTGTACTGGTGAAAGGAAATTCCGGCGAAAAAATTACTATTTTTGATTTTCAAGGCCACACTTACCGCTACGGTGATTAAGCCTCATTCCCATCAACAGCCATGACTTCAGCTTCCGAAATCACGGATCTCCAAGCCCTACAGGGCCAACTTAGACTTAAAATACTGAGCTTGTACCACAAGGCGCATGCTGGCCACATTGGTTGCTCGCTGAGCTGTGTAGATCTGATGATTGCCGCCCTTGTTCTACGTAAACGCGAGCAGGATACATTTCTGTTATCGAAAGGCCACGCGGCTGCCTCGCTCTACGCTTGCTTAAATCACTTAGGCGAAATTTCTGATGAGGAATTGGCAACGTACTATCATAACGGCACTACGTTACCGGCACACCCAGCGCCTAATCAGCATCGGGGCATTCCATTTGCAACTGGCTCGCTGGGGCATGGTTTACCAATCGGAACCGGCATCGCTCAGGCGGGAAAATTACTGGGTGATGATTCCCGCGTGTTTGTCCTCATGTCTGACGGCGAAACCAACGAAGGTACGACCTGGGAAGCCGCTCATTTTGCTCTTCAGAATGAGCTGGACAATCTGATTGTACTAATCGACAAAAATGGTTTGCAGGGTTTTGGAAAGACAGCCGACGTACTGGGCGATACGGCCGACATACGGACCTGGAAAGCCATCGGCTTTGAAACCATCGAAGTAGATGGGCACAACGTAGATGACGTATTGGTGATCATTGACCAGTTGACGGATCCGGCAAAACGAAACGGGCAACCCAAAGTTGTTATTGCCAAAACCGTGAAAGGCAAGGGCGTATCCTACATGGAAAATCAGCTCGAATGGCACTATTTGCCCATGACAGAAGCGCAGTATGAGCAGGCTAAGGCTGACGTTAACGAGCGGTATTTACTGGCTCATGAGGCTCAATCCTAGCTACCGTTCGCTCATCCTTTCCTATAAAACTGGCTACTTATACGTCATATCCAAGCCTTTTGCCGTAATATTGCGGCCTGAATGAATCAGTCTGCATCCCATTTTGCTACCTTCTGATATTACACAACTTAATGGCCCCATCGTCATTTTTGGGGCTAGCGGCTTCATCGGAGCCAATCTGTTCGAGCAGCTTTTCCGTATTCGCCAGGACGTTTATGCGCTGACGCACGATGCCACGAAAGCCTGGCGACTTAAGCTTTTAGACGTACCGGCAGAGAACATTATTCACTGCGATATTCTCTCTACTACGTCCGTACAGGACGTTTTTGGTAAAATTAGGCCGAAGACCATTTTCAATCTGGCGGCTTATGGAGCCTACAGTAAACAGAAAAATGTGGGGCTTACGTACGAGACCAACGTATTAGGCACTGTCAACATCCTTGAAAACTGCTCTTCCGACATGGTATATATTCATGCCGGGAGTAGTTCGGAGTATGGTTTTAACTGTACGGCCCCGAAAGAAACGGACCCTGTAGAGCCAAACAGTCACTACGCGGTTTCGAAAGTATCAGCCGCCTACACACTCGACTATTACGCCAAAGTCCACAAACTCAATACGCTTAATTTACGACTGTATTCTATCTACGGAGGTTGGGAGGAACCGGATCGGCTCATTCCACGGCTGGTTGAAGAAAATCGGAAAGGGCAGCTTCCTCCGCTGGTTTCACCCGACATTAGCCGCGACTTCGTTTATATTGACGATTGCGTCGGGGCGTTTGTGAAGGCTGCGCTACGTGTCAACGCCGAAATCCGGGGGCGCTCGTACAATATTGCCACTGGGCAAAAAACGACCATGCGTGAGCTTGTCGACGTAGCGCGTCAGACGTTCGGCATACGGCAGGAACCCGTTTGGGGCAGCATGAATAACCGCAACTGGGACCTGGCCGACTGGTATGGAGACCCAACGGCGGCCCAGGCCGACCTCGGCTGGAAAGCCACTACGTTGCTGAGTGACGGTCTTCGGCAAACGGCGGACTGGCAGATCGCGCACGACTACGAAAATCGGGTCATTCCGGCTTTTCAAACGCCTACGCTTAATCCGGTTATCTCGCCCATTATTGCCTGTTACCGGGACGCTCAGGCGATTCCCTATATGTACGAGCGGCTGGTGAAAACCTTCAACGAAATGAAGGTACGTTACGAAATTATTTTCGTAAACGACAATTCGCCCGACAATACGGATGAGGTTTTGAACGAGATTTGCGCGAAAGATCCGAACGTAATAGCCATTAAACACTCCCGTAATTTTGGCTCGCAATCAGCGTTTTTGAGCGGAATGGAAATTGCAACGGGTGATGCCGTCGTATTGATGGATGGCGATTTACAGGACCCGCCCGAAATCATTCCGAAATTTTACGAGAAGTGGCAGCAAGGCTTCGACGTTACGTATGGCGTTCGGGTTCAGCGCGAAATGGCTCCGCACGTTCATTTTTTCTATAAGCAGTTTTATCGGCTATTCAAGCGGACCGCTTATATTAATATTCCGGTCGATGCGGGCGATTTTTCGATGATTGACCGGAAAGTCGTACGTGAGCTGGTCAACCTGCCTGAAACGGAACAGTTTCTGCGTGGCCTGCGGGCTTGGGTTGGGTTTAAACAAACTGGCGTCAACTACGTCCGGCCCGAACGGATGTTTGGCGTCTCGACCAACAACTGGACTAAGAACATCTGGTGGGCCAAGAAAGCTATTTTTTCGTTCAGCTTTGCTCCGCTGGAGTTAATGACCTACGCTGGTTTTGCCCTAACGGCTCTATCCATGCTGGGGATTGTCTGGCAGATCCTTTCCCGATTGCTCAACTTCGACCCAAATACGCCTTATGGTCTGTCGACCGTTATTGTATTGGTAATGTTTTTCGGTGGCATCAATTTACTGGGTATCTCGTTTTTGGGTGAGTATATCAGCAAGATATTTGAGGAGACGAAAAAACGACCGAAATTTATCCGAACGATGGTGCGTAAAGGGCAACGAGTGTACAAAACCGCAGCCGAAATCAGTACGTTGGTTGAGCAGCGAAAAAACAAGTAACCGAAAGCGGACCAGCCGCCATTTCATCAGCAGAACAGGCTATAATAACTATGCGAAAGGAATTTTCAGCCGCCATTGAGCGACTTGCCCGGGAAGACGAGAAGATTGTATTCATTACTGGCGATCTGGGCTATAATGCACTGGAAAATGTACAGGATGCTTTAGGACCTCGTTTTATTAATGCGGGCGTAGCGGAGCAGAATATGGTTGGCGTAGCTGCGGGCATGGCGTATCGGGGTTACAAAGTTTTCTGTTACAGCATTGCTCCTTTTGTCGTATATCGGTGCCTGGAGCAATTCCGCAACGACGTTTGTCTGCATAAAATGCCTGTTTTTCTGGTAGGAAACGGCGGAGGTTATGGTTATGGTATTATGGGCAGTACGCACCACGCGATTGAAGACCTGGCTTGCCTGAGCAGCCTCCAGAATGTCAATACGTATATTCCTGCTTTTGCCGACGAAGTAGCGCCCATGCTGGATCAGATCGTAGCCGAGGCACGTCCGACGTATTTACGATTAGGGGCAGGTTCTAACACGCCTGATGGTGCGGAAACGTACGGTTCATTTAAACACATTGTTCGCAGCAAAACGCCTGTCGGAACGGTTGTTGCGCTCGGTCCCGTCGCAGCTAACGTACTGACTGCCTTACAGGATAACTTATTGGCCAATCAGTTTGATGTTTATACAGCAACCAATCTGCCGCTCGATCTTCCTACCGATTTAGCTCATCGCTGGGCGGGTAAGCCGTTGTTGGTTGTTGAAGAACACGTATCGACTGGCGGACTTGCTCAACAGCTATCGGTGAAACTTCTTACCGATGGAGTAGCACCGAGTCATTTTGTAAGCCTATCGGCGCAGGGCTATCCCAACGGTCTGTACGGTGATCAAAAATACCACCAGCAGTTATCAGGGCTTGACCCGGTTAATATTGCCCGGCAATTGGCCTCGTTTACAAACTAATTTTCTGAGATTATCCTTTGTTATCAACAACAAACAAATCGCAGTTGACTCAGCAATCAGAGTCCAGGCAACTACCGTTCAGGGAAGGCAATTCCGGTTGGACCAAGTCGGCATTGGGCTATTTGCTGGTGGCACTGCCTGTTGTGGTATTTGGGATATTCTGGAAAGCTTACGCCATCAATATTCCGAAATGGGACGATCACGCGCTACGTGGTTTTCTGTTTTTCTTTGATCAGGAAACAACCCTATCCGGAAAAATTCATCAGTTGTTTCGCCAGCATAACGAACACCGAATCGTTTACGATCGCGTCATTACGTTGCTGGATTACTGGCTATTCGGCAAATTGAGTTATACGCATTTGATGGTTGTTGGCAATCTGAGTCTGATCGGCTTATTACTGGTATTTATCGCCATCTTGCGTCGGGCCAGCAAACCAGTTCTGTACGCCATACCGGTAGCCTTTCTGCTATTCAATCTATCGCACTGGGAGAATATGTTTTGGGGCATGGCTGCTCTGCAAAACTTTTCCGTCGTCCTGTGGATTATCGCAGCGTTCTACTTTCTTAGTTATTCTACCAAATGGGGGTTAGCCCTAATTGCGGCTGTATTAGCAACCATCACCAGTGGTAACGGGCTAGTAGTCTGGCCCATCGGTTTTCTGCTAATCCTCCTCCAAACCGATACGTATCGGAACCGTCAAACGAGTTGGCAATGGTTACGTCCTCTCCTGGGCTGGCTACTTGCCGGGGCCGTTGTCGTCGGCTTGTATTTTACCGGTTTTGAGAAGCCCGGCGATATTACCTATACACGTCCAGGTATTTATGAACTGCTGAAAGGTTGGTTCGCTTTTATTGGTGCTGCTGCCGAAGTTGTGCCAATTGGTTCTACTTTAAATGCTGGCATTGTTCTTGGTGGACTACTTGTTCTAACCACACTGAGCATTTTTGCATGGACGCTCTGGATGAACAGACTAGTGCTTATCCGCATCCCTCAGCAACTTCTGAATCCTAAAGCGCCGAGTGAGCAGGCTGCTACGATTTCATCACCAGTCTTATTCTTTTGGAGCAGTGCCCTTTTCATATTAGGGACGGGTGCCATCGTAGCCTGGGCACGAACGGTTTTTGGCATCGATTTATTAATGACAAGTCGCTACAAACCTTACTCGTTAACCCTGCTGGCTTTGCTTTATACGTATGCTGTCGTTACGTTCAGTGAGCGTCCTGGTCGATGGCTTATGGTGAGTGGAACCCTCGGGGCAATTATCTTTGCGGGTCTCTCCTATTTGTCTTTTTTAGATGAAACGGTCTTTTGGCGGCACAAGCTCACCTCCATGCAGTTCAACGGTAGCCATTCAACGAATGTACCGGTGGTCCGTATCGACTCAATTTCAAGTAAATATACTACGCTAGCGTCCACCTTCTACCACGAAGCCCTACCAATTTTATACGGTTCTGCCAGTCAACCCCTTGCGCCTATACAGATACATAATACAGCTACTGGATTTGATATACAAAATGCGACAATGCCCGCCCAGGGTTTAGGCGATTCTGGAAACTACCTTATAGTTCGCTCAACAAAACGACTTTATCTGTTTCCGGTTCATCAAAACCAGCGATCTGCTTTAGAAGCGTCGTTTCAGCCCAGCCAGTTATTTACGACGGGCTTCCGGACCGATATTTTGTCCAGCGAACTGGAGGCAGGTACGTATCAATTATATGTTTTGACGGTTTCGAATGATAACCGTAGTCAGCTTTATCCAACCAATCAAACGCTTACGTCGACTGGGCCGCCCACTACGTCGCGTCCTAAAAACTGGTAATTGACCGGATTAGTGAGTTATTTTTAGATTATGCACACAGACGTTCCAGTAGCTACGCAAACTAACCGCCCCACCCTAAACCACCTTTTACAACTGGATGGTATTCGGTTTATTGCCGTAGGTCTAGTGTTGTTCGATCACTGGACGGTAACACACATTGAATTGCCGATTGGTGCACTGGGCGCATTGGGCGTCACGATTTTTTTTGTGCTGAGTGGTTTTCTGATTACCCGGATTTTACTTTCCAGTAAGGACAAACTCAGCCATTTGCCTAATGGTGGTCTTTCGAAATACCTGAAAACATTTTATATCCGCCGAACCATTCGAATCTTTCCCGTCTATTACCTAACCTTGTTTGTGTTAGCGCTGGTCAACGAGCCCCCTGTTCGACAAAAATTTGCCTGGCTGGCTCTCTACGGCACCAACATTTACATTGCTCTGTATCATACCTGGATGGGCACAGTTGACCACCTGTGGTCGTTGGCGGTGGAAGAACAGGTCTATCTTTTTATGCCCCTGCTGCTATTTTTCGTTCCGCGCCGGTACGTTCCCCTAACGGCTCTCTGTATGATTGTTGGCAGCGTAGCATTACGGTATGTCTTGTATCGGGCCCGTTTACCGTGGTTTATTGGCTACGTATCAACGCCGACCTGCCTTGATGCATTCGGATTAGGAGCACTGATGGCATATGGCTGGCTCTATCAGCGTGATCGGTTTGTACAGGTCTTTAAATCATCGCTCTGGGTGTGGCTGAGCCTGGCCAGTTTTGTTCTTGTCTGTCTTGTGAATAACTGGATTGCGGTCGATTCGCCAAGAGGTTACCACAACGTAATGTCGGACGTTTGGGAGCGGCTAGCGGCCTCATTATTTGGCTTTTTCCTGATTGGCCGGTCCGTAATTGGCTTTGAAGGGATTATGAAATGGGTGCTGGAAAACCCTGTTAGCCAATACCTGGGGCGTATTAGTTACGGATTATACCTGTACCATAATTTTGTTTATAACGTATACCATACACAACCGACTCATTTCACAATCCGGGCATGGCGACGTATCACGGATATTCTACCTTTTCTGAATAGCTCCTATTTTTTTCCATTTTGTTTTTACCTCACGTTGACCATCTTGCTGGCTACGATTTCCTGGTATTTGATCGAAAAACCCATCAATTCACTTAAAGATCGCTATTCGTATTGAGCAGAAATTGTCAGCCCTGAATTAGCGAATTCAGCTTGTCCACTTAATAAGGTCGTACGACTTGCTACGTTAAGCCGATAACAATTTCCTATATTTGCGGTATCGTTTAGACAAACTATCCGGGTTGGCATACTCGTTAGTCCAACTTATTTTAAACTTGTTGACGAGCATTGAACCTGTCGTCAATTTCCTAAAACACGCTGAATGAGCCTCCTGCTGTCAATTGTAATGCCGGCTTACAACGAAGAAGAAGTGATTGAAACTGTTGTTAAGCAGTGGACCGATTTGTTGACCCGTCAGTTTCCTACCGAAAATACCCGCCTTATTGTAATTAATGATGGTTCACGGGATAAAACAGGTGCCATCCTGGACCAGATTAAGGACCGTTATCCCAAACTGATGGTTGTGCATCAGCCCAATGGCGGACATGGAAACGCTGTAGTAAATGGTTATCGGCAGGCTATTGCGCTCGATTCAGAATACGTATTTCAGACAGATAGCGATGATCAGTTTGTTAGCGAAGACTTTGGCAAGTTATGGGCTAAACGTAATGAGTCACCGTTCATTCTGGGCTATCGTCAGGAGCGGTACGATGCTCCGGCCCGTTTACTGATTACCAAAATTCTTCGGTGGAGCATTGCCTTTATTTACGGAACATACATAAAGGACAGCAACATTCCGTTTCGGCTGATTCGGGGCACGTTTCTGCGAAAACTGATAGCTCAGCTTCCGACCCCAACTCCGTTTGCGCCGAATATTTTTCTGGCGGTGATGGCCAAAAAAGCCGGGTTCAACACATTCGATATACCCATTACGCACAAAGAGCGGGTAACAGGAACCGTATCTATTCTGAAGTGGAAACTGTTGAAAGTATGCATCCAAAGCTTCAAAGAGCTAGCTCAGTTCCGTTTTGAATTAGGCGGTAAAGTCAAGGCGCTCAAAAACCCGGAGCCTGTTACAGCATAAATAGATGTATGATACGGTGCGTGCAACATCTATGCCTCCTACTTTACAAAATCCGTCAACTCAACTATGAATTATAAATATGTAATTATTGGCTCTGGCCCTACGGGGCTCGGAGCAGCGTATCGGCTGAAAGAATTAGGCGTTACAGATTTCATCGTTCTAGAAAAAGAAAATCGTATTGGAGGCCTTTCCAAAAGTTTTGTGGACGAAAAAGGTTTCACCTGGGACGTAGGAGGACACGTACAGTTTTCGCACTATAAATACTTCGATGACCTGATGTTGAAAGCATTAGGCGAAGATGGCTGGCTCAGTCACCAGCGCGAATCTTGGGTCTGGATCGAGAATCGCTTCGTTCCTTATCCATTTCAGAATAACATTAAGTACCTGACGCCCGAAACCATGTGGAAATGTCTGGAAGGCATCATCCACAATTACAAGTTTCCAACCAATCAGAAACCGGCAAATTTCCGCGATTGGATTCTGGCTACATTCGGATCAGGTCTAGCCGAAACATTCATGTTTCCGTACAACTTCAAAGTGTGGGCATATCCACCGGAAGACATGAACGCCGTTTGGGTTGGCGAACGCGTAGCGATTACTGATTTGCAGCGGGTTACGAAAAATATCATCTTCAATCAGGACGACTTTTCCTGGGGGCCTAACAGTACGTTTCAATTTCCGAAGCATGGAGGAACAGGTGGTATCTGGGAGGCCGTAGGTAATCTTATTGGCCGTGAGTACGTAAAGCTCAATGCAACGGTCGAGAAAGTAGTTGGCACGGAGAAAAAAATTGTACTGGCTGATGGCGAAGAAATCCATTACGAGTATCTGATGAATACCATGCCCCTCGACTTGTTCACGCAGAAAGTAGAAGGGTTAGATGCGGATACGGTCCAGAAAGCACAGGGCTTGAAACACTCTTCAACTAATGTCGTTGGCATTGGGCTGAAAGGTAAACCCAAAGAAAGCCTGGAAACGATGTGCTGGATGTATTTTCCGGAATATAACAGCCCTTATTATCGGGTAACTGTGTTTTCAAACTACAGTCCCAATAACGTACCGGACATCAACCAGCACTGGTCGCTGATGACGGAAACCAGCGAATCGGCTGCTAAACCCGTAAACCGGGAAACGTTGATTGAAGATACGGTTCGGGCATTGATTGAAGATCAGTTGATTGAATCGGCCGATGATGTTGTGTCAACATTCCACATGGCGTTTGATTACGGTTACCCGACGCCATCGATTGAACGGGATGGCATATTGAAGGCCGTTCTGCCCAAGCTCGAGCCTTTCGGAATTTACTCACGGGGCCGGTTTGGAGCGTGGAAATATGAAGTTAGCAATCAGGATCATTCGCTAATGCAGGGCGTTGAATGGGCTAACCGAGTCGTAGCTAACGTTCCTGAAGTTACTATGCCCTTTCCCGAGACCGCCAACGCGATGTGGGGAAAATAAAAAAGTTGTAAAGTTGTAGGGTTATAGAGTTGTAAAGTTATATATCCAGGTCACTCTACAACTTTATAACTTTATAACTCTATGACTCTATAATTCGTAAATGAAACGAAATCTCTGGATTGGTATTGGTGCGATAGTCCTGTTTGTAGGAGGATGGTTAGGCTATCGGCGACTTTTTCCAGCGAAACAAACCATTGAGGCTCTGGTTCCTCCCGGATCATTACTTATACTGGCGAGTGATCATCTACAAGATACCATCTCGGCAAAAGCCTTACGCACCGAGATGTCGCTGCGACAAATTCCCGTTTTTGATGAAGCCCGCCAACGACTCGACCGCTTTCTGTATGCTACTGCCGACACGGCTACTGTTCTGAAATTCGTTTCGGAACGTAACATTCGGTATTCGCTCCATTCGGTTTCGCCCACAACGCTTGACTTCATTTTTTATATTCCAATTTCGGGTAGCGACCAGGCTTTTATAGATAAGCTGACAAAGCCGAACCCCCGTCAATACCGAGTACTGAATCATACATTTGCGGGCGAGAAAATTCTGGATCTGGTGACACGAGAGAATGACCCTGTCGGTTCATTTATTTTGACAGACGATTTTCTGATAGGCAGCGTATCAGGTATTCTGATGGAGAACGTAGCTAAACGAATGCACCAGTCATTAAAGTTACGTCAGCCCGAGCCTGATTTTCAAGTTGACTCCGATCATCTGGCCGCCCTGTCTGTCCGCCCCGAAGTACTTCAATCGCTGTTTAGTGATGTAAAGTCGCTGGTACGTATCTTTCTTCCTGAAGAATTGAATCTGCAATTCCGGCAGTCCGCTTCGCCTTCGCATATTATCGGCTATGCAATTGATAAGATCGGGGATCGACGCGACGTAGCCGCTTTGTTCACTAATCAGGCTCCCCGCCGTATTCTGCACGCGAATCTTATTCCGCAGACGACGGCCACGCTTTACCACATCGGCGTAAGTGACGCCCGGCGTTTTGGGCGCTCATTAAATCAGCTGCTAAGCTCTGCATCCAGCGACTTCTTGCGCGACCGGTTCGATCAGATTAAGTCGACCACCAAGCCGTTGTATCAGGCGCTGGGCAACGATATTCTGCTTTGTCGGCTGGAATCCTCAACGGGGGCCTCCCGACAGGTTCTTGTACTTACGGCACAGAACGCCAAACAACTCGTCGACGCTTATCAGCAGGTAGCGTATCAGGCTGGCGCTAAAGCCTCTGCCCCCAAATCGTACTTGGGTCATAAAATCCTGTTGCTTAACGTAGCGGAGTTGCCAGCGTCTTTATTTAGTAGTTTATTCTCCGGTTTTCCGCAAAGCTGGATAACCCAGCATGGCTCTTCGTTGGTAGTTGCGAATAGTGAAGAAACGCTTCAGGATTATCTGCAGCAAATACAGCGGGGCGCTGTCTGGACAGCCGATCAACGTCAGGCAGAATTAATTAATAAAACGTTACGTCCGGCTAACTTCACAGCCCTGGTTCGGCTCAATCGAGCGCACACAACGGTTCCTGCAACCTGGCCGCTTGCCTGGCAAAATTTACTGGATCAAATCGATCCTGCTACAGGCAGTACAGCACTTGCTAACCTTGAAAATATGGCTTATCAGGCCAGTTACGGTAATGAGAATATTCAGTCAACCGTTGTATTGGGACGTACTACCCGCCGTTCTAGTCAGGCTGTTCTCAATAAAGTATTGTTACAGAAGAAAACTGCGCTGAATGCCTCTCTGCTTTCAGCTCCCATTGTAACAGGCAGCTTAACTGAAAACGCTACGCAGTTTTATGCACACACGAATTCGGGAGAATTTCTCCTTGTCACGCCTGAAGGTGATAAACTCACACAAAGTCCTGTCGATGGTCCTATTCGGAGTAATGCCCTGGGTGTAGACTTTCTGAACAATGGGCGCCTGCAATATTTGTTCATGACCGACCAAAAGCTATACGTAGCCGATCCCGTTCATCGCAAAAAAGCGCCTGCTCTCCTATCGATTCCTGTGCCTAAAGGTCTCGACGTATCTTATCTGGCACGGCCGCGTGGCAGTCAACAACGAAACCTGGTTGCTTTAGCAGCTCATGCCGACGGGCACATTTATGCACTGGATCGGCAGCGACGCGCCTTTGTCCGGTTACTGACAGCTACGAACAAGGCCCCTTTGCAGTTACCTTTTCAGGTACTTGTAAAACCAACCGGTATGGATGTGCTGGCTATTCAGTCAGATGGGACGCTCAATCACTGGCATGAGAGTGGAAAGCAATACCCACATTTTCCCAGCCGTATTGAACGAACAGGGGAAGAAGAACCCGAAATACAGTTTGTCGGGCCAGCTCTTCAACCACCCGGCCGTTCAACCATCGAAACGATCACTGACGAGGGGCAACTACTAACGCTGAACAGTAATGGATTGATTGCTAAACGGACACAGCTTTATCGGCCCGTCCGCAGTGCTACGTTCCGCCTTTTTCCGGATGAAGATCAAACAAACTGGCTGCTGCTACGTGCCTCCGATACCGAACTGACGGTACTTGATCAACAGGGACAACGGCGATTTGATGTGCGGGCGTTGCAGTCAGGACGTAACAATGTTCGGTATCATCGTCTAGGTGCCGGTGTAGAATTGATTAGTGTTAAATCGGGTGGATTTACAACGCTTTACGATCTGAATGGCCGTGTCATTGGCGACCGCCCCATTCCAGGCGATTTTCCGGTAACCCTACAGTTCGACGAACGCACCAACGAGATTTATATTCTTAGCGGATCGAAACAGGCTGTACAGTTATTCAGTATTCGAATTAGATGAAGGCTAAGGGCATGGGGCATAGGGTAGAAGCTACTCGATGACCTGTACTCTTTGCCCTCTGCTCCATGCTTTATGCGCATAGTTCGTTATATAATTTTGGGAATTGCCCTCCTTTTGTGGGGAGCGGGCTTATCAACCACCGTAGCCCGATGGTTTTATAGAACCAGGCTTATCATTGACGATTATCGGTATGGCGACTTGTATCGCCTTGCTCCTTTACCACAATTTAAGCAGCCTCAGCCCCTTTGTCCGTCGCCTGATCGGTCGAGTGATACGTCCTCTACTCATCTTTATATAATTGGCGACAGCTTTACGGAACCTCAACGGCTGAGTAAATCTGATTTTAGGGTGAGTCATTTTCAGCGGGTAGCCTGGGCCTATACACAATCCGCTCAGCTTGACTCAACGAAACGTAACGTATTGCTGATCGAATCCGTTGAGCGTCATGTCCGGGAGCATTTTAGCCAACCTATTACGGAACTAGTTGTAGCAGATGATACCAGCAAACTCACTGCTCAACGCCCGGCGCTTTACAAACGCATTTATGATGACTTTCATCGGACCGACGTAGAGGAGCGGCTTGAGTCAGCTTTGTTTAGTCATGACTGGGCTTTCTGGTTTAAGGAGTTGAAAGCGCAGCTTACCTTTGAATGGTTTGATCGGGCTTATACAAGTGTGAGTTTATCGAACGACAGGAAAAACATATTCATTGCTTCCGACACTGATACAACCAAAGCCAAAATTCTGAATTCCTCGTTCTCACCCTTAACGGACCGGGAAGTTAATACGCTGGTAGACAGCATCAATTCTGTAGCAGACCGCTATCGAATGCTGGGTTTTAATGAAGTGTATTTATCGTTGATTCCTAATAAAGCAAGTATTCTGGAACCTGACCGTGGTGTTTATAACCACTTGATTGAACGCATCCAGGCTAACTCCAGGCTACGTGTTCCTACTGTCGATACGTATGACGCCTTCAGCAAAAAACCAGCGAGTATGTACCTGAAAGGCGATACCCACTGGACTTGTGAAGGACGATCGATCTGGCTTGACCTAATACGTCAGAAGCTGCGAATCTGAGCTAAAATTTAGTTTAAATATGGCAGATACGGTTCTAATTGGTTCGTATCCCGAAAAGCCGTAACCTGATGAAGCTTGTTGTTATAGGCATCATAGCGGAGTTCGACGTAGAAATCGCGAAGGTTATATAGTAGGAAAATATTTTCGCCTTCGTAGCGATTCGCGAGAATGTCACCCGAAAAATAAAGTGTGTCGAGCTGCTGCTCGGCGGAGAGCTTGGTAAAATCGGTGGGTTGCATAAGCAGAGGGGTTGACAGGCGAAGTAAGCAAAAAGCCGTCGGCCTGCCAAATCCCGAATCTGACTTTATATAACACAACTCAAACAGTTTACCATACAATTAAAACAGTTCTAATTATTTCGTTCAACGTATCTGTTTCAAAACCAGGTTAATCAACGTACTACCAAACCCTGCCTTTCTATCTGATACGTTGAACGAAATAATCTGATGTATTAACTAATTTTTACTTCCTTCCCTGATTTGGCGGCAGCGTAAATAGCTTCGACAATTCGAATGTCTCGTAATCCTTCTTCGCCTGGCGCTATCAAAGGCTTTTTATTCATGATGGCTGCGGCATCATCGTCCATTTGCTGGGTCTGCTGCCAGGGTACCTCGTAAGGATGCTCAATTTTACCGCCTGCGCCCCATACGCCCTTTTGTCCATTGTAGGCGGAGTACGGCTCTACCCGCAAGGTTCCTTTCGAGCCCACTACGTCCAGGAAATTCATGTTCATGCCATAGCTAGTCTGAACGGCGGCCCGTGCACCGCTTGGAAAAATGAGCTGGGCCATCGTCGTTTCGTCAAGACCATTTTTGTACACATCAGGCCGGGCCGTGTACTGCTGAGCTGTAACAGCAATCGGCTCTTCGCCCGTTGCCAGCCGCGCCCCCTGCAATACGTATACGCCCATGTCATACATGACTCCTCCGCCCATTTCCTTCTTTTGTTTCCAGTGATTCGTACGCGCGTCATAGTAAGCGGCCGAGCAATTGACCATCTGAATTTTCCCGATTTTTCCATCACGAAGCCCCTTCATCCACTCCTGGGTATTGGGTTCATGCTGAAGCCGGTAGCCTACTGCCAGCGATACTTTGTTTTTTGCACAGGCATCGATCATGTTCTGACATTCTTTCGCCGTTACGGCCATCGGTTTTTCTACCCAAACATGCTTGCCCGCTTTAGCCGCCCGTACTACGTATTCTTCGTGCATAGAGGGTGGCAGCACTACGTAGATGACGTCGATATCAGGATTATTAGCAACCTGATCGAACGTTTGATACGTGTAAATATTCTTATCGGGAATGTTGTATTGCTTTTTCCATTTCTCAGCCTTCTCGGGCGTACCCGTCACGATACCAGCCAGATAGCAGTTTTTCGTTTTTTGAAGGGCTGGCGCTAACAGATCGGTACTGTAATAACCCAGTCCGACCAGGGCAACGCCTAGTTTATCTTTTACTGGCCGCGTGGCTGACCAAAGTGTTGTGGGAGAAAAAGTTACGGTAGCACTAGCCAGAGCAGTTGTCTGAAGGAAGGTTCGTCGGGAGGTCATACTGTTTTTACTAGTTAAGATTGTAAGGTTAACGTTTCAGATTCAACCAGCTTGTTCAAAAGTTGGCACTTAAGCTTGAAACTACAAACATCAGTCCATAAACTCAAACCTTTTTTCGAACCCACAGGCCAGGCTTTTTTGTTGACAATACGGGTTCTAACTAACGAACACCCTATTTTTGCCGCATGTCTAAGAACGTAAATATCGGTTTGGTACAAATGAGTTGCTCGGCAGACGTCGAGGCCAATATTCAGAAAGCGATCAATGGAATTCACGAAGCCGCTCAAAAGGGTGCGCAAATCGTTTGTTTGCAGGAACTGTTTACATCGCTGTACTTCTGCGACGTAGAGGACCATCATAATTTCAGTTTAGCCGAAGCCATTCCTGGGCCAACCACCAATCGTTTGGGGGCGCTGGCGGGCGAACTGGGCGTTGTTATCATAGCGTCGCTGTTCGAGAAACGGGCGCAGGGACTTTACCACAATACAACGGCCGTACTGGATGCTGACGGTACGTATCTGGGCAAATACCGGAAGATGCACATTCCGGATGATCCGGGTTATTACGAAAAGTTTTACTTTACACCCGGTGATCTGGGCTACAAAGTTTTTGATACCAGGTTTGCCCGAATTGGCGTATTGATTTGCTGGGACCAGTGGTATCCGGAAGCGGCCCGCATTACGTCGCTGATGGGCGCCGAAATTCTTTTTTATCCGACGGCGATCGGCTGGGATACGAATGAGCCCGATCCTCAACAAAACACCGAACAATACAATGCCTGGCAGACGATTCAGCGGAGTCATGCCATTGCCAACGGAGTTCACGTAGTGGCGGTAAATCGGGTTGGTCGTGAAGCTGATCAGCAGTTTTGGGGCGGTTCGTTCGTGGCCAATCCTTTTGGGTCGTTACTTTATCTGGCTCCCCACGATCAGGAACTGGTTCATGTGCAATCTGTTGATTTAAGCCTTTCCGAAAAATACCGTACGACCTGGCCTTATTTCCGTGACCGACGTATTGATTCGTACCAGCCCATTACGAAGCGGTACATTGATGAGTAAGATTTAGTACCGACAGCTAACGAATGCTTTTACCGGTTGCCCTCAACGTTTACAGGGGCAGGGCGGCTGGTAAATAGCGAACGCACCACTACGTCCGGAAATCAAGTTTTTCACCAAACTTCAGCTACCAATTGAAGCTATCTATGAAATTATTTGCCTTGTTTTTCGTGGCTGGTTTGACTGGAGCAAGTTTCTGGTTCTGGCAGCGTATTCCGCCCAGTCCGGTTGCCGTAGAACTACAGGGGGCACTTCCTGCACAGACAGCGCTGCAAACCACCCCTCGAGCACAGTTTACGCCTACTACCCGAAAAGGATATTATAACATGGATGTAGTGGGTGACTTTACGCTGCCTTCAACAAAAAAGCTTATTTTCAACGGGGCAGGACGTAATCTTCACGTTCAACAGGATCGAACGAAGATTTTCCGACGAGGTTTTTCGGCCGTCGACAAAAGCCGGATGGTGCCTAACGTTGAAATTTGGGGGGGGGATTATCCACCTGCAGGCTGGAAAAGTCAGTTATCCATTCCTCAGCGTTCGCTGATTATTTACCAAAATTATTTTAGAGACTCATTTGGTATAGCCTGGGCCGCCGACAATAGTAAAGCGAATGAGGTAATCTATAAAAGTGCTTCGACAGAAATAGGTCGAAAAGATCTTCAGATTGCGGCTGAGTTAAGAGGTAACTGCGTCGGTTTTGGCGACTGCCCGGCTGAATGGAAAAATACGTTCGGTACAGTTGTTCTGGATATCGAAAATAATTACGGCATCCGGCACGAGCAGGAACAGGCTAATCTATACACCTTTATGATGAAAACCATGAAGGAAAACGCCAGCCCACAAACAGAAATTGGCTCGATTGACCCCATACCACACAATAATTACGGATACTGCCGGGCCAGCGATTATATGGCCCCTATTGATGCCAATTGCCGACTACCGGCCAAACACACGGCTACCAGCCGGGAACGTGGTATGCCTGACGACATCGTCGGCAAATCGTACGACGACTACGCCGATTTTTACATGCCGGGGACGTATTTCCTTTATCCAGAACTGGATTATTCGGCCCGACACGTACTGGATGGCGACCGTCATTGGCTGGCTGGTCAGTTGGGCGAACAGGAAGTAAGCCGGAAATTGTCACCTAAAAAACGTATTGCCTGGTTGTGGTTATTTAATACCCAAAATGGCGATTTTCCTAACAGCGCTAAGGCTGAACATCCGGCTCCGCCTGTTGTGGCCGAAGGGTTAGCCATTTTTTACTGGTTTACAGGCGCTTACGGCGGCTTATTCTGGGATGACCATAACGAACTTACGCCCGATCAGCCCTCTCCTGCTGATCCGATGCAGCAGGGTACCGGTAATGACCGTAATTACGCCTGTTATGAGCATTATATCCATGGTCTCTGGCGACTTTTCAAGCACCATAGCGATCTGTTTAATGGAAAAGAGTCGTATCTTAACGAAGAAACAGAATGCTCTTACGACGGCGGAAAAACCTGGTATAAATACAATGCCAATCAGCTAAAAACCCGTGATTTACCTTTTGTTCGAGCCATAGTCAATGGCAATCAGATTCTGGTGGCCGCGACGAAGGCTTATGCCGGTCCGAAGGATAGGACTCGGGTTATGCTACGTTACGTGCAAGATGGCTACAATTTCTACACAACCCTTAACCTCAAAGGCGATGAAATTTACCTTGGCCGAGCTACAATGAAGTAGCGTCTCCCCCGAGCAAACCTCTTCCTC
Source organism: Spirosoma sp. (assembly GCF_048594605.1). Lineage (GTDB taxonomy): Bacteria > Bacteroidota > Bacteroidia > Cytophagales > Spirosomataceae > Spirosoma. The sequence continues at coordinate 26,880 of NZ_JBMDWV010000264.1, forward strand.
TCTACCATAGCAACCTCACCATGTATTTTCTTCTACTGATCGTGTCGTTTACAGCGGCTACGCTTAGCCTCTTTCTGCGACATAACGCTTGCTACGGTTCCTATACCGCCCTAAGGTTGGCCTTTATTAAAAGTCTGATTCTTCATGGAGCGTCCGTCTTTGTTTATAATGAAGTTTTTTCCTTTTTCAACCTGATTACTCCCCTAACGGCTCGGCTTTACTGGCTCCTGGTGGCAGTGGCAACCGTACTATGGCTGAATCGCTCGCTACGTAGTAAAATCACCTTACCTGAACTAACCTACCAACTAAGGCATATCCTAACGCTTGATACCATTGACAAGCGCAGTCGTTTTTTGATCTATACCGGGCTTATAATCATTGTTTTACCACTGCTGATTCTGGCCGTTTATGCTCCTCCCAGTAACTATGATTCCCACCAGTACCATCTCATGCGAATACTTTACTGGCTAAACGATCATAATCTGGATCATTTTCCAACGGTACACGTTCAGCAGCTCTATCACAATGTTTTTTCTGAGTATTTAGTCTTGCATACTTTTCTGCTAACTGGCTCCGATTACCTGGCTAACGTTATTCAGTTTGGCGCTATGCTCGGTACCGTAACTGCAGTGAGTCTGCTGGCCAAACGCATGGGTCTGGGGTATCGAGGTCAATTGCTGGCCGGGATTTTGATGCTCTGCTTACCAATTGGTTTATTTGAAAGTACAACTACTCAGAATGATTATATAGCCTGTTTCTATTTCGTTAGCTTTGTTTTGTTCGGCTATTGGTTTCTCCGTTACCCCGATCGTACTACGTTAGTCTGGTGCCTGTTAGCACTTGCATTTGGGAGTTTCACCAAATACCCAATCCTCTTCTTTGCGTTGCCCTTTGCTATCTATCTGGCGGTTCAGATTCTACGGCGTCAGGGATTTCTGTTTGGTTGGGGAACGCTGGTCGGGGCGATTCTGCTGTTTGCCATCCTGTTTGCGCCCTTTTTTGCCCGAAACTACGCCGTCTTTGGTTCAATTATGAGTCCGCAAGAGACGTCCCGGCTAAGCGCGGAGAAAATTCCAGTCGATAAATTTTCCGTGGCTCACTCCGTTTCAGGCGTAGTTAAAAACGCCGGTTTGCACATCGGCACCCCTTATTCGCCTTATAATATTAAAGCGGATTCCGTAATTGTGGGGTTCCATCGACTAATTGGGGTTGCTGTTGAAGATCCTGCCATCAGTAAAGACCAATTCCAGGTCAGGTTTTCGATGCAGGAAGATATGGCACCTAATACGGTTCACTTTTTTCTTCTCCTCGTTGCCACTTTACTTCTATTTACCCGCCGGGGCCATTCGTCCGCTAAGCTGCTTTTTAGTTTATCGCTGGCTGGCTTTGTGCTGTATTCTAGTGTCTTCAAATTTCAATTATACAGCTCACGCGTTCACATGTCATTTTTTGCCATAGGCTGCGTAATAACGGCATACGTGTGGCAAGGCATTTTTAAACGTAGCGGATTTTATCTGACTTTGCTTTTATACGTAGTATCGATGGCTGTTGTATTCGGAAATCCGAGTAAAATGGTCATACCTATTCGCTATATAGCGCAACGCCTTTTAGCGCACGTCCCCAGTTACGTTTGCTTACCGACGGCGGATCAACAGCGCACGTATTACCAGGTTTTGAATACGTCTTACCAATATAGTCCCTCTCCATTGTGTCTCTCGTTACGTCAGGCCTATAATTACGGAGATCGGGCTAAAATCTTTCATAAGCTGGATTCACTTTCTTTCTTTCGGCAGAGCAAAGAGGAAAGTGTTCTGTACGAACATCGTGCCCAGGCGTATTTTACAAATCATCCTCATCATTATAAAGAGTATGCTCCTTTGCTGGCTTACATTGGCCCGGATGTTAAGAATATAGGCTTTTTGCCAGGGTCTGATTCTGGATTCTATCACTACTGGAGTGCTCTGAATCAGCAAACCGATCATCCGGTTGAGATGGCTTACATCCGCTATTTTCGGGAATACGCTAATTTGCCAAATGCCCAACGGGCGTTCTGCTACAATTACATTCTTTCCGACGATGCGGAGTTGATACGTTCGCTAATTAAGCCCGCTGACATAACCGAAATTCATTCATCAGGTAAACTAGTACTGGTTCGCCTAAAGCGTTTTTCCTGCCAGACCTATCTGTTCTGACCTTTTAATCAAGTCATTGAGTAATCAGCCGCTGGTATCGATATATTTGGCTATAACACGAAAACCATGTACACTACCTATACATCGGTCATCATCCCCTGTTATAACGAGCAAGAAGTCATTCGTGAATCGTATCGACGGTTAACACACGTCATGCGGGTTAATTTTGAAGCGTACGAGCTGCTCTTTATAAACGATGGTAGTAAAGATAAGACACTATCCATTTTACAGGAACTGGCCCAACAGGATCCTCACCTGAAAGTTCTCTCCTTTTCGCGTAATTTCGGTCATCAACCTGCTGTTTCGGCGGGCATTTCACAGTGTGCAGGCGACGTAGCGATTATTATTGATGCCGATTTACAGGACCCTCCCGAACTCATTCCGGATATGGTCAGGCTGTATCAGGACAAAAACTGCAACGTTGTATATGCCGTTCGAAAAAACCGCCAGGGCGAAACAACGTTCAAAAAATTAACCGCTAAACTATTCTATCGAACAATTGATTACCTCTCGGAAGTGTCTCTGCCACTCGATACCGGGGATTTTCGCCTGATTGACCGGAAAGTGATCAATGCATTCAACCAGCTTCCCGAACGTAACAAATACATCCGCGGGCTAATTAGCTGGGTAGGTTTTCGGCAGGAACCGATTTCTTATGAACGAAATGAGCGTTTTGCGGGCGAAACAAAGTATCCGTTACGTAAAATGCTGCGCTTTGCCCGCACGAGTCTGCTATATTTCAGCAATAAACCGCTACGTATCGCTTCATCCTTAGGCGTAGCCGCCGTGGTAATCGGTTTACTGCTTTCGCTCTGGGTCCTTTACGTAATGGTTTTCAAGCCCAGCGAACTGGTTCATGGCTGGTCGTCTACCCTGATTATCGTCGTTTTTTTTGGAGGGGTGCAAATGATGACCATCGGCATACTGGGCGAATACCTGAGCAGTATCTTCAATGAAATTAAAGGTCGTCCTGAGTTTATTATTGACGATACAGTCAATATATCGTCTAAACCATTGGTTTCTGAACCCACATAAATGCAGGAATTACCTACTTCAATAAAGTCTATACCATCGTCAGTACTTACTAATTCATGAATCTTGGGATTGAAATCGGCGGAACGAAGTTACAATTGGTTACGGGTGACAAAACTGGACAGATTACTCAGCGATTTCGATACGTCGTCGATCCAGCTCAAGGAGCCGAAGGTATTTTAGCACAAATTGCGGGGTGTATTCAGCAACTCCCGGAGAAACCCCAGGCCATTGGCGTTGGCTTCGGCGGACCGGTCGATTGGCAATCCGGACGTATTGCTACCTCGCATCAGATTGGTGGCTGGTCGGGTTTTGATCTGGGCGATTGGCTTCGAAAGCAAGTTCCCGGTGCTACCGTACGTTTAGAAAACGACGCGAACGTAGCAGCCATTGGCGAAGCGCTCCAGGGCGTAGCTACCGGCTTTGCCAATGTATTTTACGTAACACTAGGCAGCGGAGTTGGCGGAGGTATGGTAGTTAACCGCCAGCTCTATCACGGTGCCATGCCAGGCGAAGCTGAAATCGGTCATTTATGGCTTGTGCCACCGAGCGATTCCTCGCCGGGGCAAACGATCGAGCAAACGGTATCGGGTTGGGCAGTTGACCGGCAGATTAGCGATTTATTGCCCCAGCTTCCTGACGATTCTCCTCTGAAACAAGCCGTTCAACAAGCGGCCAGCGAAAATCCTCATCAGACAGGAGGACAAGCCCGGTTTCTGCACCCCGCCTACGAAGCCGGTGATCCGGTTGCACGTATGCTCATTGAGCAAATCGGTTCGGTGTTAGCCCTAGGACTCTCCCATGTTGTTCATCTATTTCACCCCGATGCTA